>DATAVY010000230.1:0-2894 GCA_036267495.1 Edaphobacter sp.
GGGCTGGTACACGCCGGACTTTGGCGGGCAGACTTCGGTCTTTACTGAGGCAGTGGAGGCGTTGTTTACTGCCTATGATCACGTGAGCGCAGGCATGCTGGAGGCGTTGAAGGGCGCGATTCCGCGGCCGGAATCGATGAAGGCAGAGGCTTATGAGCGCACCCTGAAGGCTCGCGCGTTCGATGTGGCCCGGTATCTTCTGCCGCTGGCGACGAATACTTCGCTGGGGCAGATTGTGAATGCGCGGACGCTTGAGATGCAGGTGTCGCGGCTGCTGACGAGTCCGTTTGCCGAAGTGCGGCAGCTTGGCGAAAAACTTCGGATTGCAGCTACTGAGCCGGCGTGGAATGTGCAACAGAGTGCGGCGCAGGTTCTGTGCGACGAGATTGGCTCGGTCGATCTAGCCTGTGGGGAACGGGCGAGCGAGGCGCTGCTGCGTCCGGTGAAGACCGCTCCGACGCTGGTGAAGTATGCGACGCCTAATGACTATTTGCGACACTCTCGGAGCGAGTTGACTGCGGCAGTCTCGGAATTAATGGCAGGCCAGCCGATTGAGCCGTCGCCGGTTGTCGATTTGCTGGATGATGTCGAGTCACTTGAAGTGGAGCTCGCTACGTCGCTGCTTTACCCGCATTGCCATTACTCTTATCGACAGCTTCGCCGTAATGTTGCGGCACTGAACGCCGCCCGTTGCGGCGAACTGATCGCGCTAGGCACTAAACATCGCGGGCGCCATGATGAGCTGCTGCGGGCCTTCAGTGCGGGCCACAGTCTGCGGTTCGACATTCTTATGGATATTGGCGGATTTCGCGATATGCATCGTCATCGCCGGTGTGTGCAGCTTTTGCAGCGCTACACCGATGTTCATGGCTACGACGAGCCGGTTTGCCCGGGGCAGCCTACGCTGGCTGAAGCTGGCCTTGAGGCATCCTTCGGCGCGGCGATGAAGGATGCCTATGCGAGCTATCATCGGCTGCATGATAGCGGCGTTGCCGAAGCCGCGGAGTCGGCCCAGTACTGCCTGCCGCTGGCGACGCGATGCCGCTCGATGTTCAAGATGGATTTTGCGGAGGCTCTTTACATTGCGGAGCTGCGATCGGGGATTGCGGGCCATTTCAGTTATCGGCGTGTTGCCTGGGAGATGTATCGGGCGGTTGCGATGAAGCATCCGTCGCTTGCCGATTACTTCCGGATTGAGGATGTGAACGTGCCTGTGGACCTGCTACGTCGTTAGTTGTATTCGCTTTTTGTTTGCTTTTCCCGTTTTGGGTGCTAGAATCCGCATTGAAGTTGAAACCCATCGTTTTACCCACATAGGAGAGATATAACGTGGCAGATGACCGTAGCAAAGCAATAGAACTGGCTCTTTCCGGGCTGGAAAAGCAGTTTGGCAAGGGTTCGATCATGCGGCTCGGCTCCAAGGATGTCGTGCCGATTTCGGTCATTTCCACGGGCTCTATTTCGTTTGACGCAGCGCTGGGAGTTGGTGGAGTTCCGCGAGGGCGGGTCATCGAGATCTTCGGGCCGGAGTCTTCGGGCAAGACTACGATTACCTTGCAAATTATTGCAGAGGCGCAGAAGGCCGGCGGACTGGCGGCGTTTGTGGACGCGGAACATGCGCTTGACCCAGCCTATGCGGGCAAGCTTGGGGTCGACATCGACAATCTGCTGGTGAGCCAGCCTGATTATGGAGAGCAGGCGCTGGAGATCGTCGAGGCGCTGGTGCGCTCGAACGCCATCGACGTGCTGGTGGTCGACTCGGTGGCGGCGCTGGTTCCGAAGGCGGAGCTCGACGGCGAGATGGGCGATTCGCATATGGGCCTGCAGGCGCGGCTGATGTCGCAGGCGCTGAGAAAACTGACGGGAACGGTTTCGAAGTCGCGTACGTGTCTGATCTTCATCAACCAGATCCGCGAGAAGATTGGCGTCATGTTCGGCAACCCGGAGACGACTACGGGCGGCAAGGCGCTGAAGTTTTATTCCTCTGTCCGTATCGACATTAGGCGCATTGGCGCGGTGAAGGACGGCGATTCTGTGGTTGGATCCCGAACCAAAGTCAAGATTGTCAAGAACAAGGTGGCGGCTCCGTTCCGCGATGCCGAATTCGACATTCTGTATGGCGAGGGCATCTCGCGTGAGGGCGATGTTCTCGACCTGGCGGTGCTGCACAACATTGTGGACAAGAGTGGCGCGTGGTACAGCTACCAGGGTGAGCGTATCGGCCAGGGACGCGAGAATGTCCGCGCCTTTCTGAAGGAGAACAAAGATGTCTTTACCCGAGTGGATGCAGAGCTGCGCAAGAAGCTGGGCATTACCGGCGTAGCGTCGGCCGATGTTCCACCGGTACCGACTGAGGGACCTGCGCAGGCGAAGGAAGTAGTACGCGGCAAGAAGTAGATCGCGCAGATGGCAGAGAGGTTCGAGCGCCGACAGTTTTCGCTGCCGGCACTTCTATTCAGGTTTGGCGCCAAGCGAACTTACATCTGGTCGTTATCGTTAGGACCATTTGAAGTGCCGGCGGGCTCGGGTTGCCCGGACCCACCGGGACCACCAGGAGCGTTGCGTGGCCTCATTCGTGTGCGGCGATTGTCCCGCTCTTCGACCTGAAGTTTGGCCCACTGGTCCGGGGTAAGCACATTGCGGATTCCCAGAAGCATTTTGGCATTCGCTTTCTCCAGCTCCGCACGGGCCTGAGCGGTGAGATCGATCTGGGCGAGGATCCTGTTGGTATCGGGCTGGTCAACTGCCAGCATGGGACCCATCAACATCTCCTGTTTTTCGAGGTTGGCGCGCAGATCCATGAGTTGAGAACGATTCTGTTGCAGGATGTCGTCCATGCGCTTCTGTTGATCGGCGGTGAGATTCAGCTTCTGGATCAGATCCGGGTTGTGCCA
>DATAVY010000231.1:0-17432 GCA_036267495.1 Edaphobacter sp.
TTCGTAAATAGTGCGGCGCCGCGTTTTCTGGTAAAGGAAGTCTTTCCCAATGGCCTCATCAGTGAACTGGTGAGCAAGGAGCCATGAGCCTAGTTCCCGCAAGATGCAGTGCCGTTATCCCAAGCGTGGTCGGCATAGTGAGATTCAAATGGTTATGATCGACTGGTAGTCGAAACTCCAGCTTATGAAGCAAAAAATGGACCTCTCGGGAAGCGCGAATAGTACCGCGCAAACGCCTCAATTCATTGATCTTGTGAGATAAAGTTTTTTCTTTTGCCATTTTCAGCCCAGAAAACGCATGTCAAGCCCCGAAGACACCTAAATTCCTCAAACAAAATGGAATAGAGTTGCAGGTTAGTTCCGCTCCAACCGCTATAATAGATATATAGATCAAAAACAGGGCAGCAGGGGAAGGTGCGGCCCTCGATAACTTTGAAGTATAAACTCTCTGGAAAGAAGACTTTAGACGAACGCGTCTTTATTATCAGGAGTTTACAAGCAAGGTCCAAACCTAAGTCGCTTTTTAATCAAGACTTTGCACAGATTCGGGCCATGGGGGGAGTACCTCAAAAAGCGAGAACCACCCCAAAGACATTTCCCTGAAAGGAATAATTGCGGCTGAACTTGGTTCCGAACTTCGCCTGATATCCCTCGAGTCCCTCCCGCGTCACCGCCGGAATCGAGATCGAACAGTCCGAATCCGGAGAGGCCAGTTTGCTCTTCCACCCCCCGGCGATCATGTTGCACAACTCCCCAATCGCATCATCCACCATCGGATCGTGCGGCTCGGAGGGAGTGCCCAGTAGAGCCTCCGCCGTCACCGATGCCGTCGCCTGGCTCGCATACAGAAGGCACTCGCCGTCGACAGCGCCGGTAAATTGAATTCTTGCCACGATCTTTCCCTCGACCGTGTCGACCTCGCCGTCCAGCGGATCGCAACTTCGCTCCAGCATGGTCTCAAAAACCTCCGAGACCGCCGAGTCGAGCCGGGTCACTGCCTCATTCCGCACGTCAGTCACGCTTGTCCTCTTCCCGCTTCAAGTTTTCCGTCAACGAATACAACACCGCCGAACTATGCCGCCCGCAACAGCGGCAGCACGCGCGCCTTCACCTGCTCCGCCGTGAAAGGCTTGCAGATATAACTCTGGGCGCCCGCCGCGATAGCCCGCAGGACGAACGTCTCACTGCCTTCGGTCGTAATCATCACCACCGGCACACCCTGTGCCAGGTTCTCCCGCCGCAGCGTCTCCAAAAACTCCAACCCATCCATCACCGGCATATTGATGTCGGTCAAAATCAAAGCCAGTGGAGCGGAGGCGCTTTGATTGTCCCGAAGCATCTGCAAGCCCTCCTCACCATGAGAGGCCTGCAAAACCTCGGTGAGTTCCAGGCCGGCCTGGCGCAACGCCCGTTCTATCACCTTCCTCATTACCGCCGAATCATCCACAATCAGAGCTCGCAACTAATCCCTCCCCAACTCAGGATCCAGACCGCATCTGGTCTGAAATCACTATCGGCATCCGATCGTCAACCTTGAGCAAATGCACCTTAGCGTCTTCTAACCCGCACCTCACAAACTTCGGCCACCCAACTGCATAAGCCTGTGGCATGGACAGTGGACTCTACGCCGCGTATACAGGCCTGTTGGCGCGCACCCAGGCGCTCGATACTGCGGCCAACAACCTCGCGAATGCAGGAACAGCGGGCTTTCGCGCCCAGCGCGACTACTTCAGCGGAGTCTTGGCGGGAGGCATCGATCAGGACCCTGAAACCGCTTCGCAGGTAGGCCAGTCCGTCAACGGCTTCGGAGTGCTCGGCGGAAATCGCCTCGACCTGGGCCAGGGCGAGATCAAAGCCACCGGCAATCCGCTTGACCTTGCCCTCGAAGGCCAGGGCTTCTTCGCCATCCAGACAACCAGCGGCATTCGCTACACCCGCGACGGTGCTTTCTCCCGTTCCTCCACCGGCGTGCTCCAGACACTCAAGGGAGAGCCCGTCCTCGATTCCAACCAGAAGCCCATCACCATCCCCACCGGTTCCATCTACGTCGCCCCAGACGGCAGCATCTCGGTCTCAACCAGCGGCGGCAACGTGATCGCCGGCCGGGTCGGCGCCTTCGACTTCGCCGAAAAATCTGTCCTCACCGCCGAAGGAGCGAACCGCTTTTCCGCCAATGGAGCCAAACCGGTTCCAGCAGCCGCATCAATCGAGCAGGGGTCGGTTGAAGGAGCCAACGAAGACGCTGTGCACGGAACCATGCAATTGGTGCTGGTCCAGCGACAAGCGGAGATGATGCAAAAGGCGCTCAGCGTCTTCAACAACGATTTCGACAAAACCGCGTCGGAAGATCTGCCCAGAGTCTGAAGTTAATCACTCCATCAGATCTCGTACCGGCATTAGAAAGAGGAGCTTGACATGATTCGAGCGTTATATACAGCGGCAAGTGGAATGAGTGCCCAGCAAACTAATCTGGACACGATAGCAAATAATCTGGCCAACTCCGCGACAACCGGCTTTCACCAGCGTCAGGTTCAGTTTGAGGACATGATCTATCAGAACCTCATCACTCCGGGTTCGGCGCAGACCCAGCAGACTCTGTCCGCCGGACTTCAGGTTGGCCTGGGAACTAAATCGGCCGCCAGTGAAGTGATCATGACGCAGGGAGACTTCAACCAGACCAACGGTCAGTTCGATCTGGCGATACAAGGCGCTGGTTTCTTCCAAATATCGCGCCCCGATGGAACGATCGCCTACACCAGAGCCGGCAACTTTCACCCCAACAGCCAGGGAACGCTGGTCACTACGGATGGAGATACCGTCTTGCCGGCAATCACGGTCCCGTCGAACGCGTCCAACATCACGATCTCTCAGTATGGAGTTGTCACGGCGACCCTACCCGGCCAATCCAATCCCGCGCAGCTCGGCACGATCCAGTTGGCGACATTCGCCAATCCCGCGGGCCTGAACTCTGTCGGCGGCAACTTGCTGGAGCAGACGGAGTCATCGGGAAATCCCATTACCGACGCACCGGGAGGAACCAGCGGCATGGGCACCCTGCAGCAGGGCTATCTGGAGAACTCAAATGTCGACGTCGTCGCCGAGTTTGTGCAGATGATCCTGGCGCAACGCGCTTACGAAAGCAACTCCAAAGTGATACATGTAGCCGACGATATGTACTCGCAGATCAACGGCCTGGTCCGGTAGGAACCTATGAGCGACAGTCTTTCTTCACGATTCCGGTATAGCAGGCTGATGTGTTTTCCTACTCTGTTCGCAGCCATTTCTGCTCACGCACTCTGCTATGACACGCCACGCAGCGCAGTCGATTCTCTCCAGGCGAACTCCTCGCTTTCAGCAGGATCAGAGAGCAACGGATATCGTGTAGCGGGAATACAGTCCGATCCAGTACTCGGACAAAGATGGGTGACCATCAGCAGTTGCAATCACCCGGAGTGGCCTGCGATTGCCTTTCCAACACCTGAATCAATCTCGCGAAAATTATCCTCACAGGAAAAACATTCTTCGCTCGAGGCGGCCAGGCAAACAGCTGTAGTACACGCCGGCGATGTTGTGAGGCTGTGGAGACAGGAAAACATTCTTCGGATCGAGATTGCCGGAGTCTCAGAAGAGAGCGCGGGCTTGGGAGAGACCGTCCGGGTGCGGCTGCTGCGTCGCAACACTGACGATCAGTCGGTACCGGAACAGTTCTCCGGCATTGTCCGCGGCCGGTCCAACGTGGAGATGTTGCCATGAGGAAATTAACGCAGGCTGCGGTCTTGCCGCGGGACAACACCAGTTCAAATTACATTGCTTCGACTATCGCGGCGTTATTGTTTTCATTTCTGGCGATCTCCTCGCTTGACGCCCAGGCGAACGCCGGCCATAAGGTGACTGAAGCGAAACCCAATGTTGCGGCTGCGTCCTTGGCCTCCTATCTCGCTCGGGTTAGAGCAGAAAACTCTAACGTTCAGGCTGCCCCCGGCTCAATCTGGACAGACAGCGGACGGTTCACCCGCATGGTCACCGACGTGCGTGCTATGCGGCCTCATGACCTGCTCTCTGTCGTAGTCTCAGAGAGCCTCGCGGCTTCTACGGATGGAACAGTAAAGAACTCGCGAGCGTCCAATGCGAGTTCCTCCGTCTCTGCCCTACTTGGCACGTTACATGCAGGAAACGCGTTGCAGAATCTGATCAATCAAACATCAGCTGCCGGACTGAACGCCCAGGGGACGAGCGCGACGAACTCTAGCTTGAGCACGACATTCGGCGGACAGGTGATCGAGGTGCTGCCTAACGGGATGCTCGTGATTGAGGCGGCTCGACAGGTTGAGTTCAGCCAGCAGACCCAGACCATCATCCTGCGCGGACTTGTGCGCCCGGAAGATATCTCGCAGCAAAATCAAGTCCTGTCGACAGCTATCTCGAGCCTTGAGCTGGAGGTGCGCGGCAAGGGAATCATCAACGATTACACTCATCGCCAGAACGCTCTTATTCGGCTTCTGGAAAAGGTATTGATCTTCTAACGGGGAATTATGCGTGCTGAACAAAGCAAACCGACGACGCTAAAGAGGGCAGGGAAGTATGCCGGCAGCGCTCTTGTGGGAAGCGCTTTGGTGAGTGCTCTTCTTCTGATTTTTGCAACCTTGATTTTTGTGGCCAGCGCCTTCGCCGCAGATCAGGCGGCATCGACGACAAGAGAGGCGAGGATCAAAGACATCTCTTCGATTGAGGGCATCCGTGACAACCAGCTGGTTGGCTATGGCATTGTCGTCGGTCTGCAAGGCACCGGGGACAGCCAGCAAACCACCTTTCCCACGCAGACTCTGGCGGCGACGCTGCTTCGCATGGGAGTGAGCGTGCCGGCAGCTTCAATTCGCGTACAAAATCTCGCCGCTGTCTTTGTTGCCGCGACCCTGCCGCCCTTTGCCCGGTCCGGCACCAAGCTGGACATCACGGTTTCCTCAGCCGGCGACGCGAGGAGCCTTGAGGGCGGTCTGCTTTTGATGACTCCTCTTTACGGGGCCGATGGCAAGATCTACGCCCAGGCCCAGGGCTCTCTGGTTGTGGGCGGGTATTCCATTACCGCCAACGGCAATATGAAGCAGTTCAACCATCCCAATACGGCGAGGGTTCCTTTCGGTGCAATCGTCGAGCGCGGAGTTCCGCTGGACCTCGAAGGCAAGACCAACTTTTCACTGTTGCTCAATGATGCAGACTTCCATAGTGCGGAGGCGATGGCTGTCTCAATCAATCGAAACCTGGGACGGTCTGCTGCGCATGCTCTGGATAGCCGTCGGGTCGATCTGTCGGTCGTCAGCGGCGAGGATATTCCTGCCTTGCTGGCGCAGGTTGAGGCGATTGAGGTACCTGTCTTTCCGCGGGCGAAGGTTGTCGTCAATGAGCGCACTGGAACCGTCGTTATCGGTGGAACCGTCGTATTGCAGCCGGTTTCCATTCTGCATGGTGGACTGGCGGTGAACGTGGTGAGCGAGTTTCAGGTATCGCAGCCGAACGCCTTTTCTTCCGGAGGCACAGCGCAGGTCGTGCAGCAGACGAGAATCGATGCTCTGGATAAGCCGGTCAATCGTATCGAGCTGAAACAGGGGGCTACTGTGGATGATCTGGTGCGCAGCCTGCAAACGATCGGCGCCTCGGCCCGGGACGTCATCTCGATCCTTCAGGCGATGAAATCCGCAGGCGCGCTGGAAGCGGAGATTGAGGTGCAATGAGGATCAGCTCGGATATCTTAACGCCGGCAGCGGGCGCGGAAGGTCAGAAGCAGGCCAGACTGGTCGATGCGGCCCAGCAGTTTGAGGCAACGATGCTGCAGGAGCTGCTCAAGCCCATGCAACACGGGCACGACAGCTGGGGAGGCGAAGAGAAGGACGATGACTCCGCCGGGGACACGATAAGCAGCTTTGGCACTGAGGCGGTCGCAAAGGCCATCTCGAAGGGGGGCGGTTTCGGTATAGCGAAGCAGATTGTCTCGAAGGTAAACCTGGAACATCTGCGAGTTGCGGATGAGAAGTCTTCTGGTACTAAAGTTTCTGGATCCCGCGCCGATACATCCAAGTAGACGGAGGACCACAGCATGAACCCCAGCGGAATCAATAGCCTTCAGCAGGCAATCCACTCGATCGCAACCTCGGAGGTGAAGCCGGCGGGCCAGGCGAATGCGTCGGACAGCGGGAGCAATTCGAGCCTGCAGGCAGTTGCCCAGGTGCAGCATGCCGACGAAACCAACCTGAGTTCCACAGGCGGTCTGGTCGCTCAAGCTCTGGAGAGTTCCGACACGCGATCCGCGAAGGTTGCATCGTTGCAGCAGGCAATCGCCGCGGGAAACTACAGCGTATCGTCCGCCGATGTAGCTGACAAAATTATCCAGTCCCTTCTGGACTGAAGTACGAAGTTCTACGGATCTGCTGATTGGCAACGTTGTTGAGGAAATCACATCTTTCAATTTAAAGTTTCGGACGCGGTTGCGCATTCTGCAGGAAAACATGAGGAACCAATGAGCTCGATCACTTCCGTAATGGACATCGCCAGGCAGGCGCTTATTGCCGATCAGGAGGCACTGAACGTAACGTCGAATGACGTCGCGAATCAGAACACCGTGGGGTATACCCGTCAGGTCGTGACGTTTCAGCCGGTCGATGCGGTAACTCTCAGCGGCGATTCTGTAGGCTCCGGTGTCACGGCGAGCGCGACTTCGCAGAGGGACCGGGTTCTCGAACAGCGGGTGCAGCAACAGACGCAGACTCAGGCGCAGTCGGGCGCGCTCGAATCCGCTTTGCAGCAGGTACAGAATATCTTTGGACTGAGCTCCACAGCCAGCTCCGCCAGTTCGACAATTCTGGGCTCCGCGACGAACTCGTTCTTCAGTGCGGTCTCCGCGCTCGCGAGCGATCCCGCCGATACGGCGACGCGGCAAAACGTGCTGACTGCGGCGAATACTCTGGCGGCTGCCTTCAACTCGGCATCCAGCCAATTGGCTCAGGTTTCTACCGGCCTCAATCAACAGGTTGTCAGCGACGTTGGCCAGGTGAACTCGCTCACAGGCACGATCGCTTCCTTAAACGCTCAGATCACAAGCGCGAGTCCCAACTCGGACGCTGGGGCGCTTGAAGACCAGCGGCAGTTGGCGATTGCACAACTGTCTCGACTGGTCGGCTTAAATCAAATTTCTACCGAGGACAACGGCATCACCCTGACGACCAGCGGCGGCGCGGTGCTGGTCAGCGGCAGCACGGCGTTTGCGGTCAGCACGACGCAGGTAGGTGGGGTCACTCATGTTATCGCCGGCGTCGACGGCCAGGATGTGACCTCGAATCTCAGCGGGGGCGACCTTGGCGGGGTTCTCCAGGCGAGAGACCAGAAGTTGCCCGGTTACCAGGACGCGCTCGACAGCTTTGCCTTTGACATTGGAAGCGAGGTTAATAGCCAGAATGCGCTGGGAATCGACGGCAATGGAAACCCTGGCGGGGCGATCTTTACTCTTCCACCTTCCCAGAACGGCGCTGCATCGTCAATCCAGGTGGCCACGACCGATCCGAATGCACTTGCGCCTGCCGCGCCGGGCGAAGGCTCCGCCGGCAATACGAATGTCCTTGCCGGCCTTTCGAGCGCTGCAGTGATGGGGGGTCAAACGGCCGCGGAGTTTCTGGCCTCCTTTCTGGGCCAGCTTGGCAGCGACGTGTCCGCGGCTACGGCGGATAATGGCGCGCAGCAGACGGCGCTTACCCAGCTCACGACCCAGCGCGATTCACTCTCCAGCGTCTCGCTGGATGAGGAGGCGGCGAATTTGACCCAGTATCAGCGCGCGTATCAATCGGCGGCGCAGGTCTTCAATATCGCCAACTCCATCATGGCCAGCGCACTCAACCTTGGCGTAGAGACGTCAGTGACCTAATGCAAGCGGCGACCTAATACACGCGATGAGCCATTATCGAATTCCAAGACTGAAACTCAGGAGCACCATCATGCGAGTCGATCCGAATTACGTTACCAATCTGACGGCGTCGCTCGATCAATCGACTGCCGCTGAAGAGACGCTTACCTCCGAGCTGTCGAGCGGGTTGCGGGTTGCCTCGCTCGCGGACGATCCGGTTGCGGTGGCGCAGAGCACGCTGCTGGGAAGCTCGATCGCCGAGGACGACACGTTTGTGCAGACTGCGTCGAATGAAGCGTCGCGCTTGCAGGTCGCGGATTCGACGCTGGGCGAGGTTGTCACCCAGATAACATCTGCGATCTCCACCGCGGTTTCGGGCAGCAATGGAACTCTTAACGCTTCCGATATCGCCAGCGTCGCTCAAAAATTGAGCGGAATTCGCGACCAGGTTCTCTCTCTGGCGAATACCAGCTACCAGGGGCAGTACCTGTTTGGCGGAAGCCAAGGATCGACACCGCCGTTCACGCTCGATACCTCGACCGATCCTGCAATGGCCAACTATACGGGCGATAACAATCTCCAGTTTGTCGAGTCACCGAGCGGGCAGAAGATCCAGGTGAATCTTCCCGGCTCGTCCGTCTTTAGCGCGGCGGGCTCCGGTGTGCTGGGTGCGCTGAACCAGTTGATCTCCGATTTCTCGGGCGGGGCGGCGACGAGCGCGATTACGGCGGATACCTCCGCCCTGACGACGGCGCTTGGTCAACTTTCTTCGCAGCGCAGCACGCTCGATAGCTCCTTGAGCCGGCTGCAATCGACCAGCACGTATGTGCAGACGGAGGAGAGCGAGTTGAAGGTGGCGCAGAGCAGCCTGGTGTCGGCTGATCCTGCTGCGGTGGCGACCCAGTTGTCCCAGGCGGAGACGCAGCATCAGGCTTTGCTCAGCGTCATCAACGCGCTTGGAAGTTCGGATCTCTTCAGCATGATGAGGTAGGAGGCATAGCGTTCCGTTGAGTTTCTCCACCTTCCCGGGGGGGATCCCCCATTGCCCGCGTGTAAATCTAATGCCTGCAGTGATTTAGCGCGTGTGGTAACCGCTAAAGTATTGCAGACAAAAGGGTTGCGTCCAAAATATTGTCAGCAAATGACTTAAGGGTGCTACACGCAAGAGCTCCGGCCAAGCCGGAGCTTTTTCTTAACTCTATATATCGATTATAGCGGGTTGATCCTAACTAAACTGCCAACGCTATCTTATTGTGTTTCATTGAGTTAGGTGGTTTTGGGGCTTGACATGCGATTTCTGGGCTGTTTTTGAAGAAAAAAAATAACGGTTGATACAAAGATAATAGATTCAATGGCTTCGCCTCAGGTAGTGCCAGTCCAAAAGAAGGCGACGGTAAATGGTGATGGTGAAAGCAGATTCCTTGGGATGACAGATGAAAGGACACGCAAAGATGAAGGCAAAAGCAGATCCTCCGACAAAGATGAAGGCAAAAGCAGATCCTCCGCCTGCGGCGAAGGATGACAACTAAAAAGCAATGACAAAAACGAAGCAAGAACGAAAGCAAAGAACCAAAAGCAAGAACCAAAAGCAAGAACCAAAAGCAAGAACTAAAAACAGAGAACCAAAAGCAAAGAACCAAAAGCAAAGAACCAAAAGCAGATCCCTGCGGGATGACAAATAAAAGGACATGCAAAAACAAGGCAAACGCCAGGGCGAGGGCAGAGGCAAAAGCAGGTCCTCCGCTTGCCGCAAAGGATGACAACTAAAACGAGGATGACAACTAAGAACAAAAGACAAAGAAAGGCGAAGACAGAAGCAGATCTTCTTCAGGGATGACGGCTAGGCTGGGGCAAAGGCAAGAGCAATAGCAACAGCAAACGCAAAAGCAACAGCAACAGCAAACGCAGAAGCAACAGCAACAGCAACAGCGACAGCAAACACAAAGGCAACAGCAAACCCAAAGGCAACAGCAAACGCAGATCCCTTCGGGGATGACAACTTTAAAGACAAGAGCAACGGCGGAGGCTAAAGCAACGGCGAAGGGTAAAGTAACGGCGAAGGGCAAAGCAACGGCGAAGGCAAGAGCGACGGTAACAGCAAGAGCGACGGCAACAGCAAAGCGACAGCAATAGCAAAAGCGACGGGGATTTCGTTTCTATGCTGGATGGGAGCTCTATCTTGGGATTAGGGCGAAGCTTTGGATGGAGACCTTTGCGGCGCCCCGGGCGCGCTCGGGCGTGGGGAGATAGATGACTGTGATTTCGTTGAACCGGTGGGTGGTTGAGGACCGCGGGATTGGGAAGCGCAGGACTTCGTGGATTGGGGCGCGATCGAGGGGGATGGTTGCGGGCTCGCTCGACGGGATCGGGCGGCTGCCGAGGTTGCGCGATGGCTTGTCCGGGGAGATGGCATCGGTGAGGATGAGGCCGAGAGAGATCTTTCCCGGGCGAGTGTCGGCGTTGGTGATTGCAAGTTCGATCTCGCGGCAGCATGCCAGGTCAATGGGTGAATTGAGATTCTGGTGGGCCTCCATCAGCAATGGAGCGAAATCGGAGGAGCGAACGGTGACATCGGTCGGCCTTCCCCGGGCTACGTGAGCGTGGGGACCGGGTCTGACGCTGGGCGCTTTGAAGTACCAGTATTGTCCGTCGAAGGGAATGATCAACGGTTTCGCTGCGGCTCCGCTGGCGAAGGAATGGGGGCGGGGTACGGGTGGGAGGGCCTGCTTCTTTACCGGAGGCGACCAGAGAATGATGCCGATGTAATCGTTGTTGGAGGTGGCTGCGGGTCCGTGGGCGAAGGTGGGTGGAGTGCGAGGTGCGCGGGCCGTACCCCCAGCTCCGGGCGCTCCGCCGCTGGCGGATGGAATCAGCAGAAATGCTGTGAGGAAAAAAGCGAGTGTGTAGAGGAGCGTGGCCGATTGTTTGTTTGCGAATCTTCCGGTCGCGGCGCTGTCGAAGGCGCTCCATTGCCAGACCAGTAGAAACAGAGAGACGGACAGAAGAATCGCGGCGAAGAAAAACCACTCCGCTACTGCTGCCATAAGCGCGCCTTGCAGGCATGCAGCCAGGAAGAATGCGCGCAAGGGACGCGAGTCTGATCCGGGGAGACCGTTGAGCGAGGGCAAGTAGGTTTGCAGATTGCGGGGCAACTTGCTGGGCAGATCTCTGGTTTCAGGCGCCAGGTTCGATGGGAGAGATTCGGCTGCGGGAACGAGCCGCCGGATGTTGAAGGCGATGGCGATGGCGGCGACGGCCAGGACGGGAAACATCCATGGCGAGTGCCTGTGATAGAGCAGGATGATGCCGGGGAGAAAGACCCATGCCAGTGCGGCCTTCTTTGCCAGTGAGGCGAAGGGGAATGGAGGTTTGATCTTGAGAAAAAACCAGGGGACGAAGATTCCTGCGGCTCCTGCGGCTGCGGTGAGGGCGAGGAGGAAGGCTGCCTGGAGGAAGAGGACGATCCAATAGGTCGCGTGAGGATGGGGCGATGGGCAGATCAGATTGGCGAGAAAGGTTGCCGATGAGATGCCGGTGACGACGAGGAGCCATGTCTCTGTGGGGTCGGGATTGGCGGCGGCTTGTTCGAACGCGGCTTGAGGGATGGAGCGCGGAGTCTCTGCTGGCGGTACGGCCGGTGTGGAGAGGATGAGGTTCATCGCGCGCTACGCCACTTTTCCCGATGCCGATAGTATTCTACATAGCCGGACTGGTCTGGGGAAAGGTAAATGAATCTGGATGGTTTTGGGGTTTTGGGTGCCTATACTGAATCAGGGCGAATGGAATGGTCGAGGAGCTGAGATTTTTGTGGAATGCGACGCGCGCCAACCGGCTGCGGCCGTGGCGGAGTTCTTATCTTCGGTGGCGGCTGGAGACCTATTCGGGGCAGAGGGCGGATACGGTGCGGGCGCGCGATTTCTGGAATCTTTTCCGGAGGGAGAAGAGACAGCTCTGGAGATTTCTGCGCTGGACGCGTGAGATGAAGGGCTATGCGGCTCCTGAGAAGACGTTGTAGCGGCTGGTGTTTCTTTGGAATGTGGTTTGATTCGATGGATATTCGATTTGATGATGCCCGTCTTTGCCGGATAGTTTTACTTTTATTTGACCTTGGCCGAGTGCGAAGTGCAGGCCGCACTGGTTATGATGGAAGCCATGAGCGATTGGATCAAGGTAAAGGCACAGGATGGACACGAGCTGGGCGCGTACGTTGCGCGGCCCCAAGGTGAAGCGATCGGAGCGCTGGTTCTGGTGCAGGAGATTTACGGCATCAATGCGCACATTCGCAGTGTTGCGGATGGATATGCGAAGGATGGGTTTCTGGTGGTGGCGCCTGCGATCTTCGACCGGTTCGAGCGCGGTCTGGAGTTGAGCTACAGCGGCGAGGGCCAGAAGAAGGCGATGGAGCTTTATCCGAAGCTGAAGCCGGAGACGACGCTGATGGACGTTGCGGCGGCGTATGGGGTGGCGAAGGAGTCGGGCAAGGGCATCGGGGTAGTGGGATATTGCTATGGCGGATTGACGGCGTGGCTAGTGGCGGTGCGCGGGGAGAACTACAGGATGCAGCCGTCGTGCTGCGTCGGGTATTATGCCGGCGGCATCGGGCACTTTGCCAAGGAGGAGCCGAGCTGTCCGGTGATGCTGCACTTCGGGGCAGAGGATAATCACATCGGAAAAGACCAGATTGAGGCGGTGCGCGCGGCGCATCCTGATGTGGAGATCTTTGTGTATGAGGGTGCTGGACATGCGTTCAATCGCGACGTCGATCCGGCGCACTATCATGCCGAGGCTGCAAAGCTGGCTCGTGAGCGGACGCTGGCTTTTCTGAAGGCGAATATTGCCTGATTTGTTTTGGCGATTGCGGGGATGTTTTTGGGACGCGCCTTGATTGCCGTGTTTGGCGGGCGATGCTATCCTTGTGTAGACACTAAGAGTGGACTAGAAGAATCAGGAGCAGAAGACAGCTGTGTTGGCATCCGCTAAAAAGACAGACATTATTGCAAAGTTCCGTACGCACGACTCCGACACCGGGAGTCCAGAGGTCCAGATCGCGATTCTGAGCGAGCGCATCGGCGAGTTGACGGAACACTTTAAAGAGCACAAGAAGGACCACGGTTCCCGCCGCGGGCTTTTGATGCTTGTGAGCAAGCGGCGCCGCTTGCTGGACTACTTGAAAAAGTGCGACGCAGACCGGTACCGCGAGGTGATCGGCAAGCTCGGGATCCGCAAGTAAGCGCACTATTCCCCGGAGATACCGTTCAAACCATGGAAGTAGCTACGGCCCGTCCTCATTCGGCTGCAAGATTCGTGCAAGGTCAGACAGGACTTTGCACGCTGGAGTTGCCGACGATGAGAGATGCCGGTGTTGCGTCCGCGGTTTGCGGTCTAGACCGGTGCCGGACCTTCAACGACCTATACCAGCGCAATTGTCCGGCGGCCAGGTAGCCGCGCGGGGAAGTGCGTTTGTTTCGCGCCCGCTCGACGGATGACGCGATTTGAAAAAGCTTAATGGAATGAAAAAGAGAGAAGAGAGGCAACATGAAACAGGACGTGACAGTTGAGCTTGCCGGCGGCAGGCAGATTAAATTTGAGACCGGACGCATGGCGAAACAGGCCTCTGGCGCGGCGCTCACGACAAGCGGCGACAATGTGGTTTTAGCGACGGCTGTGGCTTCGCCGGACCCGAAAGAGGGGATTGATTTCTTCCCGCTAACGGTGGAGTATCGCGAGTTTACGTATGCAGGGGGGAGAATTCCCGGCGGGTTTATCAAGCGTGAGGGCAGGCCGAGCGAGAAGGAGATTCTGACGAGCCGGCAGATCGACCGGCCGATCCGGCCGCTGTTTCCTGAGGCGTTCCGGAATGAGACGCAGGTGGTTGCGTTTGTTTATTCGGCGGACAAGGAGAACGATCCGGATGTGCTCGGCATCAACGGCGCTAGCTGCGCGCTGGCGTTGAGCGATATTCCTTTTCACGGGCCTGTGGGCGCGGTGCGAATCGGAATTGTGGACGATCAGTTTGTGGTGAACCCCACGTATGCCGAGCGGGCGAAGAGTGCGCTGAACATCATGGTGGTCGGGACCAAGGACGGCATTGTGATGATCGAGTCGGGGGCGAAGGAGATCGCGGAGAACCGTGTTGTCGACGCGATTGAGTTCGGCCACGAGCAGATCAAGAAGATCTGTGCGGCGATCGAAGATCTGGCCCGGCGTGCTGGAAAACCGAAGCGGCTGGTGAGCGCGGTGGAGATCGACCAGGAGTACCTGAATGGCCTGAATGCGAAGATTGGCGCGCGGCTGAAGGATGCGCTGGATACGCAGAAGCATCCGAAGTTCGAGAGCTATGCGCTGGTGAAGGCGATAAAAGACGAGTTGAAGAAGGATCTTCCGGAAGGGGAGGCGGACGCGGCGAAGAAGCTGAGCAAGTACTATGAGCTGCTGCGGGAGAATATCTTCCGGGAGCAGGTGCTGAAGGAGAGGATCCGGCCGGATCATCGGGCCTTCGATAAGATCCGCGACCTGACGATCGAGGTGGGAGTGCTGCCTCGGGTGCACGGGTCGGCGCTGTTTACTCGCGGTGAGACGCAGGCGCTGGTGAGCGCGACGCTGGGAACGACGGACGATGCGCAGCGGCTGGAGAGCTACGAGGGAGAACAGAAGCGGCGGTTCATGCTGCACTATAACTTTCCGCCGTTCTCGGTCGGTGAGGTTGGGCGCATGACGGGAGTGGGACGGCGGGAGATCGGCCATGGCGCGCTGGCGTACCGGGCGATCGAGGCTGTGCTGCCGGGTGAGGATGAGTCTCCTTATACGCTGCGCGTGGTCTCGGACATTCTGGAGTCGAACGGATCGTCGTCGATGGCGACGGTCTGCGGCGCGTCGCTGGCGTTGATGCAGGCTGGCATTCCGATCAAGGGATCGGTTGCCGGGGTTGCGATGGGTCTGGTGAAGGAAGGCGAGAACTACGCCGTTCTGACGGACATTGCGGGCGCCGAAGATCACTATGGCGATATGGACTTCAAGGTTGCCGGTACCCGCAAGGGAATTACGGCGCTGCAGATGGACATCAAGATCATGGGGATCACTCCGCAGATTATGCGCGAGGCGCTGGAGCAGGCGCGGCAGGGACGGTTGTTCCTGCTGGATACCATGGATGGTGTGATTGCAAGCGCGAGCCAGGAGAAGTCGCAGTTTGCTCCGCGTATTCACACCATTCAGATTCCGACGGACAAGATTCGCGATCTGATCGGGCCAGGGGGCAAGGTCATTCGCGGGATTATCGACGCGACGGGCGTGAAGATCGACGTGGACGATACGGGGCGGGTGAATGTCGCTTCGAGCGATGCTGATGGGCTGGCACGGGCGATCCAGATGATCAGCGATCTTACGGCTGTGCCTGAGATTGGAAAGACGTATCTGGGCAAGGTGGTTCGGCTTGCTGAGTTCGGCGCGTTTGTGGAGATCTTCCCCGGAACCGACGGTTTGCTGCACGTCTCCGAGATCGCGGAGCATCGCGTGAAGGAGGTCAAAGACGAACTGCGCGAGGGCGATCAGATCCTGGTGAAGGTGCTGGCGATTGAAGGGAACAGGATCAAACTTTCGCGGAAGGCGGTTCTTCGCGAACAGCGTGCGAAGCTTGGGCTGCCGGAGCCGGGACAGGTTGGGACGGACGGAGGACGTGTTGAGGCAGCAGCTTCTGCGCCTCATGCGAATCAATCCACTGAGGATGTGGAGGAAGACGGAGACGATTTCGAGGACGATGGGGAGGAGTCCGCGGATGAGCCGAACTTTAATCGCGCGGATGGAGCTCCTCCAGTTCCTGCTGCGGCTGGTGGTCCGAGACCGAGCGGGCCGGGTGGACAGAGACGGCCGGGTAGTCGGCGGCGCCGTGGAGGACGCAGGCCGGGTGGTCCAGGTTCCGGTGGATCGCAGGGCGGCGGCAATCGCTAGAGTTTCATCGACGCTTATCGCAGAGGCCGCGCGTTTGCGCGGCTTTTGTGTCTTCGCGCGAGACGAAAGTGACGGACTAGTTGGCGATTGGGCCGGTTTCTCTCGTGTGGAAGTAATTTTTAATTTGGGTTGAGACGGGATGCCTCTCGAATGCGATGGACTCTTTGGATTGCGTTTGCGGCGCTTTGCCTGCTGTCGGGGACATCGTGGGTGATCTCTGATATGGCGAATCCGTTGCCGCAGTTGGAGCAGCAAGGAATTCTTTTTGGCGTGGTGGGGCTGATTGCGATGTTGTTTTCTGGGCGTGAATTGTTGCCTGGAATTGCCGGCCCGCGGTGGGGCCGGTTGGCTGCGACTTCTGTGATGTTCTTCGGAGTTCCGATTGTAGCGGGCGAATGTACGCGAGGAAACGTGTCGGCGATCACAAGGTCTGCGCTGTTTGCGATGGTTCCGATTGTGGTGGTGATGGTGGTTGCCGCTGGCGGCGGGTCCGGTGGTGAGGAGCGCGGGGCGAGACGATTTCTGGTGCCGGCGCTTGTCGGGCTTGGAGGACTCCTGCTGTTGCTGCCGTTGGGATTTTCCAGTTCGATCCGAGGGCGTGTTCTGTTGGCAGTTGTTTGCGTAGCGGTTGTTCTTGTGGGATTTGCGAGTGTGTGGATGTACCGTTTGCTTCGTGGGTTCCGATTTGTGGAGGCGATTGCGGTTGCTGGTGTTGCTAACGCGATTTTTTTGTTGGGTTGGAGCGCTGTTCGGGGAGAGGGTGTGCGGAGGTTGAGTGAGTTGGTTTCGATTGGGTCGATATCTTCGTTGATGGATGCGGTTGAGGTGTTGTTGATTGTCTGGCTGCTGCGCGAGATGGCGCCTATACGATTTGCGGCGCGTTATCTGGCGATTCCTTTACTAACAATTCTTGAGAGCTATGTTCTGATGCGGCCTGAATGGAACGTCAGGATGGTGTCGGGGACGGTTCTGCTGATGGTGGGAGCAGGGGTGCTTTTGTTCTGGAAGGCGGGCACAGAGGAGACAATATTGTCGCTTCGGTGATACTTTTCAGCGAATGTTTTGCGGGATACACTGCGGGAGATGGCTGCTTCGATGTACATCGTGGTCGAGGGTGAGGACCCGGGGTTCGATATCTTTGTGAACGGACGCTCGCTGGCCCGGCATGAAGATGCGCTGGAACGGCTGGCGCTTCGGCTGGGAGTTCGTCCGCTGATTGAGTTTTTTTCAGCGGATGAGAATTCGATGTCGCTGCTGATCGAAGAGGGGGCGGGGAATCAGGAGCTGATGCGACGGTTGCCGCCGCCGCAGTGGTATTCGGCGGAAGATGGACTGCGGACTGTGCGAGCGATGCTGCTGGCGTTGGATGCCGATCCTCTCCAGCTTGGGAGCGAAGGGGAACAGGTGCTCTCGGAATTGATGGAGTATGCGCATGTGCTGGAGAAGACGTTGGAGCGGAAGCTGCGGTGGCATCTTGCGGTGAGCTGGCGGTAAAGACAGGATTTCAGGGTGAACCTCCCCCTCCCCGTCAAAAGTATGCAAAGTCTTCCAAACAAATACTTTAAGTCCGGACTTCGGGGCTTGGGTTAGCCCGGTAGTG
>DATAVY010000232.1:0-8268 GCA_036267495.1 Edaphobacter sp.
GCTGACGACGCTGCGGATGGTGAAGTCGGCGCTGAAGAACAAGGAAATCGATAAACGCGAGAAGCTGACGGATGCGGAGGAGTCGCAGATTCTGACTACGCTGATCAAGCAGCGGAAGGAGTCGGTGGAGTCGTTCACCAAAGGCAACAGGCCGGAGTTGGCGGCGAAAGAGCAGGCAGAGATCGGGATGATCGAAGGCTATCTGCCGCAGGCGGCGGGGGAGGACGTGATTCGCGGGGTGGTGTGCGGCGCGATCGATACGCTGACGGTGGACGGAAAGCGGCCGGGACCGAAAGATATGGGGGCGGTGATGAAGACGGTGCAGCAGAGGATTATGGCGGATGGGCTGAGGGCGGATGGAAGGCTGGTGAGCGAGATGGTGAAGGCGGAGCTGGCGAAGTAGGGCTGGTTCATCAAGAATGCTGAGTTACCTTCATTAAATGACATATAATGAAGCTATGGCAATGACCTCTCTTAATATCTCCTTGCCGCAACAGCTTAAGAGCTATGTGGAGTTCCAGGTAGCTGATGGCGAGTATGGAACGCCAAGCGAATACGTGCGCGAGTTAATACGGCGTGACAAGCAAGCTCAACTTGCGAGGTTGGAGAAAAGCCTTCTGAAGGCTCTTGACTCCGGCTCAATTCGTATCACTACTAAGGAGCTCGCCGGAAGGCCATTGCTGGAGCTGCTTGAGGAGAAACTCTCTGAACGTCCCCGAAAAAGGCAAAAAAAATAAAAAAGATAATGCTGAGTTTGCCGTATTAACCAAATATGACAACGGCACGAAGATCAATTGATATCAGCAGGCAGGCAGCGCAGGAAATTCTTACTCAGGCAATTTATTACCGTGAGCGCACTTTGAACGATCAGCTTCCGCTGCGATGGCAACAGGCAGTATCGGGAGCGATTGATTCTTTGCTCCGATTTCCCGAACGCGGCAGCCTCTGTCAGTTCGAGTCGGACAGGCTTAAAGGCATGCGTCGTCTCGCTATCAAGGGATTTCCAAATCATGCGATTTACTACATCATCTTGCGTGAAGATTCCGAGATTCACATTGCACGTGTGGTGCATGGAGCGCGCGACCTTGAGACTGTTTTGGAATAGTTTGCCGAAGACTATCTGCGCGACCAGTTGAATTCGGCGCCGGCCATGAGGGTGCGGCCTTGCAGGGGGACCTGGGGAATCTCCTGGTAGCCGGTGTTGCTTAGGTTCAAGGCACGGAAGTAGGGGCGGAGGCATCCGGTGTTGCGGGTGAGGGCGATGTCCCAGAGCGGGTAGGCCGTTTGCGTGGTTTTTTGCACGATGTTGATTTGTGTGTTGGCGGTGAGCTGGCGGAAGTTTCCGGTCCAGCGGACGAGGGCGTTTTGTGCGGCGTAGTTGTAGGCGTACTCGGAGAGTAGGTTGGGTGGGGGCGAGGCGGCGTGGGCGGCGGTGTAGCTGAACTGAAGCTGCTGGTTGCTGGTGAGGCGGAGGCGGGTGGTGGCTTCGGCCCCGGTGATGTTGAGGTTCTGGATGTTGATGGCCTGCCAGGGCTCGGATGCGGTGAGAGCATCGGTGGCCAGGATGGTTTTGGCGTAATCGATGGCGTCTTTTTGCTGGAGGCGAAAGGCGGCTGCGGTCAGGGTGAGGCGGCCGTTTGCGGGGGTCCAGTCGGCGCCGGCCTCGTAGCTCCAGGAGGACTCGGGTTTGAGGTTGGGGTTGCCGATGGTAGTGGGGTCGGCGTAGTAGAGGTCGACGTAGGTGGGGAGGCGGAAGCCGTGGCCGGCGGAGGCTCGCAGGCGGAGGGTGCGGGTGAGGGTGTAGGCGGCGGCGATGCTGGGGGAAAATACGTTGTCTGTACCTGTGACTGTGCCGGAGAGGATCTCGTCACGGGCTCCGAGTGAGAGAGAGAAGCGGCGGAGAGCGCGAAGGCTGAGATTGGCGTAGCCCGCGCCCTGATTGCGGGAGTGGATGCCCAGGGCGGGAGTGATCGCGCTGCCGGAGAAGTTGAAGCTGTGGATGGTGTCGCCGTCGGCTTCGACGCCGTAGGAGAGAGTGGCGTTGGGGCCGAAGGTGTCGGCGCGGCGGAGGGCGCCCTCGTAGCTGGTGGTGATGTGGTTGTTCTCGTAGAGGGCGGGCTGGTCGACGAAGAGGACGAAGAGATCGGTGTGGCGACGATAGCCGAAGCTGGCGGCGGTTTGGGGGCCGAGCTGCTGCTGGATGGCGGCGAACCAGCCTTTAGTGCGCTCCCATGAGGGGAACTGGCCGTAGAAGAGATTGGCGCCGTAGGGACGGTCGCTGGCGGCGAGGAGGATGTCGGTTGCAAAGTTTGAGGGGCTGTTGTTGGAAGCGCCGGGTCTCCAGTTGAGCCAGGTCTCGGAGGCGAGGGCGTTGGAGGAGTAGTTGCGGTCGGGGATGAAGCCATCGGAGGTGTCGCGGCTGGCAGTGAGTTGTTCGGCGAAGGGCGCGGTGGTGTAGGAGGCGCGGAGGTGCTGCTCGATGGAGTTGAAGCTGCCGCCGCCTGCGCTTCCGATCACGGTGAGGCCGGGTGCGGGGGGTTGGGTGAGGAGGTTGACCGCGCCGCCTATGGCGTCGGAGCCGTAAAACGTGCTGCCGGAGCCGTGAAGGATGTCGATTCTGGTGACGGCGTCGAGGGGGACGGGGATGTCGAGATTCAGGTGGCCCGTCTCGGGATCGTTGATGCGAAGGCCGTTGAGCAGGATGAGGGACTGCTCGAAGGTGGTGCCGCGGAGGGAGAGGTCGGCCTGGACGCCGTTGGCGGCGCGGGATTGCAGGTTGAGGGAGGCGTCCTGGCGGAGGAGATCGACGACGGAGTTCGAAACGAGCGGTTGGTCGCGCGGCGAGATGAGATTGACGGAGCGGTCGCTTTCGGCGAGGGGAAGAGGTTCGAGGGTGGTGGTTACGGTGATGCTTTGGGCGAGCGTGGCGGGTAATTGCGGTTGAGGGCAATCGGATGCAGCGTGCGGAGTCTCTTGAGCCGCGGCGGTGCTCAGGCATAGCGCGCTGAGGCAGAGGAGACCGGGGATTTTTCGTGGAGCCTTCATCTGATGATCTTCGCTTGTCCTGCAGGGATTGGGGAGCTAGTTTTGTCTTATTGTAAGTAATTGAATAGATCAACCAGTTTGAGGAGCGCGATGCGCATCGAATCGTTTTTGCGGCAGAGTCCTATCTTTCAAGCCAGCCGGATTGCCCGGAGGATGGAGGCTTCGCTGAATCTTGTTCTCGAGGGAGAGCAGTTGACGGTTTTTGAGTCGCTGGTGCTGACGGCGATCTTCTTCGAGAAGAAGGGCGGAGTAAAGCCGTCTCATCTGGCGGAGACGTTTCAGACGACGCGCGGGAATGTGAGCCATTGCATCTCATCGCTCGAGGCCAAGGGCCTGGTGCGGCGAAGGATCGATGCGGAGGATGCGCGGGCGCTTCAGCTTGTGCTCGAGCCTGCGGGACGAAGGCGGGCGGTGCGGGTGGCTGGGGTTCTCGATCGGATGCAGCGGCATTTTGAGGAGCGGGTTGGAGTTGCGAAACTGCAGGCGATGCTGGAGCAGATGAGCATTGTGGAAGAACTATGCTCGCGGGTGGCGAGAGCTTCGAGGTAAAAGCAGCTGTGACCGGTTGGCGGGCTATACGGGAGGGTACGGCGAAACGGGCGCAGCGCCTTGGGATGCGAGCGGATATAGGCGAGGATTCGGCGCCGCTTTTGCGGGCTGCGGCTCTCGTGAGATGAAACGTTTTCGATGGTTCACGCACTATCCTTTTGTACGGTGCCGTTCGCAGAGTTAGGGCGCAACGGTACGGGCTCCCGTGAAAATTTTGCCGGCCGCCAGCTTCAAATACTGGCGGCGACATCAATTGAACTTCACGGAAGAGCGGAAGAAAGACTGATCGCGTTTTGAATTCCCTGTGAGCTGCGCGACCGCTTATCAGGTTTGTTTAGTTCGATTCGTTCAGGCGCCTCTCGCTCGGTTGAGGTTGCTAAACCTTGTCTCACTCTCTCGACGTGGCCTTGAAGGCGAGGCCATTGGAGGTTCCATGTCTGAAGAAACTCTCTGTATCGTCCTTACCATTCTGGTCATCGCACTCATGCTTGTCAGTCTGCCAATTCTGGAGTTTGTCTGTCCACGTTGCAGCCATGCGATCAAACGTCTCTGGCGGGGAAGGTTTTCGCGGGATGTGCGGCGCAGAGGCGTAGCGAGAACCAAGCCACAGCATGGATGAAGACCTTTGGATGAGAGCCGGGACATCCGGGCTCTATTGCAGGCTGGCGATTGGTTTCTGGAGTTCGCCGAGGACTGCGGGCTCGAGGAAGATCTCGTGTTCCTTGTCCGGCAGAACGACGCCGGGTGAGCGTAGCCATTCAGTGCGGCCTTGTAGGTTGGGAGTGACAGTGGCCAGGGCGAGGAAGATGACGGCTGCTTTTAGAAACATTGTGGCGGGCCTGCTTTGGGAAAGCTACTTTGAGTTGATGGGGCCGGCAGCCGGCGATGTGAGAATTACTTCTGCTTTAGGGCATTGTTGAGGGAGTTGGAAAACTCCTCGGCGACTTGTTTGAGACCCCGGGTGTCGGAGCGGTAGAGATAGAGTTTTTCTACGCCTGTGTTCATCTCCTGCTGGGTCGGGTTTTCATGGCCGCTGAAGTATGCTTCGAGCTGCTGCCAGTCGATAATGGACCGGCTTTCAATATTTGTGTAGGTGTGGACGAGGAAGTTGACCTCGGCGTACCGGTTGACCTCGTCGACAGACATGTGGCCGAGGGCGCCGGTGGAGAGGGCGGACTCCCAGCGGGAGCTGGAGAAGAAGTAGCCGCTGGGGTAGATCGTTGCGACGCGCTCGCGCAATTTTGCGGAATCCTTCCGGAGCTGGGGAAGATCGGCGATGATCTGGTTGAGCTGGGCAAGGGTTTTGCTATCGTTCTTCAGCTCGCTGTCGAGATTGCGCCGGTTGCCTATCAGCTCGACGCGGAAGTTCTCGCGAGCGTCCCGCACGATGCGGTGGATATAGATGGTTTCGCGGATGCCTTCAAGGCCAAGGGCGATGAGGATGCCAATGGTGACGATGACGATATGAATCGCGAAGTCTTTGAAGGAGTTGGTAGGGCCTTCTGGGCCATGAATATCCATCTGCAGTCCTCGATCCTTGCTGGGCGGTTTGAGACAGGATACTTGGAGCGAGGTTATTCCCGAATGATTTTGACGAAGATGCCGTCGGGGAGGGTGGCGTTGCCGAGAAGGTGGATGGCGCCGTCTTTGGTGAAGCCGCGGAGCATGGTGTTGGCTTTGTCGTAGGGATCGGGCGGGGTCTCGGATTTTTTTGGATAGGGGCGGGCTTTGGGTGGAGCTTCAGTGCGAGAGGCAGGTCCTCCGGCCTCCCGCCCCAGCGAGCCAGAACCGCTCGCCGGGGACCCCGGTTCGCCGAAGGACGACGAATTCTCACCAGAGGCGGGTTGGGGGCGCTTCATGCCTCGGTCCATGGCCTGGTTGGCGAGGCGGTCGGCGTCTTTGTTTTTGTGGCGGAGGGCGTGGGAGATCTCGAAGGCTTCGAGTCGGGCGATACGACTTCTGGCCTCCTGCCAAAGGAGTTTGAGGTCGGGGGAGTTGACTTTGTACTTGCCTTGGATCTGCTTGACCATAAGCTCGGAGTCGGAGACGACGCGGAGGCGCGGGTGATGGTGGTCGA
Organism: Edaphobacter sp.; assembly: GCA_036267495.1. GTDB lineage: Bacteria > Acidobacteriota > Terriglobia > Terriglobales > Acidobacteriaceae > Edaphobacter. The sequence continues at coordinate 5,672 of DATAVY010000232.1, forward strand.
GGGCGTACTGCAGGCAGGCGAGGAGACCGGAGTACTCGGCGTAGTTGTTGGTGCGGATGCCGAGGAATTCGGAGAGTTCGGCGAGGACGTGGCCGTGGTCGTCAGTAATGAGGGCTCCGTAGCCGGCGGGACCGGGATTGCCGCGAGCTCCGCCGTCGCAGTGGGCATTGATCCAGAGGGACTTTCGCGTGGAATTGCCGTCGGCCTGGTCGGCTTGTGCCGGGTCGGAGAAGAGGCTGGGAGCATCGGCGGGACGGCGGGACGACATTGGGGGAGACATGGGGTGAGTTTACCGAAAGCAGAGTGTAGGGAATAGGGAGTAGAAACAGACGATCACCCGCGAGAGCATAAGGCTACGACAAAAGGGTGACGGCTTGTTGCTTACCTTTGTGGGGAGGGAGGTGTCTATTGGGATGTAGTTCGATTTTCTGACCTCCGGAGTCAGTCGATGAACGCAGATGCTGTTGGGATGGATTTAGGCGGGGAGTTGTCTGCTCCGCTTGCGGCCGTGGCTCAAAAACGGCACATTAGCCCGTTTGCCATGGGATTGTTAGGGACTGCGGCTGTAGAATCTATGCCAACGATGGCAAAGGCTGCGGCCCAATCCGGGACGAGGAATGGCGGCAAGCTGACGCAGGCGCAGCTCGATGCGCGAGCGCAACAGCGGACCGAGGACGATGAATTGATCCGCGAGGCACAGCGGGGCCAGCGAAGCGCGTTCGACGCCCTGGTGCGGCGATACGACCAGTCGGTGCTACGGCTGGCGCTGCATATGCTAGGCAATGAACAGGACGCGCAGGATGTCCACCAGGAGGCCTTCATCAAGGCGTATCGCCACCTGGGGAACTTTCGCTTCGAGTGCTCGTTCTACACGTGGCTTTATCGGATTGTCACGAACCTTTGCCTGGACCAGTTGCGCAGGCGAAAGAGCCGCCGGGAAGATCCGGCAACGGTGCTCGATTCGAGCGGCGGCGAGATGGACCTGATGGCGAACATCACCGACGACCGATCGATGGCGAACCCGGCACGGGAGCTTGACCGGAAGGTGATGAGCCAAAGGATCAGCGAGGCGCTCGACAAGTTGACGCCGCGCGAACGAACAGTATTTGAGCTGAAGCACTACCAGGGGCTGAAGCTGCGGACGATCGGCGAGATGTTGAGCACCACCGAAGAGACAGCCAAGAACACGCTGTTTCGGGCGACCCGCAAGCTGCGGGCGAATCTTGCCGGCGTACGGTAGACCGCAATTGAACATACACGACGGGCGGACAGTACAGACCCGAAATCAACGATAGATTTTGAGGCTGGTTGAGGTAGTGCAAATGAAGTGCGAAACCGCAAAAGAGAACGTCATCCTGGCAAGCTACGGCGAACTGCCGGATGAATACGCAGTAGTTCTGGAGCAGCATCTGGATGGATGCGAGGACTGCCGGAGCGAACTGGACGCAATGCGAGAGTTGGATGCGCAGTTGGCGTTGCTTCCGGTGGTGGAGCCGTCGCCCAACATGCTGGCACAGGCAAGGGTAAGACTGGATGCGGAGCTGGATTCGATTCCTTCCCGTGGTCTCCTGAGCCAATTCCGCAACGGCCTGTTTAGCTGGATGGGGCATCTGCAGAGTGCACCGGCGCTGGCCACGCTGCTGTTGGGCGTGGGATTTCTGGCGGGGAACTTTACCTACCGCTATGAGGTGGCCCATGCACTCAAGGCGAAGAGCACGGTGACACTCAGCAACCCGACCCAGGCGACGATTGCCAACGTGACCGACATCGTGCAGACGCCAAACTCGGAGCTGGTGCAGGTGAAGTACAACAAGATGGTTCCGGAGACGATGGAAGGCTCGCTGGACTCGCCGGAGATTCGCCAGTTGCTGCTGGCAGGCACCAAGGCGGCAGCAACCAATGGAGTGCGCGCCGACTCGGTGGCGCTGCTGGCGCATGAGTGCCGCGAAGGACATGAGTGTATAGCCGGAAGCGATGGCCAGGGCATTCGCAGCGCGCTGCTGGTATCGCTGCGCTACGACAAGAATGCGGGTGTGCGGCTGAAGGCGCTTGAGGGTCTGCAACATTATGTCGGACAGGATCAGCGCGTGCGCGACGCCGTGCTGGAGGCCTTGATGCACGACTCCGACGCTAAGGTGCGGACGACCGCGATTGGCATGTTGGAACCAGTACAGGCGGACTCTAGCGTGCGCGAAGTGCTGAGGACGGTCTCGACTCAGGACGAGAATCCCTATATACGGACGGCCTCCTATCAGGCCCTGCAGGGCGCTGCGGACATTCAGTAAGCGATGAGGCTGACGACGATGAAGCACCACGTACGAGTGGGGGCCTTAACCTTGGCTGCGGCTTTGGCGGGGCTCGCGATGACCGCGCCGGTTGCGCTTGGCATGACCGCTGCGCTGCACGTCTCCGTGCGGGTTCACGCGGCGCCCAGGTCGGGCACGGCTCCCCACATCACGCAGGGATACCTTGGCGTAGATATACGCGATGTCAGCGAAGACCGGGTCGCCGCGCTGAAGCTGAGTGACGCGCGCGGCGCGGAGGTGATCCACGTCGATCACGATGGCCCGGCAGGCAAGCTGGGGTTGCAGCTTCAC
>DATAVY010000233.1:0-5651 GCA_036267495.1 Edaphobacter sp.
TCCTCATCGTCTTCGTCGTCTTCCTCGAGCGCGGCGTCGTCATCATCTTCCTCTTCGAGCGCCTCATCCTCATCGTCGACCGCAGTCGCAGCATTCGTCGCCTCGCTGCTGGCATGCTCGGTCGGATTGCTCGCCGAGTTATCGAACGTCGCCGTAGCATCCGGCCCAATCCTGCTCAAAATCTCATCGAACCCCTGGTTTGTCGAATCTTCCTTCATAGTCACCTCCGTGATCGGTTGCAATCCATGCCCGGTTGGATGCCGATTTCCGGCGAAGTATGATGATCCGAGTTCCTTGTCTCCCGAAAACGCCAGCCCAGAGAAGTGTTATTCTTAGGCGAAGGAAAGACGAAATGACAAACCTGGTCCTTCTCCTGATCGCCCTTCAAATCGCTATCCTGCTCATTGTCTTCGTCCTGCTGCGCCGAGCCTCCTCGCCCACACAGGACCCCCATCTCCATCAGTTAGCCGAAACCATGCCCGGCCAGCTCACCCGCCTCGACGCCCACTTCGAAGGTCTCGATCGCCATCTCCGCAATGAACTCGCTCAGCTTCGCACCGAAGCCGCAGCCGAAGCCCAGCGCACCCGTGAATCCGCTGGAGCCGATTTCAGCAATCTCCGCGCCGAGATCACCAGGACCATCGCCGAACTCAGCAATCTGCTGCAGACCGGCCTCGCCGGCTTTCGAGCCGACAACAAAACCTCCGACGAAGCCCTCCGCACCGCCGTCCAGCAGAACCTCGATTCCATTGCCCAGCGCCTCACTTACTTCATCGCTGAGGTCAACCGCAGCCTGCTCGATGCGCGCGAGGCCCTGCACAGCCGTCTCAGCGAACTCTCCGGCGAAGCCTCCACCCAGCAGGAAAAACTCCGCTTCACCGTCGAAGACCGCCTCACCAAACTTAACGAGGACAACGCCGCCAAACTCGAAGAGATGCGCATCACCGTGGATGAAAAACTCCACGCCACCCTGCAGACCCGCCTCACCGAATCCTTCAGCCAGGTGACCACCCACCTCGGCGAGGTGCAAAAAGGCCTCGGCGAGATGAAAGAGCTAGCCACAGGCGTCGGCGACCTCAAACGAGTCCTCTCCAATGTCCGGTCGCGCGGCGTAGTCGGCGAATTCCAGCTCGGCCAGCAATTGGAGCAGATGTTCTCTCCCGAGCAGTACATCAAGAACGCCCGCATCAAGCCAAGCACGCAAGAATCTGTCGAATATGCCCTCAAATTTCCCAACGGCGATGGCGCCGACTCCTACACGCTCCTCGCCATCGACGCCAAGTTTCCCAAGGAAGACTGGGAGCGCCTCGAACATTCCTACGAGCATGGCTCTGCGGAAGAGATTGCAACCGCCGGCCGCGCCTTCGAGCGCGCCATCCGCACCGAGGGCAAACGCATCTGCGACAAGTACATCGATCCGCCCACCACCATGCCGCACGCCATCATGTTCCTGCCGACCGAAAATCTCTATGCCGAAGTCGTCCGCCGCCCCGGCCTCCAGTCCGAGATTCAGTCCCAGTGCCGCGTAACCATCGCCGGGCCTTCCACCTTCATGGCCATCCTCACCAGCTTCCAGATGGGCTTCCATACCCTCGCCATCCAGAAAAAAGGCGACGAGGTCTGGCGCGTCCTCTCCTCCACCAAGAGCGAATTCGAGAAATTTGGCGGCCTGATGGACAAGGTGAAAAAGCAAGTGGATACCGTGCAAAACACTCTGGGCGACCTCTCCAGCAAGACCCGCACCATCAACCGCGCGCTTAAAAACGTCGCCAGCCTCGATACCGGAACACCCGTCTCCAATCTGATCGGTTTCGAGGAGATCGCCAACGTCGCACCATTACTGGCTGCCTCCGCCGAGGACGATTGACAAAGCCGGTTTCTTCGCATTACACCGCGCTCCCATTTGCTTTACACTCACCTAGGCGCTCAGTATGCTTGAGGTTGGCTGTGTGGGTGTGTTAGCGTGCACGAAATTCAGACCTTGATTCCAGACGTAAACAGGAGAACGAAATGGCAGCAGTAGACGAGAAAGTAAAGCAGATCATTGTCGAGCAACTTCAGGTGGATGAAGCTGAGGTCACCCCCGGCGCAAGCTTTCAGGAAGACCTAGGCGCCGACTCCCTCGACGTCGTCGAACTCGTCATGCAGTTCGAAGAAGCCTTCGACATCCAGATCCCCGATGAGGATGCCGAAAAGATTAAAACCGTCAAAGACGCCGTCGATTACATCGAAAAGAACCAGAAGGCGGCCAAGTAAACAAATGGAGCAACGTCGCGTCGTCGTAACCGGCCTCGGGCTTCTCTGCGGGGTCGGCAAAACCACTCGTGAGGTCTGGCAGGGTCTCCTCGCCGGCCGCAGTGGCATGGCCGAGATCAAAGCCTTCGATCTCACCGGCCACCCCGTCCGTTTTGCCGCCGAAGTCAAAGACTTCGATCCCCTGCTCTTCGTGGATAAAAAAGAGGCCCGCAAGATGGGCCGCTTCATCCATTTCGCCCTCGCCGCCTCGGCCGAGGCGATGGCCCACTCCAAACTTCAGGTCACCGACCAGAACCGCGACCGCATCGGCGTCCACATCGGCTCCGGTATCGGCGGATTCGACGTCATCGAGCGCGAACACATCAACCTGCTCAACGGCGGTCCCCGAAAAGTCTCGCCCTTTTTCATCCCCGGCGCCATCATCAACCTCGCCGCCGGTCACGTCTCCATCAAATATGGCGCGCGCGGTCCCAATGAAGCCACCGCCACCGCCTGCACCACCTCCGCCCACGCCATCGGCGACGCCTTCCGTCTCATCCAGCGCGGCGACGCCGACGCCATGATCGCCGGCGGCACCGAAGCCTCCATCACTCCCCTCGGCGTAGCGGGCTTCGCCGCCATGCGCGCCCTCTCCACCCGCAACGACGACCCCCAGCATGCCTCCCGCCCCTTCGACAAGGATCGCGACGGCTTCGTCGTCGGCGAAGGCGCAGGCATTCTTATCCTCGAGGAACTCGAGTTCGCCAAGGCCCGCGGAGCAGAGATCCTCGCCGAAATCGTCGGCTACGGCCTCTCCGCCGACGCCTTCCACATGACCGGCATGGCTCCTGAAGGCGAAGGCTGCGCCCGCTCCATGCGCCACGCCCTCAAGGTCGCCGGAGTCTCGCCCGATCAGATCGACTACCTCAACGCCCACGCCACCAGTACGCCGCTCGGGGATGCACTCGAGTCGCAGGCAATCGAAAGCGTCTTCGGCGAACACGCAAAGAGCCACAAGCTCCTCGTCAGCTCCACCAAGTCCATGACCGGCCACCTGCTCGGCGGAGCCGGCGGCCTCGAAGCGGGCATCACCATCATGGCCATGCTCGAGCAGACCGCACCCCCCACCATGAACATCGTCGAGCTCGACCCGCAGTGCCGCCTCAACTACGTACCCAACAAGCCTCAAGCCGTAAAGATCGACTACGCGCTTTCCAACTCCTTCGGCTTCGGCGGCACCAATGGCTCCCTCGTCTTCAAACGCTGGACCGAATAGCAGCACTTCTCACCAAATAGAAAGGCCCGGATTCGCTCCGGGCCTTTGTTGCGTATAGGCTATGCTCCAAACGATTTTTCGTATGACCTCAACCGCTGATCGCCGCGCCCGCCACCTTCAACAACACGAAAAGAATCCACCAGCCGAAGACCACAATTGCCGCGGAGCTTCGTTTGATTCCCGCCACGATCGAAACCCCTATGGTCAGCAGTATCGCCGACCAGATAGCGAACACATCGATCGCTGACAACAAGGCCACCAGCCAGTGCGGCAGTTCGCTCCCCGACAGGTAATACCCGATATTCGTCCCGATCGCATTCTGTATATCGAACTGATCGCCCCCCAGACCTGCGTAAATCGAAACGACCACCAGCAGATAGAACACCACCAGCGGCAGCGTCGCATAAAACCACACCGCCAGCATTTGTTTGTACTTTGCCTTCCCGCCAAACGCAAAATTCGCGGTAGCTAGCAGGATCCCCGCGCAAATCAACCCCGAGATCAACCCGATCACCGGCCCAAGGTAGGAAAACTTAAACTGCGTCTCGACTCGACCCCGTATTTTTGCCACGTCGGCCGGCGTTCCATTGGCAATCGTGTCCTCAAGCGTCTTGTTGTGATGGATCACTCCATCCACCAGCGTCGGCAGTCCCACCTTGTTCAAAATTGCATAGGCGAAGACGATCCCAAGCGCTACCGCAAGAAGATAAGGCAGCCACCAGCTCGCGTCCCGCAGAATATCCTTAAACGTCTTTGATGGCGCCACAAACGTGTCCACCACGCGCTCTACCTGGCTCAAGCCCGGTCCGACAGGTTGTGCTTCCGCCGCTACGATCTCGCTCATACACTCTCCTCGCGCTGGTCGGTAAAATTCCCGAGGTCAGCAAGCTAACTTTTTTAGCGTTGCCGGATTGTAGCCTGTACCCGTCGCGAGTCCCAACAGAAATCTTTTTGAATGCTACTTCCCTGAATCAACCGCCAGGCTGTCCCGCGCCACCGCTGTCCCATGCACCCATACTGTCGTGATGCTGTCGTAAGCATCCACGCTCGCCAGCGGTGACTTCTTCAGCAACACCAGATTCGCAATCTTTCCCGGCTCAATCGTTCCCAGCTGCGAATCGAGCTTGAACTCCCGCGCATTGCTGATCGTCGCGGCCTTGAATATCTGCGTCAGCGACAATCCCGCGTTCTTCAGTTGCCGCATCTCCAGATACCCATTCAACCCAGGAAGATTTCCGTAGGTAGGTCCCGAAGGAGTGTCGGTGCCAAACAGAAAATTCGCGTTCTTGCCGGCCAGATAAGCCACAACTTGACGGTTCCGCGCTAAGGGACCCTTCTCATATGCCTGCGCCATCACCGCATCCGGCGTATCGCCGTCCACCAGGCCTTTCTTGAACCCCTGTCCCTCCGGCGTACGGAACCACGCGATCATCTCCTTTGGCACAACCTTGCCAACCGCCTCCGACCCCAGATACTCCGGCTCAAAATAAACTCGCTCGCCCTCCAGCACCTGGAACGTAGCCTGATACCCAATCTTCTTCGCCACAACCCGGTCAAGCACTTCTTTGACCTCATCCGGCAGCGCATTTTCCTGCTTCAGATCGCCCCAGTTCCACATCCCATGCGCAATCACGTCCGCGCCGCCATCGACAGCAAACTTCTGCGCCTCGAACGAATTTGCATGCACCATCAGCACCAGTCCTTGCTGCGTTGCAGCCTTGCGAATCTCCGCCATCACCTCCGCGCTCATCACCGGCAGATTCTTGTCCCGCCCAAATCCACGCTCATAAAAAGTCTTGACGCAGATCCCGCCCTCGCCCTTCACCCGCGCCACGTCGGCAGCAGGAGTGTGCGCCTCCGGCTTATACTCCGCCGGAATACTCGACGCCTGCTCCGGATCGTAGATAAAGTTCGAAAACAACTCGAAACGCAGCTCCGGCGGCACAAACGACATCGGATACCCATTCGCAAACACCAGCGGCTCGCCGCAGCTATACAAATCCGGATGCATCGGCGCCCGCTCAAAATCATTCAGCACCTGGCGATCGACCACCGCCAGATCGATCACAGTCGTATACCCGTAGTAAAGATACGAGCGCGGCATCTGCCGGTAGTACGCCTTCACCATCCCCGCATGGCC
>DATAVY010000234.1:0-5056 GCA_036267495.1 Edaphobacter sp.
GGACGGAACGATCGATTCGACGATCTCGCAAAAACCGTACACGATGGCTTTTCTGGGGTTGAAGGCTTTGGACGATATTCATCACTATCCGGTGACGCCCCTGGGCTCGGATTATGGGCTGGATCCGTACTCTCCCTTTCCAGCGTTTATCGATACGGGGGTTGCTCTGGTAGATAAGACCAATCTGGACCCGATCCTGAAGAAAGAGCAGGCCGGGAGCAGGTAAGGTTCGTCTGCTTGAGCGGGTTCCCTGCATGGGCATCTCCTCGTAGTGCTTGTTGAGTCCCGGTGAGGGGGTACCCCCCGGGTATCTCGTTGCAAGTCCTCTGATTGCAATAGGATGGCAGACAATGGCCGACCAAAATCCTGCAAACAAAAGGGTTACAGCTAAAATCGTCTTTCTAAATGGGTTATGGGGTTAAATACAAAAGCCCCGGCGGATGCCGGAGCTTCTCTTTAACTCTATATATTCAGTATACCGGATTGAACCTAACTAACCTGCAACTATATTTCCTTTTGTTTGAAAGATTTAGGTGGTTTTGGGACTTGACATGCGATTTTGCTGAGGAAAATCGCGGAAAATAATTCGAGGCGACGGTAAAGGCGGTAAAGTCAGTTACTTAGTCTTGTACGCTCCTCTCCAGCGTAGAGCGGTGTTTGCGCCTTGCGATGCTGGTTCGACGTGAGGCTGAAAGCCCGGGATGATGGCAACAGGTAGAAGCATAACAAAGACAAAGGCCAAAACAAATGTGGGGGAGTAGGGTCCGCACAAGGCGCAGGGAACCGCATGATAAACGGGGTTAGCGGCACGGAGACCAAGCTTCAAAGAAAGCTACTGTGGGTGTTCTATCTCAGCAATCGCTTTGCGAAGAGCCTCGTCCCCAGTTCCTCTTCCCGTGCGGGCTTCCATCACCGTCTCGCCTTGCTTATTGCGAATAGTAAGATCTGCACCGTGCTGCAGAAAAAGCGGTATGGACTCGATATTCATATTCGTGAAGATCGGCGTCTCTCCATTGAGATTCCGCGCATTCACGTCAGCACCCAGCCTTAACAACTCTTCTTGCACATCAATCAGCCACGTCTTATGCAAAAGCGTGTTTCCACCTTTATCTCGCGCATCGACGCTTGCCCTCGCCTTCGCCAGCACGCGAACACACTCCACCCGCTCTCCATCCTCATCGCTCTTCGTCGACTCTCCGGCCACGAAGAGCGCGGTCTTGCCATTTTGTTCCCTCGCCTCCAGATTCGGCCCGTAGCGAAGAATCTCTTTAACCACCTCGGGATTACCCGACCTCGCCGCAGAGATCAGCACACTTCCCCCGCCCTCTCCGCCCATGGGCACGTTGGCGCTGAACAAGCCGCTGCCTGTACTCCACAACTTGCGGTAATCGACATTCGGATTCGCACCATAGGCAATCAAGGCCCGGACAGCTTCCAGTTTGCCGGCGGAAGCGGCTCCATCCAATGCCCGATCTTTGTCCTCCTGGTCTTCCTTGCTCGCACCCAAATCCAGAAAGACCCGCAGCGTATCGGGATGCCTGCTCGCGGCTGTCAGGAAGCGAACCTTCCCGAACGGACCGCCGTACGGGTTATCCGTCGTTGGAGCAGGCAGAGGTTTGAGCGGAACCCCAGCTGCCAGCAGCTCACGAACGGTCGTTGTCTGTCCGCGAGCAGCTGTTTCATATAGCATCACTTGTGCGTCGTAGCTGGCGAAGTCAAACTTTTCCGCCCGCAACGCCGCCACAAGGCCGTCTCCTCCCTCGATCCACCGCTCCGTGCGCGCGACTGCATCCACCTCATCTTCCAGTTCAACGATCACAGATGGCATCCCCGCCCACTGCCCCTGGTAGTCCCTCACCCTCTTCGTGTGTCCGTCGATCGTGATCGAAAGCGAGGACGACAGGTCCCATCCGCGGCAGCGGTAGTCGTCTTCCATTGAGTAAAAATCTGCTGCCACAAGCCTCTTCGCCAGCGCAATGAGTGCATCGTTATCTATCTTGTCCGTGTGCCTTCCACGTGCGGCCACATTAAAGCCCTCAAACACAACTCCATCGGTGCTCACCGTCACCGAGTGTAACGGACATGGTCCGTCGCAGGTCCATTGCAGCAGCGTGATCGCCACCTTCGAATCCTTCGTGATCACTGGTGGGGGAACGTGCGCCTTCGGCAGCCGGTCCGGAGGGAGAAGGTCGACGTGCTCCTCCACCGTCGCGGTCACTGGCTTACCGCCGGCCTTGAACGGCGAGAACTTCCACTGGTAGACCTCGCCCTCCACCTGTGGCCAGAACCTCGTATCCCCGTCCTCGCCGCTCGCCTCCGCGTGTGTCACATCGCCTGTCGGCGAGACCGTCAGCTCCAGGTGTAGCTGATGGGGCGCCGTGTACTCCTGGCCCATCCCGTCCACTGGAATCGCCCGCCGATGAGGCTTGATCTCGTGGTCGCGCGCCACCTGATAGTCAAAGGACGAACAGGCAAGCTTCTGCCCCTCAGTTGCAAGGAGCCAGGAACCCGGTAACAGGCAGAGAAGCGCAACAGTCGACCAGAACATTCTCAGCATTCTAATCTGATAGACACCACAAGGCTCACATTCGTTCCCGTTTCTTCAGGTCGGCTGATCGGAAGTAATTCCCGCCGCAAATCTCAATGAGTGACAAATCGCTTGTGCAATCATCGAGAAAGATAGGCACAGAGAAATCGCGTTATGGCGCAACCCAGTGACATTCCAAGTGTTGTTTCCTAAAAACGGGTTTTCGGCAACTTTGTCGTTCGGACCTCCCGCCTTCAGCCGACCTGGACCTTCGGGAGTGCGCTCAGATGACGGAGGCTGGCAGGGTGTTGCGTGTGAAGTTCGTCGCAGTATAGGACGGGCCTTCAGCCCTTGATTTTTTGGCGGGATATTACCTGGGGCTGCGCCCAGGCTGGTATAGAGCGGGCCTTTGGCCCTTGGCAAAGACGACGAATTTATGACTCAGCACCTTAGCGTGGTGAGTCTGAAGTTTCTTGCGATATTGGTGGTGAGAAACGGCCGAGAGTCGGGGCAGCATGAGCCTCTTCGGGGGTTCCTTCGGCAAGCTCAGGCAGGCTCTTCGACTGCGTTTGTCGCAAGAAACCGCGCCAAAGTCCGCTCAGGATGACAGCTTATTTTTGATGCGAACTTTAGAGACAGACACCAGCGAGTTTGCAGTTTATGCATGGCGAAGACGCCCGGAAACAGGTATTTTCTCACCTGCGTCTTTGTGAGGTAGCATAGCGTCTCAATCAACATCAGCAAAAATTTAAGTGGAGGTGCGGTGTGCGGAAGCTTTTCCTTGGCGCGATCTTTGTGGGGACGGTAGTTGGATGTGCAGGCGTACAGGACGCGATGGCGCAGACGGCGTTGACGTATCAGAAGCCGCCGGCGGCGATCGAGCAGCTGCTGGAGGCGCCCCCGACGCCGGTGGTGCTGCTCTCACCCGACCGCAAGATGATGCTGGTGGAACAGCCGGCGACGTTCCCGACGATTGCCGATGTGGCGCAGCCGCGATACCGGCTGGCGGGGATCCGGTTCAATCCTTTGTCGAATGGACCGAGCGTGGAGCGGTACGATGTTGCGCTACGACTGCAGGCGGTGAACGCGACGAAGGAGGCTGCGCCCAGGACGATCACGGGTCTGCCGACGAAGTTGAAGGCGGTGGATGCGATGTGGGCGCCGGATTCGAAGCACGCGGCGTTTGTGGCGCACGCGACTGCTCCGGCTACCGGCCTCGAGCTTTGGGTGATCGATGTGGCGACTTCGCATGCGCATCGGGTGGGAGTGGTGAAGCTGAATGCGGTGCTGGGTGCTCCGTGCGAGTGGATGCCGGACAGTGCGGCGCTGCTGTGCAAGACGGTGCCGGCGAACCGCGGCGCGGCGCCGAAGGTGAGCGAGATCCCGACGGGGCCGGATGTGGAAGAGAACCTGGGCAAGGTGAGTCCCGCGCCGACCTATGAAGACATGCTGAAGACGACGACCGACGCAAACATCTTCGAGTACTACGCGTCGTCTGATCTGGCGGTGGTTTCGTTGAGCGGAGTGGTGAAGCCTTTGCCGGCGAAGGGTTTGATCGAGCGCGCGGCGCCGTCGCCCGATGGCCAGCATGCCCTGGTCGCGATTGTGCATCGGCCGTTCAGCTATACGTTTCCGTATGAGCGCTTTCCGTTGAAGACGGAGGTGGTGCCGGTGAAGAGCGCGGGCGCTGTGAAGCTGCTGTCGGACCGCGGCGCGGTGGATAATCTGCCGATCTCAAGGGATGCGGTGGAGCCGGGGCCGAGGGAGTACGAGTGGCGCGCGGATGTTCCGGCGACGGTGGTGTGGGTTGAGGCTGCGGATGGCGGCGATCCGGCGAAGCATGCCGCGATCGTCGATAAGGTGATGGCGCTGCCGGCACCGTTCAGCGAGCCGGCGAAGACGATCCTGGAGCTTCCGATGCGTCTGGCGCGGGGTTTTGGGCGGGGTGCGCCGCGTGGCATCGAGTGGGGCAACGAGCACCTGGCGATTGTGTCGGTGGCGCGGTTCTCGGATCGCAAGTCGATGATGCTGGCGTTCGATCCATCGACGGGAAAGACTACGACGCTCTACTCGGGCTCTTCGCAGGATCGGTATCACAATCCTGGGCGGCCGATGACGGCGATGAATGCGAAAGGGCAGATGGTGTTGAAGCTGACGGCTGACGGGACGGGGGTGTACTTTATCTCGCCGGGCGCGTCGCCGAAGGGAGACCAGCCGTTTGTGGCGGTGATGCCGGCGGGCGGCGGAGAGGAGAAGATCCTCTATCGCTCGAGCGATCCTTACTATGATGAGCCGACGGCGCTGCTCTCGGATTCGACGGTGATGATTCGCCGCGAGAGCCAGACGATGTCGCCGAACTACTTCTCGGCTCCGCTGGCTGGTGGAGAGCCGGTGCAGTTGACGCACTTCCCCGGGCGCTACGACAACATCAAGATGCCGACACGGCAGTTCCTCAAGTACAAACGCGCGGATGGAGTTGACCTGACGGCGACGCTTTGGCTGCCAGCGGGGTATGACAAGAGCCAGGGT
>DATAVY010000235.1:0-5044 GCA_036267495.1 Edaphobacter sp.
TTTGGAGCGAGTCCACCGCGGAGGAGTGCAGTGACTTGATTTTTTTCTGAATGTTTACGCTGTAACCCGGAAGCGTTTGCGCGACGTTCAACACCTGTCGCGAAAGAACGAGACCGCCAATGGTCAAGATGGCGCAGGTAAGAACGCTGGCAACTATCACTGCTGCATTTCTCGAAAGACGTTTCTTCTCGAGCCATGAAACCACCGGCAAAAGCAGAAGAGAAAGTGTCAGGGCAAAGGTCAAAGGAATGAGCAGCAACTTTGCAAAGACCAGCAGAAGGCCTATGCCGACGATCACAACGACCGATCTCGTGGCTGAAGACTGAGTAGCCCTGGGGCGGAACATAGGACCTCGAAAGGCACTTATGATGTTTCGCCACAGGATACAGGATGGCGCGCCAACCGCATCATCCTCTTGGCTTCGTGCACGGCGATCGATGTGGGTGCGTTGCTGGCTGGCGTGATTACAGCGAGTTCAGAAAGGCGATCAGTTCCTTCTTTTCCTTCTGGGTCAGATCCATTTGGAAGCGCTGATCGTAGAAGTTGATGACCTCGTTGAGATTTTTTGCGGCGCCGTTGTGGAAGTAGGGCGCACGCGCCGCGAGGCCGCGAAGAATTGGCCCCTTTCCGCGATTTACATCGGCGCACAGACCGGTAATCAGAGCTTTGCCCGGATCGGATGTGTAGTAGTTCACGGTTTGCGCCGGATGCAAAGGATCGGGGCAGTTTCTGATCTCGTAGGAGTGATCGCCTACGTTGGGCGCGTCATGGCAGGTGGTGCAGGTGCCGGGGATGGAGGCCGGACTGCCCAGCGCCGGATTGTCGGCTGAAGTCGACGAAGGTGTTTTCCGGCCAAAGGTGGTCGCGGAGAAACTCTCGATCGACGATCTCGCCGGGGGATTCGAGGAGCAAGAGAAGCAGCTGAAAGGGCTGATCCTGCAAGCGGACGCGGCGGCCCTGGCGAAAGAGCTCTCGCGAGTCGGCGAAGGCTTCAAAGACGCCGAAGCGGAAGACGCGTCCGCGATGAGCAGGGTTGGGCATGGCTTGATTGGGGGAGCTTATCACGGCTCCTGAGACGTTTTGCCGAAGTTCACAGGCGTTTGCAAACACCTGCATCAGCCATAGTTAGCCGTTCAAAACAGATGTGTCGTAGGGGGACAAATCAGCGGAGAGAGACCAGCAGGCCGACGGCGGCCGTGCTCATCACCAGGGCGCAGGCCCAGCCGAGAACCTTCATGCTGCGGGAGTTGACGCGGTCTCCCATCACTTTGCGATCGCTGGTGAGCAGGACAACCATAATGACGAGCGGAGGAGCGAGAAGGCCGTTGAGGATGGCCGACCAGAAGAGCATCTTGATGGCATTGAGGCCTGCGAAGTCGAAGGCGAGACCGACGAGAATCGAGAGCGCGATGACGGCGTAGAAGTTGCGCGCGAGGTGGGGTTTGAGATTAAGAGAGGCAGCTTTCCAGCGCGAGCCCTCGGCGACGGCGTAGGCGCAGGAGCCGGCCAAGACTGGGACAGCGAGCATGCCGGTGCCGATGAGGCCCAGCGTGAAGAGCCAGTAGGCGCCGGGGCCGGCGAGCGGGCGGAGGGCCTCGGCGGCTTGTTTCGCGGTCTCGATGTCTTTGTGGCCGTGGGCGTTCAGAGTGGCGGCGGTGGTCAGGATGAGGAAGTACATGACCAGGTTGGAGAGCAGCATGCCGGTGACTACGTCTCGTTTGGCGATGAGAAGTTCGGCGTTGGTTGCTCCTTTGCGTTTGGCGACCGTGGTCTTGCCGTGGTCGCGATCTTCTTCGACCTCCTGCGCGGCCTGCCAGAAAAACAGATAGGGCGAGATGGTCGTCCCCAGAATGCCGACGAGGACAGCAATGTACTGTTTGTTCCATTCGATGCGAGGGATAAACGTCGCGCGAACGACTTCGCTCCAATGGGGATGGGCAAGGAAGGCTGTAATGACGTAGGCAAACAGAACGAGCGTGAGCCATTTGAAGACGCGCGCCATGGTGCGATATGACGTCCAAAGCAGAAGAACCAGGATGACGATCGCGAAGAACGGCGTCCAGTAATAGGCATGGATGCCGGTCATCATCTGCATCGCATCGGCCATGCCGCCGAGGTCCGCGCCGATGTTGAAGACGTTGGCGACAATGACCAACGAGCAGGCGAACCACAGGACCCAGCGGGAGTAGCGATTGCGAATTACGCTGGCGAGCCCGCAACCGGTGACCATCCCCAGCCGCGCGCACATCAGCTGAATGGCAGCCATCAAGGGAAACGACAGCAGCGCGGTCCAAAGTGTGGCATAGCCAAAGGAGGCGCCGGCGACGGAATAGGTGGAGATGCCGGAGGGATCGTCGTCGGCCGCACCGGTGACCAGGCCGGGGCCAAGATCGCGGACGAAGGCTTGCACGCCGCGAGATCGCAGAGGAGGCTCTGCTGTTTTGGGGGTCCTGGGTTTTGCTTTGGCCACGACTCATCGTACGCGACTTGTTGATTTGTTTCGGGCGGGTCGCCGTATGAGTGGCGACGCTAGAGTCTGACGGAGAGTTGCGCCAGCAGGCCGCCGTCGACGGCCAGCGTAGTTCCGGTGATGAAGGAGGCTTCGTCGCTGAGCAGAAAGGCGATGGCCTGGGCTACTTCGATGGGCTGCGCGACACGACCGAGCGGGTGGAGGCGTCCCCACTCGGAGACGACGGCCGCGCCGGTCTTGTCGCCGCGAAAGAGCTCTGCGGAGGCACGGACCATGGGCGTGTCGACGGTGCCGGGCAGAACGGCGTTGACGCGAATGCCTGCGAGGGCGTGGTCGAGGGCGAGAGCGCGGGTGAGGGAGTCGAGCGTGCCCTTGCTGGCGGCGTAGGCGGCGACGTTCTGCTGGCAGGCGATGGCCTGGACGGAGGAGACGTTCACGATCGCGCTGCCGCGCTGCATGTGCGGCAGCGCAAAGTGCGCGGCAAGAAAGGCGCCGCGAGCGTTTACGGACTGGACGAGGTCCCACTCCTCGACGGTGCACTCGATGGCAGTGCCGTAACGCTGAATGCCGGCGCTGTAGACGAGCCAGTCAATAGGCGCCGAGCGGGCGGCGAGGTCGACGGCGGCGGAGACGTCAGCGGAGGAGGCGACGTCGCAATGCACCCAGGAGAGTTGCGGCGAGTTGTGAAGAGGCGCGGGCGCGGAGGGCTCCGGACCGGCAACGGTGACGGTGGCGCCGCGCTGCGCGAGTAATTGAGCTGTCGCGAGTCCGATGCCGGATGTGCCGCCGAAGATGATCGCGTTCTTTTCTGTGTAGTCGGGCATAGGTTTCCTCAGGCGGGGAGCAGACGTTCAGCGGTGAGCATGACGCCGCGGAGTTCGGCGAGACCGCGGAGACGGCCGATTGCGGGGTAGCCGGCCTGTGCGTGGCGGTCGATGTCATTCAGAAGCTGCTGTCCGTGATCGGGGCGGAAGGGAAGCGGGGTGGTGTCGCCGAGAGAACGGCGGCGGCGCTCCTCTTTGATCAATGCGAGGGTGATTTCGATGAGATCGGTGTCGCCTTCGAGGTGGGCGGCTTCAGAAAAACTCTTTCCATCGGAGCCGCGTTTTGTGGACCGCAGATGCGCGAACCAGATGCGATGTCCGAAGCGCTGTACCATTTCGACGAGGTTGTTGTCTTCACGCACGCCGAGCGCGCCGGCGCAGAAGGTGATGCCATTGGCTTCCTCGGGTGACTGGTCGAGGAGGAAGGCAAAATCGTCCGCGGTACTGACGATGCGGGGAAGACCGATCAGGGCAAAGGGCGGATCATCGGGGTGAACGCAGAGACGGATGCCGAGCTCCTGAGCCACAGGGCAGACCGCGCGCAGAAAGGCGGCGATGTTTGCGCGGAAGGCCGCGGCGTTTACATCGCGGTACTGCTCGAGCCCCTCTCGCAGCTGCGCCATGGTGAGGGATTGGGAGCCGCCGGGCAGACCCTGCAGAATCGTGGCCTGCAGGCGATCGCGGTCGGTAGATGGGAGCGCCGTGAAGAATGCATGGGCGGCGCGGCAGCGATCTTCGCCCCAGTCGGCCTCTGCCTGCTTGCGCTGCAACATATATAGATCGAAGGCGGCGAAGGCTACGGCGTCGAATCGGGTTGTGTATCCGCCATTGGGCAAGGGGACGTTCAGGTCGGTTCGCATCCAGTTGAAGACGGGCATCAGGTTATACGCGACGATGTGGATGCCGCAGGCGGCGAGGTTGCGGAGGGACTGGATGTAGTTGTCGATGTCCTGCTGAAAGCCGGGGGAGCGCAGTTTGATTTTCTCGCTGACATCGAGGCTTTCGACTACGGACCACCTGAGGCCGGCCGCGGCGACGATCTGCTGACGCTCACGGATGGCGTCGATTGACCAGACGTGGCCGATCGGGATGGCGTGGAGCGCGGTGACGATCGCCTCGGCGCCGGCCTGGCGGGCGTCAGAGAGTGTCACCTTATCGTGAGGGCCGAACCAGCGCCAGGTTTGTTCCATGAATCCCTCCAGAGTGCGGGAGTAGTGCGTGTCCATATCCAACGAGGTTGTTGTCCTGTGTTGCCGATCGGCGCGATCAGGTCTCCCGCAAGCCGAGCTTGTTCTGCAACTGTTCGAGCGATAGCCCCTTGGTCTCGGGAAAGAAGATGAGCGTGACTACGAACTGGATTGCCATGGCCACGGCGAAGATTACAAAGGGAAGTGCGGCGGAGCGGGCCTTCATGGCGGGAAAGATCTGGGAGATGATGCCGTTCATTACCCAAACTACAGCACAGCCGAGAGCCTGCCCCTTCACACGAACGCGGTTTGGAAAGATCTCGCTCATGTAGACCCACAGGACGGCGCCGGAGGAGAGCGCAAAACAGGCGGTGTATCCGGCGAGGAAGAAGATCAGCGCGCCGCGATCTCTGCCGGTGATGAAGATAGCCGCAATGCCGCTGAGGCCGATGGTCATGCCGATACAGCCGATGAGCAGGAGCGTTCTTCGGCCGAGCTTGTCGATCAAGGTGATGGCAAGGATGGTGGCGAGGAGATTGATGGCGCCGACGATGACCGCCTGC
>DATAVY010000236.1:0-3447 GCA_036267495.1 Edaphobacter sp.
CGGCGAGGATGCCGCGCAGCATGGCGTCCTGGATGCCCTGGTCGATGGGCTTGATGTACTCCTTGGGGATGGCGCCGCCCTTGGTGTCGTTGGTGAACTCGTAGCCCTTGCCGGGCTCATTGGGCGAGATGCGGATCTTGGCGTGGCCGTAGTTGCCCGAGCCGCCGGTCTGGCGGATGTACTTGCCTTCCGCCTCGGCGTTGGAGCGGATGGTCTCGCGGTAGGCGACCTGCGGCTTGCCGACGTTGGCCTCAACCTTGTACTCGCGCATCATGCGGTCGACGATGATCTCGAGGTGCAGCTCACCCATGCCGGAGATGATGGTCTGGCCGGAGTCGGGATCGGTGTGGACGCGGAAGGTGGGGTCCTCCTGCGCGAGCTTGGCCAGGGCCATGCCCATCTTCTCCTGGTCGGCCTTGGTCTTCGGCTCGACGGCAACCTCGATCACCGTCTTCGGGAAGTCGATCGATTCAAGAACCACAGGATTTCTATCCGAACAGATGGTGTCGCCTGTGACAAGATTCTTGAGTCCGACGGCCGCGCAGATATCGCCCGCGAGAATCTCCGTAATCTCTTCCCTCTTATTGGCATGCATCTTCAGCAGGCGTCCGATGCGCTCGGTTTTGCCGGTGCGTGGATTCAGAACCGAGTCGCCGGTCTTGAGCTGACCCGAGTACACACGGATAAAGATGAGCTGGCCGACGAAGGGATCGGTCATGATCTTGAAGCCGAGCGCGGCGAAGGGCTCACTGTCATCGGCATGGCGAATGATCTCTTCCTCCATGTTGTCGGGGTTATGCCCGACGACCGGGGGAATATCGAGCGGGCTAGGCAGATACTCGACTACCGCATCAAGCAGCGTCTGCACACCCTTGTTCTTGAACGCTGAACCGCAGAGAACCGGAAAGATCTTCATTCCGATAGTCGCCTTGCGGATGCCTGCCTTCAACTGCTCGATGGTCGGCTCCTGGCCCTCGAGATAGAGATGCATGAGCTCGTCATCATTCTCCGCAACCGCTTCGACCAGCGTATGGCGCGCTTCATTCGCCTTGTCGATCAGGTCGGCGGGAATCTCCTCGATGGAGTACTCGGCGCCCATGGTCTCGTCGTGCCAGAGGATCGCCTTCATCGTGACCAGATCGACGACGCCGGCAAACTTCGCCTCGGCTCCGATAGCAATATTGATAGGCACAGCGCGCGCCCCGAGACGGTCGACGATCGTCTGCGTTGCATAGACAGCATCGGCGCCGGCTCGGTCCATCTTGTTGATGAAGCAGATCCGCGGAACCTTGTACTTATCAGCCTGCCGCCAGACGGTCTCTGACTGAGGCTGGACGCCGGCGACTGCGTCGAAGCAGGCGACTGCACCGTCGAGGACGCGAAGCGACCGCTCCACCTCAGCGGTAAAGTCCACGTGGCCCGGGGTGTCGATGATGTTGATGCGGATGTTCTTCCAGGTGCAGGTTGTCGCGGCGGAGGTGATGGTAATGCCGCGCTCCTGCTCCTGCTCCATCCAGTCCATGGTCGCAGTGCCCTCATGCACCTCGCCGATACGATGCGTGATGCCCGTATAGAAGAGGATGCGCTCGGTCGTCGTCGTCTTGCCGGCGTCAATGTGCGCCATGATCCCGATGTTCCGGCAACGATTCAGAGGTGTAGTGCGTGCCACGATCTTGTCTCTCATCTGCGAGCGTCCGCTCGCGGTATAAAAAGCGCTAAAACAAAACCTGAAAGTCAAAAGCCTTTGCTGAAAAACTTTCTCTTTACCACCTATAGTGCGCGAAGGCCTTGTTGGCCTCAGCCATACGGTGAACGTCTTCCTTCTTCTTCATCGCCGCGCCGCGGCCGTTGGCGGCGTCAAGCAGCTCCGCGGTCAATTTCTCGACCATGCCCTTCTCGCCACGCGCACGGCCATAGGTCACAAGCCAGCGGATCGCGAGCGAGGTGCGGCGCTCGGGAAGAACTTCGATAGGAACCTGGTAGTTCGCTCCGCCGACACGGCGGCTCTTGACCTCAAGCAGCGGCTTGCAGTTCTCGATCGCCTTCTTGAAGAGCTTGAGGGCCTCGTCGCCACCCTTGGTTTCAAGGTTGGTCATGGCCGTGTAGAAGATTCCCTGTGCGGTCGATTTCTTGCCGCCCCACATCATAGAGTTCACAAACTTGGTAACGAGGGTGGAGTTATAGACCGGGTCCGGAGCAACTTCACGTTTCGCGATGTAACCTTTTCTTGGCATTCTCTTCTTCTTTCTCGTCTTCCTCCAGCGCGGGACTTCTCACGTGCTGGACTTGAGTAAAGGACTTGTTGGGGCCCAGGGTTCAGCGCCCAGAGCTCAAAGATCTATTTGGCCGCTGCCTTCGGACGCTTTGCGCCATACTTCGAACGGCTCTGCTTGCGGTTGGCGACTCCGACAGAATCCAGAGTCCCGCGAACGACGTGGTACCGAACGCCCGGCAGGTCCTTCACACGGCCGCCGCGGATAAGCACAATCGAGTGCTCCTGCAGGTTGTGGCCGATACCCGGAATGTAAGTCGTGACCTCGATCCCGTTGGTGAGACGAACCCGGGCGACCTTGCGGAGGGCCGAGTTCGGCTTCTTGGGAGTCTGAGTGTAGACGCGGGTGCAGACGCCGCGGCGCTGGGGCGAACCCTGAAGCGCAGGGCTGGCCGTCTTGTAACGGGTGGGCGTGCGGCCCTGCTTGACGAGTTGATGGAACGTAGGCACTGGAACTCCTTGAGTTACGCGGCAAAACCTTACAACAAAACCTGCATGAGACGCGCAGGAGATTGAGGGCTTCGCTTCTTTGCTGTACACGCTGCCGTACGCGCAAAAATATTGAGAACGCTGAAGCGTCTCTTCCCGAAAGACGGGGCGAAGATCTTCCCTGCTGTTGCGTCTGTGAAGCGGTACAACAAACCAGACATAACAGTCGACGGTGGCCGAGCGTCTTTCCCTAATTCCTCAGGATGAGCCGACTCCGTTTCGCTGTTCCGGCCCGCATAGCCCATCCAAGGCGGAGGGTGTCGCAGGCGCGATTGCGATGGGCCGCAGACTTACGACATTCCAGATCGAATGAAATCGCCGAATCGGGGAACGTCCTGCGGTGAATCTCTTGTATCCAGTATAGCGCAAACAACCGCATCCTGACTTGCGACAGGCGATGAGATCAGATTTGCGTGGGCTTTTCTCGACCCTCCGTCCATTGAATCTTCCCAACGGCCCGGTCCGGATACTCGCGGAACCTTCTAACGATAACAATCTCCGCGCGGGACGTCAAACTTTTTCGCCGATTTCAGGGATACAGCCACAAGGAGCGGCCAATCTGCGCTCACAGGATTACCCGCAGCGTGCGCTCTTGTGGTCATAAGCCGGCGGCAAACCAGCCATGCTACGCTTTCCGCATGACTTTTGCCTATCTTCGTTCGCGCTCGTTCGCCTTTGTTCTCTAT
>DATAVY010000237.1:0-5503 GCA_036267495.1 Edaphobacter sp.
CCGCATCCCGCATGCACTGATACTCGCGATCGGTCAGCGTCTGCGCCGGCGCCACCGTGATCGAATCGCCCGTATGCACGCCCATCGGATCGAAATTCTCAATCGAGCAGATGATGATTACGTTGTCCTTCAAGTCCCTCACAACCTCGAGCTCATACTCCTTCCAGCCCAGCACGCTCTCTTCAAGCAGACACTCATGCACCGGAGAAAGGTCGAGCCCGCGCGCCAATATCTCCATTAACTCTTCACGGTTGTAAGCAATGCCGCCGCCCGAGCCGCCCAGCGTGAACGAAGGTCGGATCACCACCGGAAATCCAATCTTCGCCGCAAACTCCAACCCGTCGCGAAGATTATTGATCAGCGCAGACCGCGGCATATCGAGGCCAATCTTCGTCATCGCATCTTTGAACAGCAGCCGGTCTTCAGCCTTTTTGATCGCCTCCAGCTT
The DNA here is from genome assembly GCA_036267495.1 of Edaphobacter sp. GTDB lineage: Bacteria > Acidobacteriota > Terriglobia > Terriglobales > Acidobacteriaceae > Edaphobacter. The sequence continues at coordinate 449 of DATAVY010000237.1, forward strand.
CGCGCCTATCAACTCAATCCCGAGCTTGTCCAGCACACCCGAATCCGCCAGCTCCACCGCCAGATTCAGCGCCGTCTGTCCGCCGACGGTCGGCAGCAGAGCAAACTTCGCTTTGCTTATCTTCTTGTCATTCCGCAGCGTAGCGGAGGAATCTGCTTCACTGTCACTGCCGCCGGCTGCGCCCATCATCTCAGCCTCGACGCGAAGAATCTCCTCCACATACGCTGCATTCAACGGCTCAATATACGTCCGGTCCGCCACCTCAGGATCGGTCATGATCGATGCCGGGTTCGAGTTCACCAGCACCACCTCATATCCCTCAGCCTTCAGCGCCTTGCAAGCCTGCGTGCCGGAGTAATCGAACTCCGCCGACTGCCCAATCACAATCGGCCCCGAACCGATCACCAGAATCTTCGCAATGTCATTCCTGCGTGGCATTTTTTTATCTTCTCTCAATCGGTCTTTGAAGGGGCGGGGCTTCAGCCCCGCCGTTATCATCACAAGAAAGAAGCGGCTTTAGCCGCTGAGGGACTGCATCCATCTCAAGAGATCCCGCTTGAGACCCATAAAGATATTCCTCTGGTTCGATACAGAGCTTGGCATGTACAGGATTCATCCTGATGTATTCGAGATGTGTGTTCCAGTCCTGAATATCTCGAATTCGATGATCGCTGAATCCCTTTTGCCACACCTCGCCTTGCCAATTCAATTCCTTCTTCACTTTGTACGAGAATCCACCTTTGATCTGCTGGACCGCTTTCTCGAGGCTGCCGGTCGGAGTCAATAGCAAGTGAATATGATCTGGCATTAACATATAGGCATGTAACAAATATCCAGTTCGGTAGTTTTCCAAGACATTGAGAAACAGTTGTGCCCATCGTTCATGGCGGAAAAACGGTTTTCGGTCCGCAGTTTGTGAACTGACGAAGTAACTCTGTCCGGTCTGTCTCACAGTCTCTCTACTTGGCCGCAAGCCAATGTCCCTCAGGGGCTGAAGCCCACTATCTTTGCAATTTACGGCGCGGCTGAAGCCGCGCCCCTTCAAACCGTCTCACTTCTTCCACTCTTCCATCATCTTCCGAAAATCCTTGAAGAGATAATGCGAGTCATGCGGCCCCGGACTGGCCTCCGGGTGATACTGCACGCTGAACATCGGATCGCTCTTGTGCCGCAACCCGGCCAGCGTCTGGTCGTTCAGATTCGTGTGCGTCTTCTCCACATCGGCCGGTAGCGTATCCGGATCGACATTGAAGTTATGGTTCTGCGCGGTAATCTCAACTTTGCCGGTCTGATGATTCATGATCGGATGGTTCCCGCCGTGATGCCCGAACTTCAGCTTGTACGTCTTGCCGCCGAGCGCCAGCCCAAATATCTGGTGCCCCAGACAAATCCCGAAGATCGGCTTCTTCCCCTGCAACTGCTTCACATTCTCAACCGCATACTCCAGCGGCTCAGGATCGCCCGGCCCGTTAGAAAAGAACACTCCATCCGGCTCCATCGCCAGCACATCTCTTGCAGGCGTAGTCGCTGGAACCACCGTCACGCGGCAGTTCTCCCGCGTCAACATCCGCAGAATATTTTCCTTGATCCCGAAGTCATACGCGACCACATGCATCTGCTTCGCGTCCCCTTCAAGGGCCGGCGTCAGCAGTGCATCGCCTGTCTGATTCTTCGGCTCATGCGCATCCCACTCATACGCAACCTTCGTCGTCACCACACTGGCAAGATCGGTGCCATCCATCTTGCGGATCGACCGCGCCTTCGCCACCAACGCATCAACATCCAGATTTTCTCCCGAAGCAATCACCCCGCGCATCACGCCATTGGCCCGCAGATGCCGCACCACCGCCCGTGTATCCACCTCTGCGATCACCGGCACACCGTAGCGCTCCAGATACTCATCCGCCACCTGAGTCGAGCGCCAATTCGAACTCATCGTCGAAAACTCGCGCGTCACCAGCCCTTCAATATAAGGCTTCTTCGACTCCGCATCGCTCGGCGTCGTTCCATAGTTTCCAATGTGGGGATTCGTCAGAACTACAATCTGACCCGCGTAGGAAGGATCGGTAAAGATCTCCTGGTAACCGGTCAGGGATGTATTGAAGACCACTTCGCCAGAGCATTCCGCTCGTGCGCCAAAACTCTTGCCGCGAAAAATGCGCCCGTCTTCCAGCGCCAGGATTGCTTGCATTGCCTCTCCGAAGGAGTGGATTTAATAGATTCTATCAGCATCCACGCTGGAAAACGCTCCGCGCCCGCAAATCCCGTCAGCGGCAAACTCCGCGCCAAAAAAAGACCCGGCACAAGGCCGGGATCTCTTCGCGAGGTACTGAAACCTAGCGACGATGATGGTGACGATGATGCCGGCGGTGGTGGGTTGCTGCATTCGCAGGAACCACGGTCCCAGCCAGAACGACCAACGCGATAGCAGCAAGTAACAACGTACGCAATTTCATGGTAACTCCCTCACGGCAGCCGCTCTCTCGATCGGTCTGCAAGTTAGATGCAGACTATCCTCACCCTCGACTTTTCGCACTACATATTTCCGGGTACATGTTCCAAGCTTGATTCCCCGCGCCTTGACTCAACCCCGCCTTACTCAATCTCGATCAGCACGTCCTCTCCCTCCACCCGCAGCGGAAACACATCCACCCGCTCATGCGCCGGATACTCCGCGAGTCCCGTCTTCACATGAAAGCACCACGAATGCCACGGGCAAACCACCGCATCCCCTTCCAGCCAGCCCTGTCCCAGCGGTCCCTGTCGATGCGGACATATATTGTCCAGCGCCGATAACTCCCCATTCACATTCGCCAGGCAAACCGCAATCCCCTCCACCTCGGCCTCCGCAACCTGTCCCGCCGCCGGAGCCTCCGCCAGCCCGCACAACCTCACCCACTGTCCCACGCAAATCCTCCACTCCCCATGTTAGAGGCTCGTCAGCGCCCGAACGGCTGCCGCCGCCAACTTCATCGCGCGCCGGAATGCTACAGTCGATACAGAAATTCCCGATGCCCCGCCCCACTCCAAAACCAGACAAACGCGCCGCGCCCTTACCCAATCCGCCAGAAGTCGTCAGCCCCATCTGGCTCGTCAAAGCCATCGCCGTCACCATCTTCGCGGCACTCTTCTGCGGCTATCTCACCTTCTGCTGGCTCTTCTACCAGGGCCAATGGCAACTTGTCCTGCATCCTGCCCGCACCGCAAGCAGCCCGCCATCCATCGCCGGCATCCCTTATGAACTTATCCGCTTCGGCCCCGACGAATCCGCCACCCCGCAGCTCACCGGCTGGTGGATTCCCTCCGACCCGGGCGGCCGCTACGCCCATCTCACCATCCTCTTCCTCACCGACGGCAACGGTTCTCTAGCTAACTCCATCCCCACCCTCGCCCATCTCCACAACCTCGGCATCAACGTCTTCGCCTTCGACTATCGCGGCTACGGCCAGAGCGCCGCAATTCGTCCCAGCCAGCAGAGCATGATCCACGACACCGCCTCCGCCTTGCAATATCTCACCAACTCACGCGCCATCCCGGCAAAACAGATCGTCCCCTACGGCACCGGCACCGGAGCCTCTCTCGCCACCGCACTCGCCATCGCCCACAGCGACATCCCCGCCCTCATCCTCGACGCGCCCCGAGCCGATCTCCTCAACGTCGCCATGCGCGACCCTCGCGCAACCCTCCTCCCCGTCCGTCTCCTCTTTCATGAGCGCTTTCCCCTCGCCCAACCCCTCTCCGCCCTCCACACTCCCAAGCTCCTCATCTCCCGCGCCACCTCGCTCGATCAAGCCTTCCTCACCGCATCCGATCCCAGGCTGACCGTAGAACTCACCTCTTCCTCCGCAGTGCTCTACCAGCAAAGCCTCACCCGCTTTCTCGATCAGTATCTGCCACCCGCAGCCATCCCCCAACTCGTGCCTTCTCCGGCACCCGCTCACTAGATCTTTCCTTCACCACCGCCGGCAATTACCCTTAGCGGTTAGTCTTAGCCCAGAGAAAATCCAGAGAAATCTTTAGGACGAAATGGCTCAACAGCCTGATCGCCAAACATCCAAAAGTTAAGGAGTGAAGGCCCCCGATACACTGGAGGCCTTACATTTGGGTGGGGAGTTTTTGTTGCGGATATTGGAAACCGGCACCGTGGGAACTGCTAGTCCGGCAACTGCTGACTACACTCAGTAAGACGCGGGTTTGTCAAAAAAGTTGTCCCCATTTGTCCAACATTCCGTAACTACAAATTTTTTACATACCATAAACAGAATAGCGATATCCGTCTCGTTGTCGCCAACCATGCGCAGAGTTTTTCACACTAACTGAAGTTGAGGAATGCGTCCGGATTCACCTTGGCTCCGGGAAAGATCGCTTCCAAATTCTTCGCCCCCAACGTGTTGTAAGCTGCCTCTCCCAGCACCCTGCGAAAGTCGGTTGTCACCGCAAGATCGCGTCCTTCATTCAGCTGTTCATTCGCCAGCCCTGGCCACTTGCCATAAACCTTCCCGCCCTTCACCTTTCCGCCGAGCACGAACATCACATTCGCGTGACCGTGGTCTGTTCCGCCAGTGCCATTCTGCCGCGCCGTGCGTCCAAACTCCGACATCGTCACCAGCGTCACATTCTCCGCGTCATCTCCCATGTCCTTCCAGAAGCCCGCAATCGCCTCCGAAAACTCCTTCAACCGATTCGCCAGTTGCCCGTTGATATCGCCCTGGTTCTGGTGCGTATCCCATCCTCCGATGTCGGAGAAGGCCGCCTCCACTCCGAGGTTCGCCTTCAACAACTGCGCCACCTGTTTCAAGCTGTTTCCAAAACCGCCGTTCGGATACGCCACGCCCGCCGCAGGTTGATAGCGCGACGGGTCGGCCGCCTTCAGCATCTTCACCGCTTCAAACGTCGCCCGCCCGGTGCCATGCAGCACAGAATCCGTGCTCTCGTCATACATCGCCTCAAAGGCATTGCTGATCGGCGAAGTCTGCGACCCTCTTCCACCCACCGAAAAATCCGCGAGATTATTCAACGCAATCGCCGGCAGCTTGCCTTCGAGCGTCCGCGGAA
>DATAVY010000238.1:0-46083 GCA_036267495.1 Edaphobacter sp.
TCCGCTCTGGAATATCTGCGTCATCGCGCTCCACACAACGTCACGCTGAGCACGTCCGATCCTGGAATTCGTGAAGACATCGTCGTATTCCGGCGCCATCTGATCGAAGACGAGGGCAGCCTGGAGTTGTGCAATCGCGAGTGGGCTCACGCCTCCACCTCCGTCAATGTGGAATGGAGAGCTGCACGCGAGTGTTGAATCTGATCGCGAAGAGCGGCCGCGAGATCAGAATCCGCTGAGGAGGTTCCTGTGAGGCGCGCAAGCTGAACTTCCTCCTTGAGTAACTTGTCTGCGTAACCATAGAAAGTTCTGGAGTGCCGGCCTTTGATCCTGATCTCACGATCCGAGCCGACGCCCCATGGTTTGAGCTGTACAAGGCGGTCCGACACTTTGTTGTAGTAGGGCGTGCCTTTGATCGGATAGGAGATGGTGGTGAAGAAGATATCGGGTTTGGAGATGCTGACGTGCTTGATCGTAGCTTCGATGTCCTCCAGCTCTTCGCCTTCATATCCCCACATCAGGAACATGCCGCTCTCGATGCCACGTTCGCGAGTGAGAGCTACGGCCTGCTGCACCTGTTCGACTTTGACACCACGGTCCATTGCGTCGAGGATGCGTTGCGAGCCGCTCTCCGAGCCGATCCAGACGCGGAAGCAGCCAAGTTCCGCAAGCAGATCGAGCATCTCGGCATTGAGACGGTCGGCGCGCGAGATGCACTCGAACGGAATACGCAGACCGCGGCGCCGCATCTCGGCGGCATAATCGCGAATCCATTTGTGATTGATGGTGAAGACGTCGTCGGAGACCCAGACCATGTCGGGGGAGTACGTCTGGAGCAACCATTCGACCTCATCGACGACAAGCGCGGGGTCCCGGCGGCGGTGAGTCTGGCCGAAGACCTGGTGGCTGCACCAGCGGCATTTGTAAGGACATCCACGAGCGGTAATGAAGTTGACTGATCCTTTGCCGTGAGCGTCTCTCCAGGTTTTGACGTAGCGGCTGATGTCAATAGCGCGGCGGGCGGGCCACGGCTGGGTGTCCAGATCGGCAATCTGCGCCCGCGGTGGAGTCTCGTGCATCAAGCCCGCGGCATCGAGATAAGCGAGGCCGGGGATGTTGGCGCGTGAGCCGGCCGACCCTGCACGAAAAGCCTCAAGCAGATCCTCCATCGTCAGTTCGCCTTCGCCGAAGACAACGTAGTCCGCGCCGGACTGAAGATATTCAAGAGCGTAGGCTCCCGGTTCTGGGCCGCCGACAATCGTCTTCCAACCGGCTTCGTGCGCGACCTTGAGAATTTCAATGACGTTACCGCGCGTCATAAGATTGGCATAGATGCCGAGAACCGACGGAGATTCCGTGCGGAGGTGGTGGAAAAGCATCTCACGGTTCGAAAAGGTGGTGTCAAAGACATCGACATCGAACCCCTGTTTGCGCAGATGAGAGCAGAGATACAGGATTCCAAGCGGAGCATAGGGCTTCATGATCTGAAGCTCTTTGGGGTCCTCATAGAGGAAGTAGCCGTGGGTGAGCAGAAGTTCTGCCATCCTACATTTGCCTCCCTGCAGTAGCCAAGGCGTGCAGAGGAACTAGATTCTGTTTGCCGGCGTCGCTGGAGACTTCTCGGTTGAAGCTCGTAGCTTCGGTGTTCCTGGTCTTTGGCTCAAGATCGAAGACCTGCTGCCAGAGAAAGCCTGCATCGATGCTTGCGGATGAATCCGCAGCGTTCCAGGAATTGACTTCGGCATGGAGCGCATTCCTCAGCGCCATATAAAAGTCGTTTTTGTACGCAGCCTGAAACATGACGCACAGGTCATCGCTGTCGGTCCAGTTTCGTTTGGAGCCGATTTGTTCCTGGACTCGTTCGTAAAACAGCGTGCCGGGGAGCGGATAGGACAAGGAAATGCCTATGTCGTCGGGATGGGTATTGCGGACGAGCAATATCGTCTGCTGAATGTCCTCCCAGGTCTCGCCGGGATAGCCGAACTGCAGAAAATAACACGCGCGAATGCCTTCGTCGGCAAGCCGGGACCGCGCGGTGATGACATCGGAGACACGCAAACCTTTGTCCATGGCATTCAGGACCTTTTGCGAGCCGGATTCGACACCCATCCATATCTCAGTGCATCCGGCGCGCTTCAGCCCGGTCACGGTGGCATGGGTCATCAGGTCGGCTCGAGATTGGACCTTGAAGGGCAAAACACATTGCATCGCTTCCATCTCATGGGCGAATTCCTCCACCCAGCGATGGTTGAGCGCGAAGACATCGTCGCCGAACCAGATGTGCTCTACCCCATACATCTCTTTCAACTCGCGAATCTCAGCTACCACGATGCGGGCGGGTCGAATCTGAAATTTGTCTCCCGAGATCGGCTTGGCGCACCAGTTGCATCGATAAGGGCAGCCGCGGCTGGCTACGACATTTGCGGAGAAATGGCCGTGCGCCGAAGTCCATGCTTGACGGTAAGGCTCCAGATCGATCAGTTCACGCGCGGGTTTGGGCAGCGTGTTCCATGAAGGATTTTTGGAGGATCTTGTTGCGCTTTGAATGATCTCGCCCACGTCATTGAGGTAAACCAGACCCGGAAGGTCGAGGCATGATCGGCCGGAGAGAATGGCTGCGCAGAGTTCAACGAGGGTCTGCTCCGCTTCTCCGCGAAGGATGAAATCGATTCCATTGCGAAGGTAAGCTTCAGCTTGATCGGTCGCGTCCGAGCCATGGGCGATGACGACAGCTCCGGTTTCGCGGGCCTCGCGGGCAAGCTGCCATGCGAGCTCTCGCATACGGGTGAGGCACATTTTAGAGAGGAAATTGAAGTCGTCCTCATAGATGACGACTACACGAGGACGGTGATGTTTTAGCGCCTTCAGGAAACCAGGTCTCGGAGCTTCGAGCATCGTGTCGAAGACGGCGACCGGGATATTCGCGGCCATCAGCGCGGATGCGGCGTAGAGCGTACCCAGAGGCGCATAAGGCTGCATCTTACGCACCTGCTTGGGGTCGTAGGGGAGATGGTAGGAATGGGTAAGGAGAACGTCAGCCATGAGACCTCCTCCCTTGAATGCGGTCAGCAGGCATTGGCAGGCTCCTTGGGAAGCTCCTGGCCTGTGACCAGCGAACGGCGCAGGATGATGCGCTCGGAAAGATTAGAGAGCCAGAGCTCCCACGGAAAAGCGTATCGGCTGGAACGCAGCCGCCAGCGAATAGGCGTGTGGACGAGGAAGCGCACAGCGCGGCGCAACGGTGAATGGTTCTTGTGCCGCCGATCGATCTGATTATTGAGGAGGAAATAATTGAGCATCCGATGCAACCGCGCGAGTTCTCTTCCCTTGAGCCAGGGAAGCATGTTCGCGCCCAGCGGCATGGTCATCCATTCACGAAGACTCTTCGGTTCGGGAACCCCCATCTGACGAAGCTGGGGCCAGATCGGAATGCCGGGATAAGGCGTAAAGATGTTGGGGGAGAAACTGACGTTGGGAAACTGACGGCCGATATCGCTCATGGTCTGAAAAGTGACAATGCGGTCGGCCTCGGTCTCGCCGGGATACCCGAAGATCAGGTTGAACGTGACGCGTATGCCGCCGATCTGCGCCTTGCGCGCGGTCTCGTACATCTCGTCCACGCGCTGATGGCGTTTGTTCATGAGCTTGAGAACAGACTCCGAGGTGGACTCCGTGCCAAAGCCCATGTGCGAGACTCCGCTGGCGCCCAGCAGACGGACTTCGTCTTCGCTCATACGGCACAGGAAATCGGTCGAAGCCTGAAAGGTCCATTTGAATTTCACACCCGACGCCAGGATGCCGCGGGCGATCTCGAGCGCTCGCGGGAGTTGAACGGGGAAGTTGGAGTCGAGCAGGGCCACTTCGTCGGTCCGATAGCGGGTGACCAGGTCGATCATCTCGGCGATCACACGATCCGAGGAGAGAGCGTTGAAGCGCCGATTGTAAAAGACCTGGTCGGTGCAGTAGTTGCATGCATAAGGACAGCCGACGCTGGTGGCATAGGCGAGTTTACGAACCCCGCAGAGCTTTTCGTAGGCATCGAAATCTGTAAGATCGAAGGCCGGCGCAGGCAGATTGTCCAGAGGCTCCACTTTGCGGTCGACGTTATGAACCCGTTGGCCGCTGTTCTTCCAGGAGAGGCCGGCGATGGTATTGAGAGGAGTCTTGCGAGCGAGCGCTTGAGCAACCTCGACGATGGTGATTTCACCCTGGCCTCGAACCACCATATCCACGAAGGGCTCGCTCAGAGTTTCGTCAGGCAACAAGGACGGATGCCATCCTCCAAAGATGACGGGAAGCCACGGGGTGTAAGACTTGACGGCTGTGGCGACCTCGATCGCTCCGCCGATCATCGGGCCGGTGAGGACGGAGATGCCTACGCAGAGCGCATCGACGCTTTCGCACTGGATGCGTGTCAGGTAGTCAGGCTGGATTGCGGCGTCGATCATGACAACGTCGAAGCCGGAGTTTCGCAACGAGGCAGCGAGCGACAAAAGACAAAGGGGCGCTCCCAGCGGAGGACCGTCATAGGGCGGATAAAAGAGGACAACCTTGCCGCGAGTCAGCATGCGGCCTCCACCGGATCCGGGTTAGGCTCCAATCGTCGCGCATCCACTACGGGTTTGTATCCGGCTGTTCGTTCCTTCAGCTTGTCGTTGATCCATAGCTCGACTGGAAATCGATAGAGACTGTGGTCGAGCCGGAAGCGTGCAGGAAACGAGATGCACTTCTGTGCGACGCGAGTGAAGCGGGTCCGGCGGTCGGCGCCGATCGGAATGCGATCGAAGGCGATGCGCAGGTAGTCGCGCATGATCTGCAATTCTTCGTGATCGCGTCCGTTCAGCCATGGCAGCTTGGTATAGCGGGGAAAGAATTCCGCCCACTTTTCGAAGGAAGTAGGCGCCTCGATGCCAAGCTCGTCGGCACGGTTCATGACGTTGGTGCCCGGATACGGGGTAAAGATGTTCGTCCAGAATTCGGTTCCCGGAAAACGCCGGCAGACATCCATAATGAAATCCATGGTCTCGCGGCGCTCCTTCGCTCCCTCGCCAGGGTAGGCGAAGATAATATTGAACGACGGCCGCATGCCAGCAGCCAGACAACGCGCTGCGCTTTCATAGATATCGTCGAAGTTCTGAAAGGTCTTGTTCATAGCCTTCAAGATCTTCGGTGAGCCTGAGTCCACCCCCTGACAGATCTGGTGCAGACCGCCGCGGCGAAGGAGCTTCAGATCTTCAAGGGAAAGCCGCGAGGTCAGGTTGGTGGTTGCCTGAATGCTCCATTTGAACTCGGCGCCGGCCCGCACCAACCCCTCGCCGATGGCCCGCGCCCGGTCGAGGTCTACGAGAAAATTATCGTCTACTACCCAGAGCATTTCGAGGTTGTATCTGCGGCTGAGATCCACGGTCTCCTCGACAAACTGTTCTGCGGGTAGAGCGTTCCACTTCCGCTTGTAGACGGCTCCGTTGGTGCAGTAGGCACAATCGAAGGGGCAGGCGAGACTGGAGGTATACATCGCCCAGCGTCTTCCGCATACCCGTTCATAGGCGTCGAAGTCGGCCAGGTGATAGGCCTTCGGCGGAAGGTCCGCAATCGGTTTGAGCGCTCGTTCAGGGGTGAAAATAAGTTTGTTGTCGCGCTTGAAGCCGATTCCTGCGACGAAATCCGGGGCCGAGCGGTTTTCAATATGCCCCAGCAGCTCGACGAACGATTCTTCGCCCTGGCCGCGGACAACGTAGTCGATGTAGGGAGCCTCAAGCGTCTGCGTGGGAAGAAGAGAGGGATGCCATCCTCCGAGAACGATAGGAAAATCCGGGTCCCACGCCTTAATGGCCTTGGCGATCTCCACCGTCTCCCGAATCATCGGGCCGGTAACCAGGGAGATACCGAGACATAGCGCATCGCGCACTTCTTCGAGCACCCGTTTCTTGTAGTCCGGGGTGATGGTCGAGTCGATGAGAACAACCTGGTAACCGGCTCGCATCAAAGGAGTGGCAACGGCGAGGATGCCCAAAGGCGCCGTTGCATCCGAACTCGCGAAAGACGGGAAAAAGAAGACGATTTTGCGGGACTTGGGAACCACGAACTCCTCGCTTATTGTGGACGATAGGACTTGCAGATACAGCATTTGTCATGACGGTGTCAGCGATTTGTAAAGTTTTTCGTTGAGACCGGGAATGCCGTGTTTCCTGCGTTAGAGTGAAGCCCACCAGGTGTTTTCGATGCAGGTTATATCGATCGGTCAAACTGCTCTGCCCCATTCGAGAGAGCTCTATTTTGCTGGCGCAGCGTGCGAATTCGAGACATCTTCATCGGAGCTCGTCAGACTGCTGGAGCGTCTTTCCACGCCGGCGAATGCCTCCCGTTCGGGCCGATTCAGCATGCGTGTCGCAGTCGATGAGTTATCCAGCGAACCAGCCGGAACGCCGCATTTCCGCGGATTGCACCACGTCGTAATAGCCTCCTTCGGCAGCGCAAATGTGTTTGTGTTCGACATTTTGCGACGCAGGCTCAGCGCAACTGTTTCAGGGACGCTGGCCAGGGACTATCGTTTCTGGAAAGAGAAGCTTATTCCAATCGCGCACGGTGTCCTGGGCGCGGCGATGGGACTGGTCCCCGTGCATTGCGCGTGCCTGGAATCTGAGGGAGAAGGATTGTTGATTGCAGGGATGTCCGGGGCAGGGAAGTCAACCTTGTCGGTAGCTCTGGCAGAGGGGGGCTTCAACTATGTCTCGGACGACTGGACCTATATATCCCGGCACGATGATTGCCTGCTGGCGCATGGCACCTCGGCGCCGGTCAAGCTTTTGCCAGACGCAGTAAAACATTTTCAAAACCTTCAGGAACATAGTTTGCAGATATCAATGAATGGGGAACTGGCTTATGAGGTGGATATTGCGGACGTATTTCACGCGCAAGTAGAGCGAAATTGCGAGCCGCGGTGGTTGATCTTCCTGGAGCGGATGCAACGAAGAGGAGGCGAATTTGTGCCGATGTCGTCTGCCGAGACTCGAAGCTATCTCGATTCCTGCATAGAGCGACTTCCCCGGCAACTATCCGAAGCGGCGGCAATGCGTGAACAGACAATTGAAAGCGTGGCCTTGCTGCCTTGCTGGTGCCTGCAGTATGGAGGCAGTCCGCAATTCGCTGCGAATCTGCTGTGGGAGTTTGTCGCCGAGCGCAGGGCAGAGGTTTGCGCATGATGAACGAATCCTGTCCCCATCCTGACCTGCTGCGGCGTTTTGTCGCTACGCCGTATGTCTTCACTAAAGGCGATGGCTTAAATCGAATCTGTGTCGAGTCGAATGACCTGGAGATTGCATGGAGCGTTCGTCATTCCTACATTGCCAGGACTCAGAGAAGCAAAGCCGGCGGGCTGTACTGCAAGTTGATTCGCGATCGGACTGCGCCTGCGGATGGCTCTGAGGTGTCGGTTGTTTCGGATGGAAACCTTCGGGTTTTACACCGCGGAAGCGGAACGATTTTGATTCACGATCTGGAGAAGTCGGAGCTTCTCGGGTTCATCTGTCCCAATGTAACGGCACAGGAACTCATCTCTTCGCTCATTCCCGCGCTCTTGGATCTCAAAAGTTAAGAATGAATTGATTCAACCTCTTTTACAAAGAAGTGACAAACGAAACATTGCGTGATGACAACTGGACTCGTGGAAGTCAACTACGTTGAGTATGCGTATGGATGAGGCTTATAAGTCCGAAGTGGTCCATTGTGGTTTTATCGGTGTGATTGTCGGCGGCCCTAAAAATATCCTCTTTTCCTATCGTTCGGAAGAGTCGCGTCAACCCGTATACCTCTGACTCATTGAAGGCAATTTCCTCGACTAGCGAAAGGTGCTGTACATGAAACCGAAGATATTGGTAAAGACATTGTTGATCGGTCTGCTGGCAACGGGTTCCCTGGCGCTTTCCGGTTTTTCTCCAGCTCAGGAAGGCGCAAAACGCATTGAGGTCTCGGTCAAGAAATTCTCGTACTCGCCATCCGAGATAACTCTGAAGAAGGGCGAGCCGGTTGTCCTTGTGTTGACAAGCGAGGATGTCGCGCACGGGTTGAAATTTAAGGAACTTAACTTGAACACGAAGTTTGACAAAGGTAAACCCAGCGAACTTGCCTTCACACCGGACAAAACGGGAGATTTCGTAGGACATTGTTCGGTGTTCTGTGGGTCCGGGCATGGTTCGATGACCCTTACCCTTCATGTTACGGAGTGATGGTGCAGCGATTTGTTTTGGCCTCAAGTTTCGTTTTTTATGTGGCGATTGCGGGGTGCAAGGCAGGTCCACCCGGCGGAGTGGAGCGCGGCGTAATGCGATGGACAAAGCATACCCTGACCGTTCGCGGTAAGTCGGAGCGAAATCCGCTGCCCCCGACACCGGACAATATCACTGCGGGCAAGGAAGCCTTTTCGCACTACTGCATAGCCTGTCACGGAAGTGACGGTCAAAATACAGGTGTTCCTTTTGCGACGACAATGTCTCCGCCGGTTCCATCGCTCAATTCCCCAGAGGTGCAATCCTACTCGGACGGTCAGTTGAAGTGGGTCATCGATAACGGCATTGAGCCTTCAGGCATGCCCGGCTCCAAAGGCATTCTCAGCGACGATGAAATTTGGTCGACGGTTCTTTATATCCGTCATCTGCCGCCCGCGGGCAGCCTGGGCGATCCGCCCATGTATGACAAATGAGGGGCGGAACGACGAACAAAGGCCAACGGAAAGGAGCGCTGCACGCATGGATCATCAACTCGCAGGAGCCGTCATCGCTACCTTCAGGCAGGCTCCGCCGGAAGTTCAATACGATCGTCTCGCCAGCTTCGACCATCGCGCATGGGCAGGTATCTATCGTTGGCTGGACGCTAGCGGACTGGCGATCTACTTTTTCGACCGTGTCTCCACTCTTGGGATTGAAGCTGCACTTCCGGAGCAAGCGCTGCGACGGCTTCAAAAAAATGCTGCCGACAATCGGGAGAGAGCTGCCGATATGTTGCAGGAGTTCATCGAGATCAATCTTGAATTTCAGGCAGCGGGATTGTCCTACGCCAATCTCAAAGGATTTACTCTGGTTCCCGGCGCGTGCTCAGACTCCAGTTTGCGTTCCCAGTTTGATCTTGATTTCCTGGTTGCCCGCGAGGATATCGCCCGTTGCGAAGAGTTGTTAGCACGTCGAGGTTTTGGACTCACCGGCGTCTGCCAGAACGTCAGAGAGTTCAAGGCAAACGGAGGACAACTGCCCTCCGTGCAGAACCTCTATAAGCCAAAACCACAAAGGGCCGTGGAGGTTCACGTAGACGGCTTTCTTGAGGAGGGCGGAAATAGTTCTCGGAGCGGCAAACTTTCACGATGCCGGTTGCAGAGTTGGAATGGGTTCGAATTTCCTGTGCTCTCCGACTGTGACAAATTTATTGCGCTGGCTCATCATCTGTTCAAGCACCTCAACAGCGAATGGACTCGCGCGTCATGGATTCTTGAGTTCGCCAACTTTATCGACTTTCATCGTGACAACGACCTCCTATGGTTGAAGGTCAAAGGCTATCTCTCGGCCCATCCGGAGTCGAAAACAGCAGTTGGTGTAGCGGCGCTTCTCGCCGACGAGAGCTTTGGTATCTCTCATATTCCCGAGCCTCTCGCCGGAGTGATCCTCGAAGTTCCGCAATCCTGCCGTCTTTGGGTTGAGCGTTACGGAAATAGTGTGCTGTTGGCTGCTTTTCCGGGAACCAAGTTGTACCTGTTACTTCAGGCGGCTCTTTCCAGTAAAGAAACCCAGTTACCCGACATTCGAAAGAAACTGCTTCCCATGCGTCGACCGTCGAAGATCACGGTCAGGGTCGCCGATGCAACCTTCGTTTTCCGATTGAAACAGATGCGGGCGGAGCTGAATCATCTTTTTTTTCGTTTGAAGTTTCACGTCACACAGGGATTGTCCTACATGATTGAAGCGCCGCGCTGGAAGAAGAATATTGCATCCTTGCGAGGCTGAAAATGCCGGTTTGATCTGCGGGCTGTTGAGTCCTTTTGGAGTGGAGTGAGACGACTGAAATCAAAGGAAGGTCACTGATACCTAAGTGACAGGGCGAAGCTGTAACAGCTCTAAGAAAGTGGTTATCGGTGGTATGGACGGCATAGAGGACGACAGCAACTTCAATGGTTATTGAAGAACATAATTCGATCGTTGGCTCGATTCCGCCATTGAACTGGTATGCGCTCCACATCCGCTCGAGGCATGAGAAGAGGGTTGCTGAGCGGCTTGGATCGCAATTACTTGAGACATTTCTTCCTTTGCACCGAAGCCGCCACACCTGGAAAAACGGAGTTCACGTCGACGTCGATTTGCCGCTGTTCCCTTGTTATCTCTTTGCACGGGCTTCGGCTCATGACCGAATCAGACTTTTGCAACACCCTGGCGTGCTCGGATTCGCAGCGTCGTCGGCAAGACCGACCGTCATTCCCGACGAAGAGATTTCCGTATTGCGAACCGCGACCGAAAGCCTTAAAGCTGAACCCCACCCCTATCTGAATAATGGCGATGCGGTACGTATCGTGGCGGGCCCTCTGGCTGGAATGACTGGAATTCTTACACGACGCAAGCAGGAATATCGGGTGGTTCTTTCCATTGAAGCGATCATGAGGTCGATTGTGGTTGAAGTAAGCGAATTTGACATTGAGCCGCAGGAAAAAAAGCGGTGACCGACTTGTATGCAGTTGGGCAGAAACCGAAATACAGGGTAGACAGGTGACGTCCTTGCAAAAGCGGCCATCGATTTTGCGCGAGTTATTAACACTGGCTCTCATTTGTGCGCTGGGATGGCTTTTCTTTCCGGGGTCTCTCGGACTTGCGCAACAACTGCAAACCCCTGCTTTGCCGACTGGCTTACCCTCTGCCGTGCCATCTGGTCCGCTGCCGTCCACCGCTCCTATCGCCGCCACACCCGAGGAGGATAGGACCAACAACATCAAAAATAATGGCAATAATCCTGCCGGTACCCAAGGTTCAAACGGTGTCCTTTCGACGGGTCAGATTCTTGCCATTATGCAGGCGCGGCCGGAATTGATCGTGGACCTTAAGCAGGTGATGGCGGATTACCTGGATCAACAGGGTACTCAGGTTCAGGCGGACTCCATCAGTGATGACATGCTGTACAAGGGAATCGCCTCCGACGCAGGCTTGCGCGGAGCCATAAGCATCTGGTTACGGGCGCGCGGGTACATAACGGATTCCGAGCTTGACACGAACCTGGATTCGAAAAATTCAGATGATATTTCGGGTAGCTTGGAGTCCGCGCGGTTGGACACGAATCCTCTGGCTTCCGGATTACCGGGAAATACCGCGCTCACTGAATCGGCTACGCCACAGAATGGCGCGTCAAGTTCCAACGGAGCGCAAGGAAAAAGCGATATTTCAGACCACACTGAGGGGAAGGGAAGATCCTCGACAACGAAACCCGATCGCAATAGTCCAGCTGCGGTGGAGGTCGTACATCAAATCGCGCCCTACAATCTTCAGTCTCTACGCGATCTTTATACTCAGGTTCCAGAGCAGAGTTCAAAGCTAAAACGCTTTGGTTCGGATATGTTCCTGGATCGAGGCTTGGCGTCCAGGCAGATGACCGTGGATGTTCCGATAGGCCCCGATTACATTCTCGGCGTAGGAGATGGGCTTACCGTCAATCTATGGGGAGGCGTATCGCAAAGTTTTTCTCGAACCATTGACCGTGAAGGCAAGATCGTTCTGCCTGAGGCTGGCACAATCGCCGTGGCAGGCTTATCGCTCGAACGAGCCCAGGCTCTTGTTCAGAGTGCGCTAAGCCAGCAATTCCGAAACGCCAAAGTAGCGATAACTATAGCCCGCTTGCGCACAGTTCGGGTCTACGTTGTCGGCGATGTCCAACGGCCAGGTGCCTATGACATAAGCTCTTTGTCGACGCCTCTCAATGCGCTGTACGCCGCAGGAGGGCCAACGAGTATCGGATCACTTCGTATCGCCCGCCACTTTCGCGGAAAAGAATTGATTCGGGAAGTCGATCTTTACGATTTTCTACTGCGGGGTGTTCGCCCGGATACGGACAGAATCGAAGATGGCGATACCATCCTTGTTTCACCTGTGGGTCGACAGGTTGCTGTCGCAGGAATGGTCAAACGACCTGCAATCTATGAGCTGAAAGACGAAACAAAGCTTTCCGATGTGCTCAACGACTCGGGCGGTCTTCTCGCGTCCGCCGCGATCGCTCATATCACCATCGAAAGAATCGAGGCGCAAGGCCATCGCGTTACGTTGACTGTCAATCTGCCGGAAGGAAGTACGGTGGAATCTTCCAAAAAACTGTTGGATGGGTTCTCCATTCAGGACGGCGATCGAGTTACCATCGCCCCAATATTGCCCTACAGCGAGAAATCAATCTATGTCGAAGGGCATGTAGTCCGTCCGGGAAAATTTCCTTATCGCGATGACATGAAGCTCAACGACATCCTTCGCTCTTACCAGGATCTGCTGCCGGAGCCCGCCGATCGCGGCGAGATTATTCGGCTTATGCCTCCCGATTTGAGACCCGAAGCGATCGAATTTAATGTTCCGGATGTCCTGGCGGGCAATGAACCGATTCATCTTCAGCCGTTTGACACGATTCGTGTGCTCGGGCGCTACGAAGCAGATGCGCCCAACGTTCAGGTGCATGGAGAAGTGCTTCATCCCGGAACCTATCCGCTTTCGCAGGGAATGACCGTGGCGCAGCTTGTACGATTGGCGGGCGGATTTAAGCGCAGCGCATTGCTCGACGCCGCAGACCTCGCCAGTTACGACTTGAAGAGCGGTAAACAGGTGCTGAGTCGAAGGGACACCATCAAAATCGGCGAAGCCGTAAATAGCGTCGGCTCCAGCGCAGACATTCTGCTCAAGGCGGGAGACGTGCTCACCATTCACCAGATATCGGGGTGGAACGATATTGGATCTTCTGTCTCTCTGGAGGGCGAATTAACCTATCCGGGCCCGTACGGAATCCAGGAAGGAGAGAGACTGAGTTCTGTTCTAAAGCGCGCCGGTGGATTTCGGCCAACCGCATATCCCGTCGGAGCGGTTCTCATCCGGAAGCAGGTGAAAGAATTCGAAGACAAGAGCAGGAACGAACTGATTCATCAAATTGAGACCACATCCGCCGGAGCCAAGTTAGCGCCAAGCCTTTCTGCTCAGGATGACGCGGCGACATTGCAGCTTCTGGTTCAGCAGCAGAAAGAGGTGGTCGAACGGCTGCGTAGCCGGCCTGCGATAGGTCGCCTGATTATCAAAATAAACTCCGATATAGCCAGTTGGGAGGGTACGTCCGCGGACATAGAGATGCGCAGCGGCGACGTTCTTACGATTCCCAAAAAACCAGGGTTCGTTCTCGTCAGCGGCCAGGTTTATAACGCTTCGGCAATTACTTATGTTCCGGGAAAAAATGCCGGTTGGTATCTCAAACGCGCGGGTGGTAGCACCGAAGGCGGAAACATGAAAGAGGTGCTTATCATTCGCGCCAACGGTTTGGTTGTAGGACGTCGATCCGGGGAATGGTACGATCCTGGCGTTTTGGAAACCAAGCTTGCACCCGGAGATGTGGTTGTCGTGCCGCAAAAAGTGTTTGGAGGGTCTGCGCTGCTGAGAAACCTGTTCGCCTCGGCTCAGGTGCTTTCTTCGGTCGGTTTCGCTGCGGCGCTCGCGTTGCATTAGTTGTGAGGCTTTGCTTCAGTCTGCCGAATATATTGCATTCCGCCTTATAGATGATGGTGTCGTGGGCTCAGTTCAACTCCACCCCCGGTCCATGTCATCGCCCTTTGATGAAAAAGTGCCACACGATCGCAGATTGTTGAGAGTAGAAAGCTAATTCGTGCAGACAGAATCGATAGAGCAACCACCCCAGATGCTGGAACAAGAGGAGCGGCGATCGTCCACGCCTTCCCTCGAAAGGCCAAACTGGGTAGCGAATGCGAGTCTGTTCTGGGATTATCGAGGCGTGTTCCTTCGAGTGGCTGGAACCGCATTTGCGCTGAGTTTGATATTTGTACTATTTCTCCCCAAAGAATATGTATCCACTGCGCGGATCATGCCGCCTGAGCAAGGAGGCAATAACACCGCGATGCTGGCCGCATTAGTTGGCAGAAGTTCTGCAGGCGGGTTGGCAGGGCTTGCAGGAAGTCTGCTCGGCGCAAAAAACAATGGTGCTCTGTTTGTCGCCTTGTTGCGTAGCGAAACAGTAGCCGGGGGTCTTATAGATCGCTTCGGTCTGCAGCGGGCCTATCACAAACGTTATCGAGGCGACACGGCCAAGCAGTTGGCTGGTTTGACTAAAATTACCGAGGACGCCAAAAGCGGTGTAATTACTATCTCCGTCACTGACGAGACACGCGAGAGGGCGCGCGACCTGGCACAGGGTTATCTCGACGAGCTGAATAATCTAGTGGCGCGCGTCAGCACCTCGTCTGCCGGCCGCGAGCGCGAGTTTATCGAAAAGCGTCTGAGCACGGTGAAAGAAGAGCTCGAACGCGCCCAGTTGGCGCTGAGCGATTTTTCAAGCAAGAATACCGCCGTCGATATCAAGGAGCAGACTCGGGCTACAGTGGACGCCGGCGCGAGATTGGAAGGCCAACTTATAGCAGGAGAGTCGGAGCTCGACTCCTTGCGTCAGATTTATGGGAACCAGAACGTAAGGGTGCGAGCTGCCGAAGCGAGGAACACTCTTCTGAGAAACGAGCTGGGACGCGCAAACGGACAGACCGGCCAGGTGGCGAGCGAGAACGATATCGACGCCAGCCATCCCTATCCGGGTTTGCGGCAGCTTCCGCAGTTAGGTGTCAGGTGGGCGGACCTGTATCGAAATGTGCGGATTCACGAAACCGTCTTCGACCTTCTCTCGGAAGAATTTGAGACTGCACGCATTGAAGAGGCTAAATCGATTCCGACAATAGGGGTCATCGACTTTCCTGAAATCCCCGAAAAGAAATCGGGGCCGCACCGAAGGCTGATCGTGATGGTATCGACCCTTCTCTCAATCGTATTCACAGCCGTGTTTCTTTTGGCGAGGCGTTCGTGGCTGGCAATCGATGGAGGGGATGAGCGCCGCATATTGGCTGGTCGCATAGGGCAAACCCTGCGAACGGTGTTCAGAAGAAGACACCCTGAAGGACACCGGCCATGAAGCTTTCGGAATCGTTGCCGGTTCTGGAGAACGTCACGAAGAGGCGAGGATATGCAAACGCCGTCTATGGGGTTGCAGACTATCTGGCGTTGCCTCTCGGTATGTTATTGACAGCTCCATTTCTTCTAAAGCATTTAGGAGCGGCTCAATATGGAGTGTGGATACTGGCCTGTGCTGCCGTAAGTAGCGGCGGCACCGTCTCCGCTAGTTTTGGTGACGCGGCAATCAAATATGTCGGCGAGTGCCGTGGGCGGCAGGATTGGCGTGGAGTTACTCACGTCGTCCGCAACATGATCTCGATCAATCTGACGCTAAGCAGTATTCTGGCAATTGCCCTCTGGTCGATAGCCCCTTTTGTTACTCGCCACATCGTCAAAGTCGATCTTCCGCTCCAGGTTATCTGCTTGCAATCTCTTCGTATCGGAAGTGTCCTGCTCTTAGTCAAGTCGCTCGAAAGTGTCTTTATCAGCACACTCCGAGCCTTCGAAACGTATGGGTCTACCGTTCGCATCGCCATCTGTACGCGTATTGCCGCCCTGATCTCTGCGGTCCTGCTCGTCTGGAATGGGCATAATGTCGTTTGGATTATGGTTGCGACATTGACTATCTCTGTCTTCGGAATGCTGGCGCAAGCGCTCGCTCTGCGAAACCAGATAGGGAGTTTCTCACCACTTCCATCTTGGCACCGGAAGACAGTATCCGATATTGCTTCCTTCGGAACATTCAGTTGGCTTCAGGCAATCTCCGGCGTAGCGTTCAATCAGGCCGATCGTTTCTTTGTCGGGTTCTTCATGGGCGCTCCGGCAGTCGCCTACTATGGGCTTTGTGTCCAGGCGGCACAACCAGTACACGGTCTTATCGCTTCCGGAATGCATTTCCTGTTTCCCCATCTTAGTGCACGTTACACTGTTACGCCCATCTCAGAGATAAGACGGAAGGTAGCACTGGCGATCAAGGTGAACCTCATACTTGTAGGCATTCTCTCCATTCCCGTCGCCGTGTTTGGCAGGCATATCCTGGCCCTGTGGCTGGGACCTGCGTTCGGTCAACAGCCGCCATTCATGCTAGCGACCATAGCTTGTGGCTTCGCGTTTCTCGGAATGAACGTCACAGCGCATTATGCCCTCCTGGCTGTCGGGCACGTAAGGGTAGTGACGTATCTTAACCTTCTTGCCGGTATCGTGATGTTACTCCTGATGGTGGTGTTGATTCGAGGCTTTGGATTGCAGGGAGCAGCTTTAGCGAGGCTTGTTTACGGGCCCATCACCTGCCTCGCATACTTTCAGCTGTATCGAGTGATTTGGCGTCCAGGACTAACTCCCATCGCTCGATCCGTTACCTACGAGGCGGCCGCCACTGGTACAGACTAGGCGCGCAGGATCGGCGACATCGGTGGATCCGAGGAGCGCTCCCGGCAAGATCGGAGTGACCCCTTGGCCATCCATTTCGGTGGTTACGCCTTCCTTCAATCAGGCGCGCTTTATCGGAGAAGCGCTGAGTAGTGTGCGATCGCAACACTATAAAAAGTACGAGCATCTCGTGATCGATGGAATGTCAACAGACGGAACAGTCGCTATATTGCAAAATTGGAATGCCGATGAGATGTCCTGGGTATCCGAGCGCGATAGTGGCCAAAGTGAGGCGCTAAATAAGGGCTTTCGCCGGGCCACAGGCGACATCATTGGATGGCTGAACTCCGACGACCGCTATCGACCCTCCTGTTTCGAGTACGTCGCGCATACTTTTCAGACGTATCCGGAAGTTGATGTGATCTATGGGGACTACCTCGTAGTAGACGAGTCGGGTGAAACGATAGCAATTCGACGAGAGATCGACTTCAGCGCATTTATTCTTCACTATCACCGTGTTCTCTATATTCCAACTACCACAACCTTTTTCAGGCGTCGAATCTTCGACGAAGAGAACTGGCTGGATGAAAAGCTTCACTATGCGATGGACCTGGAGTTCTTTATACGGCTGTCGCAGCGCGGCTATCGTTTCATGCACATTCCAAGGCTGCTTGCCGATTTCAGGCTTCAGCCAAACAGTAAAACCTGCAGTGCCGCCGGCAAGCAACGGACGGAACACCAGAAAATTGTTCTTGCCGCTGCCCCTGGTCTCCGCGGCCTCCGCTCGCCGCAACTGAGAGCTATGGTTCTTTCTATGTTACGGCTGCTCGCCTGTATTCGACGGTATTCGGAAAAGCTGCTGAGAGGTTACTATCTGGAGCGATTTGCGTCCCGGTAACCTCAATCAAGGCGGGATGTAATTCTCCTATGAACCTGCTAGTTACTGCAATGTCGTCTGCCGCGAGGCCGTCGAGGATTTGTAACTTTGCCTATGACCTTGTTCGTTGTGCAGCCAGCTCGAAGGAAGAGATCCGCGTCACCTTGGCAATAGGAAAATGGCAGGAATTATATTTCCGGCGCCAATTCAAGCTCGACGACACACGAACAACCATCGTCCCCGTCGACATTCCCAACAATCCATTCGCACGAAGCCTGTGGCACCTGCATGAACTGCCCCGCCTTGCCGAGAATATTGCCGCTGACGTGATTCATTTAGCATCTCCGGTCCCTGTAAGAAGAAGTGTGTTACGGCGGCCCATCGTTGTTTCACTGCATGATTTAAAGCCTTGCGATGCGTCTGACAATTTCGGCTTTCCCGACGATTTCTTTAACCGAGTGTTTTTTCATCGCTGCTTGATGGAAGTCGATTGCGTGACCTGCGCGACGGAAGCATCAAGGAACGCATTGAAGACGCGCTTCCCGCGGATCGCTCAGAGAAAAGGTGTAGTGGTTGGCGACTGCCCTGCAATTCAATGCGACGAGGCTAGGCGGCCGGAATGTGATACGGGTCAGTTCATTCTGATGATCGCGCAACATCGCGCAGCCAAAGACATTCCACTGATGCTTGAGGTTTTCGGCAATCTGTTGAGAGAAAAACAAATTGATAAGGGGACTTTCCTCGTCTTGGTAATAGACCAGGGTCCCGAGGCAGTTGAAGTCAAATTCGATCTCAAGCGAAGAGCGCTTGAAACCACAGTCAGGCTAATCGGTGAGGTAAGCGATGGTGAGTTGAGGTGGCTCTACGAGAACTGTGAGGCATTAATAATACCTTCGCTGGTAGAAGGTCGTGGGCTAACTCTAGTGGAGGGATTGCTTTGTGGAAGTCGCGTGGTGTGTTCCGATATACCCGTATTCCGCGAGATTGGCGGGAAGACCTGCCACTATTTCGATCTGCACGCGGAGTCGAGATCGTCCGCACTGGCCGCTGCAATCTGCTGCGCATTGGCTGAACCAGCAAGATCAATGGAGAAGCGCGGGAGGTTTTCTATCGAAAAAATCGCTCAGGAATACGCGACTCTGTATAGCCGCTTGATAAAAGTGAACCCAAATGGCGTCGCAGGTGAAAAGGAAATTGGCTGTGCAACAGCTTGAGCGTGCCAACGTACTGGGAGTTGGGATCCATGCCATTGATATGAGTCTCGCCACGTCCATTTTGCATGCTCACCTGCAAGAAAACACCAAGGGCTACGTATGTTTGGCGGGAGTTCACGGGATTATGGAGGCTCAACGAAATCGGAGTCTGAAATCCATTTTTACCCGGGCTTTGCTGGTCGCTCCCGATGGAATGCCTGCAGTCTGGATGGGTCGTTGGCAAGGTTTTCGCGCGATGCACAGAGTGTTCGGTCCCGACCTGATGATCGGGATTCTCGGTAGCGCGGAGTTTCGCGAGTGCGTTCACTTCTTTTGCGGGGGGGAGGAGGGAACTGCCGAGCGACTGCGCGGTGAGATGTTGGGGCGGTTCCCCTGGGTAAAAATTGCAGGAACCTATTCGCCTCCCTTTCGGGAGATGACTACCGAGGAAGAAAGCGGCTTTGTCGAAAAAATTCGTGCGTTGCAACCGGACATTATCTGGGTTGGCCTGAGCACTCCCAAACAGGAATGCTTTATGGCGCAGTATCTACCGATGCTCGATACAAAGCTGATGATAGGCGTTGGCGCTGCGTTTCTATTCCATACCGGCGCAATTAAAGATAGTCCCAACTGGGTTAAACGGGCCGGGTTGCAGTGGCTGCATCGTTTATTACAAGAACCGTCACGGCTATGGAAACGATATCTCCTGAATAATCCCCTATTTATTGTCTACTCACTTTTGCAGATTCTCCGCCTGAAACCCTATGCGCTCGCGACGGCTACGCAACAGCACGAACCATACGCGTTCGATCACGTTAAGTTCGGTGAGTGATCCGTTGTGAATAGGATTTCGTGACGATGGCTGAGTCACTCATTCCCCGAGCAACCTCATGAAGGCAATCAATGAACAATTCTGAGTCATCAGGGGCAACCGCAGCTTCGCAAGCGGTAGCGACCCCGCAGATCTATGATCATGTTCCCTCGTGGGATGACGTTGGCCACAATCTCTTGCGAGAAAACACTATCCCTCATGATGCGGCTTCCAGCGATGGCGTACTTCCAATCGTGTCGCTGAATAGAACTGTGCTTCAGAGGCCTATTAATCTGCAGGTCGCTGAGCGCCAGTCTCAATCGGCGCTCGCGCGGCTCGATCTCGGCGTGTGGCTGCTCCGCGGTTCCGAAGTTCGGCAAGGGTGCTGGGAATCTCTTCGAACAGCTTCACGCCGGTCGCTCGAGAATTATAGGTCGGATCTGAAAAGTTCTCCTGCTCTAAAACGTACGTGCGATGTCTTAGGCTGCTTTTCTCTCCTGGTTATCTTGTCTCCCTTATTTCTACTGATCGCTATTCTGATCAAAGTAGATTCGCCCGGCCCGGTATTCTTTCGGCATCGTAGAATCGGCAAAGACGGCAACGAATTTGTCTTATGGAAGTTCAGGAGCATGAGATCGGATGTAGCGAAATATGCGGTCTCCCCGCAGAGTGCCGCGGATAAGCGGCTTACCCGCATTGGCCGCATGATTCGCAGACTGAGCGTCGACGAACTGCCGCAACTCATCAATGTCCTCAAAGGTGAAATGAGCATGGTAGGTCCGCGGCCGGAGATGCCGTTTATTGTTAACTTGTATCGCTCTGTTGAATATGAGAGATTCGCAGTCAGGCCGGGAATAACAGGCTTATGGCAGATAAGTCCCGCCCGCGCATTTCCAATTCACGAAAATATTCAATACGATCTTCATTATATCCACAATCGCAATTTCTTTTTAGATTGCGCCATTATCCTGCGCACGATAACCGCTGTGGTACATGGGATAGGTGCTGTCTAGGTGAATCAGCGATTGACTAGCTCCGACAAGTGGGGGCAGAGGCAGTCGTCCGCGCCGGCTGGCGCAACCTGGATGATGGTTGTACAGTGGCTTTTGATCGTTTCGATGGCTGCATATGCTGGGCTTCATCCATTGCGGGCAGCGTGGAAAACTCTAAATACAGATTTTCCAAACTACTATTTGACGGCGCGCCTGGCTCGGGAAGGCATCGATACCTCCCGAATCTATGAATGGATATGGTTGCAACGCCAAAAAGATCATCGCGAAATCGATCGGAAAATGGTAGGGCTGGTGGCAATTACACCCTTTTCCGCTCTGGTTATGCAGCCTTTTGCAGGATTTGGCCCACTAACAGCAAAGCGCGGCTGGCTCATACTGAACCTTGCCCTGTTAATTCCAATCGCGGTGCTTTTACGCTCGCTAACCAGGCAACCATGGAGACATATTCTAATCGTCTTTTTCTTGAGCGTCCCCCTGCACAAGAATTTTCTCTTTGGGCAGTACTATGTTCTGCTTTTATTTATTCTGACGTTGGCATGCTGGTGCTATGTCAGGAAAAAGCGATTAGTGTCCGGACTCCTTATAGGAGTTGCTTTTGGTCTGAAGCTGTTCCCATTACTGTATCTTGGATATTTTCTGCGTAAGAAGGATTTTAGAGCGCTCACCGGCGGAGTTCTCGGTAGTGTAGGCGCAGCGATCGCATCAATCGCGGTCTTTGGCTGGCAAACCAACCGCGTATTTGTCAGTCAGGTTTTGCCCTGGGCATTGCGTGGCGAAGGGCTCAATCCATACGACCTGTCAAGCGGCTCCATTACCACTCTGTTTCATAGGCTGTTCGTCTACGAACCGCAGTGGAATCCATATCCAACGATTCATGCCGCCTGGATGTTTGCCCTATTCTTTCCTCTGGCTCAGACTCTGTTGTTCGCTCCAGCATTGTTGCTGGCTGATCCGGAAAACAACGATGCTAGACGATTGCAGCTCGAATGGTCTGCCGTTCTGATTGCCAGCTTGGCTATTTCAACTGCTCCCGCCAGTTATCATTTCACTCTTTTGATATTGCCTGTTTGTCTTATGTGGAAGGCGGCACAGGAGAAGGCGGGTAGGGCGGGAGTGGCTGTGCTGCTCCTGCTTTATGCAGCCATTGGACATCCAGGATGGAAGTCGCTCGGAGAAGCATCGCGGTTGACCCTCTTCAGGGTGCCCCGGTTATATTTGATTGTTTTGCTTTGCCTCTTCGTTTACTGGTTGATCGCCACGCAACGACGCAATGCGAGGCGTCCCGTCGACACGTGGTTATGGGGGGCAGCTTTCCTGCTTTTGCTGCTCCTTAACATTGGCTCGGAACTTCGCCACCAGAACGGACTTTATGCGGATTATCAATGGCGACTTCCAACAGCTATCGACATGCTGCAGGCGAATGGTCCCGCAGTTCAAAACGACGCCATACTTTTTACCGCGATGTCACCTGCGGGTTACCGTACCGCATCCCAGAACGATGAGGACGTGCATTTTGATTCGGGTAAGGTCGACCAGCTGGCAATAACCGCGACCTCTGCCGAACGATGGACCGAGCATGCAACACGCGAATCGACAATTGTTGCGGACGCTCGCGGCAGGGAACCGATTCCTCAAGCCGAATTTCCGGTCGCCTCCCCCGATGGCAGATGGTTGGCGTACTTACGCGAAGATCACGGCCGCGCTTCTCTCTGGGTCCGTGCTCTGGATCAATCCAGCGGGACAGATAAGGTTCTCACTTCTGCTGAGTTCAATGTGCTTGAGATGTCCTTTCTTCCGAATGGCTCGCTTATCTTTTCTGCAGAACGCAATCGCGAATACCCTCGGCTATTTCTCATCAGTCAGGCGGGTGTCGTCAGTTCATTGAATTTGGATGAAGCTCGATATCCTGCAATCTCCCCGGACGGTCGCTGGCTCGCTTACAACAAGCTGCAAAGTGGGAACTGGCATCTCTGGCTGCGCGACTTGCGCAGCGGAACGACCGCCAAACTCACACCGGCAGACTGCAATAACGTCGAGCCTGTCTGGGAATCGGATTCAAAGACGTTGATTTATTCAAGCGACTGCGGACGGGCGCTGCGGTTCACCGCCCTCTGTCGCCATCGCATCATCGAATAGTTATCTTCTAGGAGCCGCGATGGAGAAGAAGATGTCTCCGAGATGTCGCGGCTTTGTCATTTCACAATATAAATCAATAGCTTGCCGACATTCCCCAGATCAGGAACCGTGTATCTATATAAAATGATCGGACATGGATACCCAGCAACGCGAGACCACCATTTCTCCGAGGAAAAACAGTGAGCCTGATTTTAGTAATTGAGGATGACCCACGAATTCAAAAGGCGCTTCATCGGCAGTTCACGACGGAGGGCTATGAGGTTCACGTCACCGGCGACGGTGCACAGGGGCTGGCCAGCTGCAAGAGTTTGAAGCCTGCCGGCGTGGTTCTCGATCTCATGCTGCCAAGTATGTCGGGGCTGGAGGTCTGCAAAGGAATCAAGAGCTGGTCTGCGAACACCCCTGTTGTCGTTCTGAGCGCAGTTTCCGAAGTAGCGGACAAGGTACTCTTACTCGAGCTCGGCGCCGACGATTACGTGACGAAGCCGTTCAGCCCTCGCGAGTTGATGGCGCGGGTACAGGCGGCAATTCGCCGGACACAGAAGCCCGCCACTAACACTCACGTCAGTTTCGGAAATGTCACGGCCGACTTCTCCGGCATGGAAGTCTTCAAGGATGGCGTGCCTGTGCTCCTCACCGCACACGAGATCAAACTCCTGCAGTACTTCGTCGAGCATGCGGAAAGGGTTATCACGCGCGAAGAACTGCTGAACGATGTGTGGAACTACACCTCCTACCCGACCACCCGCACGGTTGATAACCACATCATGAAGTTACGGCAGAAATTAGAGGCTGATCCTTCAAAACCTGTCTACTTTCGCACCATTCATGGTATAGGCTATAAATTCGTCCGCGGAAATTGACATCGCCGATGCGCATGGGAGGACGAAACTGATGGACAGGCTGCGGATGAGGACGACGCTGCTGATCCCTCTCCTCGTCCTGTCGTTCGGATGTACCCTGCTAAGTCTTCTGGTCATCCGGACTATTGTTGAACAGCAGACCCAGACCAATCTCGCGTCCGACCTTCAGCATTCAGTAAAAACTTACCGGAATTTTCAACGTCAGCAGCGGGAGCTGCTTGCACGTGAGTCTGGCCTTCTGGCAAACCTGCCGAGCTTGAAATCCCTAATGACCACCTACGATCCCAGAACGATCGAAGATGGCGGAGCCGAGTTCTGGCAAGTGAGTGGCTCCGATTTTTTTGCTCTGCTCAATCAAAATGGAAAATTGATAGCCGTCTACAATCGAGGCGCTGCGCTGGACCGGACCGGCGTTGCCCATGCGCTCGAAGCGGATTTCCAGAAGCAGGATCCGACCCTGCTTGCTCTCAATGACCGAGTCTTTGAAATATCAACGCAGCCCCTTTACTTTGGACCGAAGGAACACGGAACCCTTCTCGGTTTTGTCTCCGTGGGTTATGCCATCGACGAGCACGTCGCACAGGCTGTCAGCGAAGCTGCCGCGGCAGAGGTCACCTTTACCGTCGACGGAAAAGTAGTCGTCAGTACGCTCGATCGGGATCTCCAGCAGCAGCTCGTTGCGCGCGGCGGGGAATTGCTGCAATTGCCTACCCAGAACAAGAAGATCCAGCTCGGATCGATCGACTATCTCGCCGCATCGGAGCGCCTTACCATGTCCGGCGGCCAGGAGAGCTCGATTCAAGTGCCTCAAATTGTCGTCTTGAAATCCTTCGAAGGCGCCACACAGCTCGTCGATCGGGTGAACCGGTGGGTGCTCACCCTGGCGCTTCTCGCTCTTATTGCCGGCACCGGAATGCTTGTCTCGATCTCCCGCACCCTGACGCGGCCTATTGAAACGCTGGTCGGTGGAACCCGGGCTCTGGCACAGGGAAATTTTGATTATCAACTCAGCGAAGACGGAGCCGAAGAGATAAGGGAGCTGAGCAGGGCTTTTGAACGCATGCGCATTCAGTTGCGGCGTACTCAGAAAGAGCTGCTCGATTCGGAGAGGCTTGCGACCATTGGCAGAATGGCGAGTTCGATCTCGCACGATTTGAGACACTACCTCTCTGCCATGTATGCCAATGCAGAGTTCATGAGCGACGGAAACATCTCTCAGCCAGAACGCGAAGAGCTGATGCTCGAGGTCCAGACCGCCGTCCAGGGAATGACCGATCTCCTTGAATCGCTCTTGCTCTTTACTCAGACTGGACGAGCGTTACACCCCGAGTTTGAATCGATCGCACTCATGATTCAGAGGGCCGTAGGCATGGTTCGATCTCATCCCGGAAGCCGCGACGTCAAGATTGCACTCAGCGGCCTGTCTTCGCTCGAGGCGTGGGTCGACTCAAAGAAATTGGGCCGCGCAGTTTACAATCTGTTGCTCAATGCTTGTCAAGCGGCCAAGCGCGGTAAGGGCTCTCCCACGGTGACACTTACCGTGTTCGAAGATGACAACGCCATCGGTATTAACATTGCCGATAACGGTCCCGGCGTTCCCGCGTCCATACGTCAGAAAATCTTTCTGCCGTTTGTCAGCGAAGCGAGAGAGAGTGGAATTGGACTTGGATTGACTCTGGCCCAACAGATTGCGCAAGAGCATGGCGGCGGGATCACTCTCGGCCAGACGACGGAAGGAGAGACTCTTTTCACCATCACTCTGCCCAAAGCGTCCTTGCAGGCACTCGGTGTTTTAGTCGAAGGAAAAACTTCGCCCGCGTATGCGCCGGCAAACGGAGGAGGCTAGGAATGAGAGATATTCGTTGGCAACTCTTCACTTGCCTGCTGCTGGCTGCGCTATCGCTCCCCTTGAATGCTCAGTCCTCTGCGACTGCTCCCGTCTCTGCGTCGCCATCTTCTTCCGCAACCGAGACGCATTCGGCTGAGCTGGAAAGAAAACTGGAGACGATCTCGTCGGCTCTAGCAACAACCCACCAGCAGCTCCAGCAATCGCAACAGGAGATTGAACAGCTCCGCGAAGAACTCGCGCAAATTAAAAAACAACTCGCCTCGACTCAACCCCTCGCTTCGGAACCGCCAGTTCCCGGGGCCGCCGTAAACACAGCCAAGTCCGCCGCCGCAACCATCGAAGGCTTGCAGGAGGAGCAACAAACCATTGAAGCCCAGGTGAAGCTGCACGATCAGACCAAGGTAGAAAGCAGCTCAAAATATCCTATTCACCTCTCAGGCCTGCTCTTGTTCAATTCGTTTATCAATCTAGGCGGTGTCGATGACCTCGACCTTCCCGAAGTAGCCCTCGGCAATCAGGGAAATACGATCGGCAACGGCAGTGCAGGCGCTGGATTACGTCAGACGATCCTCGGGATTGAAGGCTATGGCCCCAGGATCGCCGGAGCGAAATCTTCGGCCAGCATCGATTTCGATTTTTTCGGCGGCCTCGCCTACACCAGCTATGGGACCTCGGCCGGAATCGTCCGCATGCGTACTGCAAGCATTAACCTCGATTGGGACAACGATTCTATTCAAGCCGGCATGGTGGTGCCTCTCATCTCTCCGCTGTCGCCTACCTCCTATGCGACCATCGCTGTGCCGGCGCTGGCCGGAGCCGGGAATCTATGGGCCTGGTCACCGCAGTTGAAGTACACCCACCAGGTCCCACTGCCATCCGGGCGGCGGGTCCAGTTTGAATTCGGACTGTGGGATCCTCCCGCTGCGGGTTACAGCACCAGCGAGCTTGTCCGCTCTCCCAGCGCCGGCGAAGCATCCAAGCAGCCCGGCTATGAATCGCGCGTGTCGTTCAGTACCCATAAAGGGGAGCATCCGCTTCAAATTGGATTGAGCGGCTACTATAGCCGCCAGAGCTACTCCGGTAACGAAAGTGTCGACTCCTGGGCAGTCACCACGGACTGGCTGGTTCCCCTATCCGATCGTTTCGAGGTCAGCGGAGAAGGCTATCGCGGCCGGGCTCTCGGAGGCTTTGGCGGCGGCGTTTACAAGGACGCATTATTCGGCACCAATCCCATCACCGGCGCATTCGCCTACCGTGGCCTGGACGCCATCGGAGGATGGACCCAGTTCAAGACTCGCTTCAGCCAGTCGCTGGAAGCAAACGCAGCCATCGGACTCGACGACGGCTTCGCCGGCGATTTCCATTCGATCGTCTTTCCGCCGAATCCAACCCCGACGCAATTGCGCGCACGCAATAAAATGGTCTTCGGCAATCTGATCTTTCGCCCCAAAACCTACCTGATCCTTTCCCCGGAATACCGCAGGATCTGGACCTGGCCCATCCATGGCGCCGTCAACACCGCCGATGTCTTCACTCTTTCCGCGGGATATCAGTTCTAGGAGACAGAATAGTGCGCAGCTTGGAACGTTCTACGATCTTTGGATGCTGGTTGCTTCTCATGGGATTGTCCCTGCAACAACTGCATGGGCAGGGTGTCGAGCTATCCGGAAAGATTCTGATGCGCGCCCCCTCCCCCTCTGCGGCCAGGAAGCACACAGATGCGCGCAGTGCAGCGGATGTCGTCATATGGTTATCGCCTGTAAAACCCGGCGGCGTGATCTCCATGATCCCGGCGCGACAGACATCCTATCGGCTGGTTCAAAAAAACAAGATGTTCACTCCGCATCTGCTCGTCGTGCCTACAGGCAGTCAAGTCGAATTTCCTAATCAGGACCCCTTCTTTCACAACGTATTCTCGTTGTTCAATGGCAGGCGCTTCGACCTTGGACTCTATGAATCGGGAACGAGCCGATCCGTGCGATTTGACCGCGAAGGAGTCTCCTACATCTTCTGCAATATCCATCCCGAAATGGGTGCAGTCGTGCTGGCGCTCAGTACTCCCTACTACGGGATTTCAGGCGAGAACGGTGTGGTCGTTCTGCACAACGTGCCTCCCGGCAGCTATCGTTTGAATCTATGGAGCGAGAACGGCCAGCCTTCCAATCCGGATATCTCAGGCAAAATCGTGCAGGTTGCCAACGAGCCGGTACATCTCGGCGAGATAACGCTCCAGGAGAAAACCGATCCGTTGGCAAATCACAAGAACAAATTTGGCGAGGACTATCGACCGAACCACGATCCGAAATATTAAGGTTTTCGTCGATGTGAGGCAGGAGTTGCGAAGCATCACCCTCAATCCTTTCTCATCAACCTGCCCAGGCCGGCCAGGGATTCCTGCCACATCCGGCAATACCAGGCGCTTTCTTGAGTATCTCTGAATCCGCTATGTTGAAGACCCAAGATACATCCGCCTGAACTGTTTCGGATCTGCAGATCGACCGCGGTCTCGCTGACGGCAATCGAAGAGATTGTCTTCCACTTGTACTGAACCTGATTGGCGCTCACAATCCGGCATGAACTGTGAATGCTTGTCTGAAGCCTCTCAGCGCAATAGAGTTCGATGCCGAAAGCTTCCTGTGTGAGGTAATGGAAAGTCAACTGCAAACCGTCCGCATTTGGCGCCTGTAACCAGGCTTCGATGTACTCCGGCATGCTCAGCGCGAAGATCACCCGGGTGCTCGCAGCCTCAACTCTGTATGCGAGAGCAATAGTATGAGTCTGCCGTTCTCGAGCCATCATCGGCATCGATGGACTGTATAAAATGCCCTGCTCCATTTTCGCCCTCCCGTCCTTCCTATGAAAGAAGAAAGCACTTCTTTCTCCGAATGGAAGACTCCCAGAGACAATGTGACCGTAGCGCGCCATCAGGGGCGAATGGATTGTTTCACAGGACGATTTTTGAGAAATCATCTTGAAGCAACTTTAGAAAATTTCATTTCGCCAGCGGATCTATGAATTTGCGTCAATTGATTAATAACGCGTCCGAATTTCGGAATTCTGCGGCGAAATAACATTAGTGGGGATCAACGCGCGCAGCGCCTCGCCGTTTGCCCGTTCGTCACCATGTATTTAGCGGATCGCGATCCTCGATCTGCAGGAATTCATAGACTCATCAGCTATGAGTGAGCCACTCATTGATCCGGGAACGATAGCCGCGGCTCATCGTCAGCTTCTCCCCATTCACCAGCACAACGGCATATTCGCCGTCAGTTTCGGTGCGCACTTCCTTCACATGCTGCAGGTTGACGATGGAAGAACGGTGCACGCGTAAAAACATCTCCGGGTCGAGCTTCTCTTCCAGATGAGCCATCGTTTCGCGAAGTAGATGCGACTCGCCCTGGGTGCTGATGCGAACGTAATTTTCCTCTGCGCTGATCCAGCGAATGTCGGACACGGGAAGAAAAACAATTCTTCCCCGCGATTTGAAGACAATTCGCGTCGTATACCGGTTTCCGTTTCGAGATGCCGACGACCCCGCCGTCATCTGCTGATTGCCCAGCGATATCACCTTCCGGGCGCGCTCCACAGCCGAAGACAGGCGCTCGCGCGTGAATGGCTTCAGAAGATAATCGATCGCGTGAATTTCAAAGGCTCGCAACGCGTACTGGTCATGCGCCGTGGTGAAAATGATATGCGGGGCAGGCTCAATCTTTCCCGAGCAAAGTTCCGTAGCGATATCGAAGCCGTCCATGCCCGGCATCTGGATATCCAGAAAAAGCAGCTGCGGTCTCGTAGCCCGCACCAGGTCGATCGTCTCCGCCGCGGTCATTCCCTCGCCGACAACCTCGATCTCTCGCTCATCCCGGAGAAGCTGCCGCAATTTTTGTCGAGCAAGCACCTCATCATCTGCCAAAACAGTTGGAATCATCACACACCATATCCTGTCAGCTTTTCGGTTGGACGTTCTGAGAACTGCAAGGGAAGCGCTAACGTCACACGTACCTTACCGTGTGTCAGCTCCTCGATGTGGAAGGCATGATGACTCCCATAATGCAACTGCATGCGGTCTCTTACATTGGCCAGTCCAACTCCTCTTCGTCCATCGCCATTCAGCGCCTCGGGACGCAGGCCGAGCCCGCTGTTCACCACGCTGATGGTCAGCGTCGAGTTATGGCGGCGCACATCCACAACAATCAAACCATCGTGGTCCAGCCGCGAAAGACCGTGCGTATAGGCGTTCTCGATAACCGGCTGCAGCAGCATGGCTGGCACCAGCGCGTCGTACAGATCCGGCTCGACGCATATCTCCTGCCGCACACGGCCGGTGAATCGGCGGTCCTGCATCGCCAGGTACATTTCTATGAATTCCATTTCATCGCTCAGTGGAATCAACTGCACGTCGCCGCGCTCCAGCGTTATACGCAACAGGCTGCAAAGTTGTTCCAGCATCTTGTCGGCTGCCGCAATGTCCGTCTGCATCAGGCTGGAGATGCTGTTCATCGTGTTGAAAAGAAAGTGTGGATTCAGCTGCATGCGCAGCGCCCGCAGCTGCGCATTGGCGAATTGTGTCTCCAACTGGACAGTTGCATACTCCTTTTCGCGATAGAGCTGATAATAGCCGACGCCGCGAAGCAGAAGAAAACCAGTCCAGAAGATAACCAGGTTGTCCATCAGGTCTGCATCCAGATGAAATGCAACTCGATGCCAGAAGGCCATCCGCGGCAGCCCAAGCGGCAACTGAGGAAAAATCGAGACCCAGATAATCTCCTCCAGAACGCTTAGCGCCACGCTCAAGGGCAGGAAATGCGCTACGATCGAAAACCAGCCGGCTTTCTGGATCTGTTGCCGGAGCCGCCACCACAACATCCAGCAAATCACCCCCCACAGAAAATAATGAACGCACCACGCTGCCATCACCATCTTCAGCGTGACCAGGATATGGTTATTCCATGAGCGCAGGCTCACCCACTCCTGCAACGCGAACAACATCCCCAGCAACGTGAACGCTCCCACGAAGGTGACAGGGTGCAGAAACGACGGCACCTTACGATCTCTTCCTGCAGGAAACAAGTTCAGTCTGGGCACCCTACGCTTTCTGTGCAACTTGCAGTGTCATAATTTCTTCAAGAGCTCGAGAGCGGAACCAGTTGGCCCGCAAACGATCCATCGGAAGCATAGGTCATTGCTGTCTCTGGAAAGTTCTTCTTCGCGGCCCTGTTTTTATATACGAAGACAAGGTTGAGGGGATGCTCGTGGAACCACGTATCCGCGGCCATGCCAGCCGATTTCCGCCCCACATCGCCAATCTTTGCCGCAAGAACTTCCATATCCCGTCGAAGGAAGTGGTCCACCTCTGGTCCGCCCTGCAAAATCGCGAGGCGGAAATGAAAATAAGCATCTTTGTAGTCAACCGGGACCCCCCGCCCATCGCGAGACAAAATGCCCAGCACCACAGAGGACTTCCAGCTTCCCCCGTTTGCCGCCGTCTCCAGCAGGGTGCGGCTTTGCTGTGGAGTCTGCTTCAACTCAGGATGGTTCACCAGGAGGAGCCCAAGCGAATGCATCGCCGGCACCATCCCCCCATCGGCTGCCTGACGCAGCAACCCCGCCGCCTTGGCAAGATCATGCACATGGTCCGTATTCACCGAATAGAACGTTCCCAGATTGTATGCCGCCATCGGATCATGCAAGTTCACCCCCGATTCAAACCATCTCTCTGCAACCGCCTTATCCTGCTTCACTCCCTTGCCGAAGTAGTAAAGGTCGCCCAGATACGTTGCGGCTGTACCGTTGCCTTCCTCGAAGGCCTGCGTCAGCAGCCGCACGGCAAAGCCGTCGTTCTCCGCCACACCAAGCCCGTAGAGGTAGACGATCGCCAGATTGACCTTGGCTATGGCAAACCCGGATGCAGCGGAGAGCTGATACCAGTGGAGAGCGCGTTTCGAGTCCTGCTGAACTCCAATTCCAGCCTGGTAGAAGTAGCCGATCTGGTTCTCGGATGCGGGATCCCCGAACCCCGCCGCCTTCTCGTACCAGTGAGCCGCCATCTTCACATCCTGCGGAACGCCCTTGCCCGCAAAGTAATCTCCCGCCAGCGTAATCTCGTCGCTGATCGATCCCTGTTCTGCAAGGGCGCGCACGCGACTCACATCGCCCCCCGCTCCCGTATCCGCGCCGGCAATCCCAATAGTCCAGAATGCGGATGCAAGCATACAGACAGGAACTCCGAAACGGCGGATGGTCTTCCACATGACAGGTATCATGGCTCCCTCCCTGATCTCGATGCGGCAGCTTGTACTTCGTGGGCCCGTGAATGTGTCTCTGGTGTCAACTAGACGTGAATCACTACGCAATGGTGATCGACATAGTTCCGCCGAAAACCTGCGCCGACCTTCACGAAACGGCCCTTAGCCGATCTTGCGCGCCGTTGGCGGAAAGATTCCGTTCGTTCGTCACAAATCTGCCCACTTAAAAGAGAGAGGGCCGGAAGCAGGCTTCCGGCCCGTGCGAAATCGCGAATGTCCGTCAGAACCTGAACTTTGCCCAGAGCAACAGGTGACGGAACGTCGGTTCAACCGCATTCTGCTTATTCAGGTAGCTCGTTGTGCCGATATCGAGCAGGTTGATATCGAGAGGACCGATATTGTTATGGTTCGTGAAGTTCTGCGCCTCCACCCGGAAGACGAACATGCCTCGTTCGAAGTGAAGCCAGGTGGACGGAACGTCTTTTTCCACGGCAATGTTCCAGAACTGCGAATTCGGATTCACGAAACTGTTGCGTCCCACCTCCTGAGTCGTGAACTGCGGCCCGTTGGGAACAAGCCAGTGAACGTTATCGGGCGTGGTGGGATTCCCGGTCACGGCATCGTAATACACCCCCGGTGTTCCTCCCAAATAAGATCCGTCAAAGCCGGCGGTATCGATCGGCTTGTGCACGTTCCCTACCAGTGGCCGGTCGTTGGCTGCGCTCCCATCGCCATTCGTATCCAGGCCGCTGACATTGAACGTGCTGTGATATCCGGATTGAAGCTGTGTCGTCCCGGAGATGCTGATATGCCGGGTAAAGGCGCTGTACAACAGATCCGCGCCCGCATTATCCGAACGGAAGCCCACAGGCGTCCACGAGTAGCTGAACGATACATAGTGACGGTGATCCCACACCGAAGGACCCCAATCCTGCCCGAGCCCATTACCGGAAAGGTTCGCCGAGTACGAAGTAGGTGCCGCAAACGTCCCAAACACATCGGACGCGTCGTCCAGATCTTTCCCATACGTATAGGCTACGCGGAAGAACAGCCCGCGGGAGAACTGCCGGGAGACCTCCGTCTGCAGACTGTTGTACTCCGAGTCGGCGCGGTTAGCGCGAAGGTTGATAGCATTTCGCGCCGGGTTGATCCTGGATCCGCCCGCGAAGTAGTTGAATTGCTGGTTGGCATACAGCTGCGAACCATGATTTCCAACATAATTCACCGTCAGTTTCACCTGGGCGGGCAGTTGCCGCTCAACTCCGAAGTTCCATTGCCAGGTGAGAGGGTTCACCAGATCGCTCGCCACGCTCTGAACCGAGGACATCGGGCTCAACGTCGGAGAGATCGTGCCCAGCAACGTAGTGGCATTCGCCAGTCCGCGATCGGCCGTCGTGGTCAGCAGCCCTGTAGGAGCGTTCGGCGAAGACTGCGCGCCATTGGTGGCGATGTTGGTGAAGTCCGTGTCATAAAAAACCCCAATGCCGCCATGAAAGACAGTCTGGCCATCCTTGAAGAGGCTCTGGTGGGGATTCCACGCAAACCCGAACCGCGGACCAAGGTTATTGGTGTCGCTCTTGACCCTGACCACCGTATTAATCGGCGCGAATGGGTTCTTCAAATCGACCGCAGGAAATTGCAGCGAATTTTCCGGCGCCGTCAGATAGTCGTACCGCAAGCCCGCATTGACGGTCAGATCCGAGGTCAACTTGATGTCATCCTGGACGAACACTGCGCTCTTCCAGCTATGCGGATCGATGCGGGTCGGACCGAAAGTGATACTCGCGGAACCCGATGCTCCCAGGAAGTTGTCGAGAAAGTTATCCAGGGGAGAGAGAGCTCCGCCCGCAGCGAAGATAAGCCCGCCAAGGGCATTCTGCGCAACGACATCTGTCTCAATCTGCCGCCCTATGTCTGCGCCCACACGAACCGTATGACGGCCGCGGGTCCAGCTCACCGTGTCCTGGAACTGATATAGCTCCTCATTGCTTCCCTGCGGAACATTCTGCGAGATCCCCAGCGGGCTCAGTGAGCCGCCGAACCCCTGTCCGCTGAAAGTAATATTGAACTTCTTCGAGAGCGGATTCGCCAAAGTCTCCGGCGTCGGCTGGAAGAGAAAATTTACCCGAGTCTCCGATGCTCGAAATTCATTGATCAGATGCGCTGAAAAAATATGGGTCCACGTACCCTGACCCACATCGGATGGACCGCCTACCTCCACATCGAAACCCGGCAGGCCGGATGTATTCAGCTGTAAATCCGGATTGAAGTTGGCTCGGTCATGCAGATAGCGCACGCTGAACGAATCCTTCGCCCACGGCATGAAGTCGATGCGGTAGATCCATTGGGTCTCCGGCTCCTGTTGCGGCACAGGAGGGCGTTCAAAAAGTGCTGTGCTGATGGAACATCCCGCCGTGCAGCCGGCGCGCGGGCTGATCTTGTAGGCATTGGCCGCGCCGATATTGGTGTAGGCGCTCAGATAAGCTCCTCCGGAGAGAAGACTCTGGAGCAGAGCCACCTGCGGCCCCCCGATCGCCGTCAGTTGCGCATAACCCTCCGCGTCCGGCAATTCCACCGCGCCAGGCTGCGAATGGCCGTAAAAACGGGCCAGCTGCAGCGCTCCAAATCCATAAAGCTTATTCTTCCAGATTGGGCCGCCTGCCGTGAAACCAAACTGGTGTTGATCGTATCGCGCCTTCGGATTGGAGGCGTAAGGTTTGCCTTGACGCGTAATACCGTCCAAAGAATCGAGCCCTGATCCCGTGTACAGCTCCCACACATCGCCATGGAACTGGTTTGTCCCCGCCTTGGTGATCAGATTGACCACCGCGCCTCCAGAACGTCCATATTCGGCCGACGCGGAATTGGTCAGCGCTGTGACGCTCTGATACGCATCGGGAATCTGAATGCTGAATGCCTGTCCGCCAATGCCGATGTCGTTGATGTCCTGGCCATCCATCATGAAGTTGTTGCTTCGCGGCCGGGCGCCGTTCACCTCGATCTGTTCGAAATTCCCTCCCACCCCGCCCAGGCCCAGATTCTGGTCGACGATCTGAACCCCGGGAACGGTCTGCAATAACTCAATCGGATTCAATGTAAAGATGGGAACCTTGGCGAGCTCCGCCGTGCTCACCGTGCTCGAAAGCTGGCCATTATCCGTGTTGATCGTATTGGTATTCGCTTCGACCACTACGGTCTGGGATACCGCGCCAATCGTAAGCACCGGGTCGTAGGTGGTTACAACCGAGGGCAGCACATTCAAATTCCGCACATTCGATAGTTCAAAACCCTCCGCATTCACCTCGATCGTGTAATGCCCGGAGTTGACCGCCTCCACGCGAAACGTCCCGCGGTCATCGGCCGCCACGCTGCGTGCCTCTCCCGTATCCTGCGAAGTGACTCTGACCCTGGCCGCCGGAACGACCGCGCCCGACTTATCTCGCACCGTGCCCGTAATAATTCCCTTACTGGTTTGCGCCATGGCCGGAGAGATACCGCCAACAACCAGAAAAAAAGTCACTACCACTGTGAATATGCGCTTCATGCTCATTTGTCTCTCCTTGATTCTCGGTAAGAACCTCGCTAACCCGGTGGTTGGCTGATTACCTGCCCGACAGGAGCCGGTAGCGCAGTTGCTTTTCTCAGCTACGCTTCAACTCTCGCCTTCTTTCACCCGAAGTTGGAGTTGTCTGTACCGGCCTGCTCACACACATTTCTGCAATGGCTTCACTGGCCTCAATGCCACTGCACCATGCAATGCGGCACCCGAAACCCCGCGAAGACAGGCGTATGTGACGAGCGGCACTGGCGGGGGACAGAGTGCGCCGCACAGGACAGCAACAGAACCGGACGCGAGGATCGCCCGCAGAAGACAAACAGCGATTCGGCGATTCTCCGTTAATTCACAGAGATTGCCCAACGCGTCCGTCTGTTATCTATAGTTGGAGTCGAACGACTGCCCACCGTGACGAGTCGCGCAAAATGAGTGACCAGAGAACGATCTCCGGCAGGCAAAGCCCCTCCGCCGTCGCCACTATCTATTGAAATTGGGAGAGAGCGTCAGGAGCATGGCGGTATCTTCAGAGATCCGCGCGCTGCTAAACCGAAACGCTATCGTTTCGTCGGTTTCGCGGAGCATGAGCCGACTTGATGGCTTCATCCAGCGTGGCAATATGCTCGCGGAACATTCGTACGATATAGCGAAGGTTGATCTCCAACCCATTGGCTTCTTCCGATTGATTCAAACGAGCCAGCTGAGCTTCGATCTTTTTAGCATCCTTCACCGCGGACGAGCGCTTGGCTTTGAGAAGTTGCAGGGAGTTGTCCAAGGGATTCACCTTTCCCGCTGTGATGCCTGCCATTCGCATTTCGTTGCTTCCTAATCAGCCGGAGAGTTGTGTAATGCCGAAAAAACTGTCTCTCTCTTCGAACTCTTGCTGCTGATGTTTCTTGGGCAAAATGTTCAATGTATTTCTAGAGATATTTCATATAAGCGTCTGCATTTATGGCAAATCTTGCAAAAAGGAAAACGTATGCTCCCGCAGCAGCACCCCTGTCTGCACCAGGTCTCCCCGCTTCAGGCAATCCACAATTGGCTGGTGAATCTCCGCCAGCGAGCTCAGCCTGCTCTCATTCCTCTGCAGGTTCAGCCGGGACCGCATTCCAATCTCAAGTGAATCCCAGACCTTCAGCAGAGTCTGGTTCGACGCAAGCCGGACAATGCTTCGATGAAACTGCGCATTCGCTTGGGCAAAGCCATCCGCGTCGCCGCTTCGTGCGGCCTTTCGCATCGATGTCTGCAACGCCTCGATCGACGCGATCTCGCCGCTCAGCTTCTCCGGCGGAATAAGTTGCATCGCAATCTCCTCCAGATATCCCCGAAGCTGATAGGCATCATAAGTCTCCTGGCTCGAAATCTCCCTCACCCGCGTCCCCCGGTAGTGCTCCGAAACCAGCACGCCCAAAGTCTCCAGTTCACGGAACGCCTCCCGAACCGGAGCCTGGCTCACCTCAAACTCCCGCGCCAGCTCCATCTCCTTCAGACGCTCCCCCGGCAGATACACTCCTTCGGAGATGCGTCTCAACAAGGCTTGGCGAATAAGGTCGCGAGCAGACATATGCCGTTCGATCGCGGCGCTCGCCTCCGCCGCGGAATTTTGTCTCACAGCTGCCGGATTCTGTCTCACATTGGAGATAACGTCGGACTTCGTGCCATTGGCTTTCGTCATAATTTTCGTCGCTCACATCCTGCATCCCGATTAAATCTTCGGCAATTGCGTCCTGTCCCAGCCGCCCCCCAGAGCTTTCACCAGTTGCACGCTCGCCGTCATTCGCCGAGTCATCAGGTCCGCGGCGGTGCGCTCGTCCGACAGAGCAATGCTCTGCGCGGTGAGAACCTCCAGGTAAGTCGTAATACCGCGCTTATAACGCGCTGTCGAAAGATCGACCGAGCGTCGCGCCGAGGTCACCGCAACCTGCTGTGTCGTCAACTCCTGATCCAGCAGC
The DNA here is from genome assembly GCA_036267495.1 of Edaphobacter sp. Lineage (GTDB taxonomy): Bacteria > Acidobacteriota > Terriglobia > Terriglobales > Acidobacteriaceae > Edaphobacter. The sequence goes on from DATAVY010000238.1 coordinate 37,016, forward strand.
CGCATTGCGGCCAAATTGTCTTCCACCTGCTGAAACGCCTCCAGCACATTCTCGCGATACCCGGCCACTGCCGCCTCATGCAGATCCCGCGCCTGCTGAGTCACCGCTCTCCGTCTTCCTCCATCGATAACCGTCTCCAGCGCCGATCCGCCGACAGACCACAGCGCGCTCGGTCCCGTCAACAGCGTCCCAATCGCCGTACTCTCCAGTCCGCCAGACGCCGCAAGAGACACCTGCGGATAGTAGGCGGCCGTCGCAATCCCGATCTGCGCATTCGCAGAGGCTACCCGCCGTTCCGAAGCGGCAATGTCCGGCCGCCGCTCCAGCAACTCCGATGGAACACCCAGCGGAATCGGAGGCGGCGTTGCCGTCAGCGGAGCCGGCGCAATCGAAAAGCTCGAAGCCGCCTGTCCCGTCAGAACCGCAATCGCGTGCTCGAACTGCGCTCTTGCCACGCCAATCTCAATATCCTGGGCGCGCGTCGTCTCCAGCTGCGTCTTGGCCTGCGCAACATCCACGTCCGATGCAACCCCGCCGCGATAGCGGACCTCTGTCAGCTGCAAAGCTTTTTCAAAATCTGCGACTGTTGCATCCAGCAGTTGCTTCTGCAGATCGAGCCCGCGCAGCGAAAAGTAATCGAACGCCAGCTCCGAATGAAGGCTCAGGCTGACATTTTCCAGATCGCCCGCACTCGCCTGCGCATTCTCTCGGCTCGCCTCAATGGTCCGCCGAACCTGCCCCCACAGATCCACCTCGTACGACAGTTCCACCGGCAGAATTATGTCGCTGTATCGGTTAGTAGTCGTCGTGGTGAAATTCGGCCGGTTCTTCGATACCTGGATCCCCGAACCATTCGGTTGCACCGCAACCGTAGGGAATAGTTGCGAGCGAGCCTGCCGCACCACATCCCGCGCACTCATATACTCTTGGTACGCCACCTTCAGGTTCTGATTCGAAACGGCAATCGTCTCCTCAAGCGAGGAAAGCTGCGGGTCTCCATAAATCTCCCACCACTCGCCCTTAGGCAGTTGGTCCTGAGGACTAGCCTGGGTCCAGTTCGACGGCGTCTCCCTAAACGCCGGCGGCGGTGGCGCTACCGTCGGCTGCACGTACTTCGGCCCTACCGTACAGCCATTCAACAGCAGAAGGCTCACGGCAAGACCCATCCAGCCCGCAGAGAAGCCCCCATGCTGCCACCGCAGAAAAGTTAGCCTCATTGCCCACCATCCTCGCCGCCCGGTCCGGCAGACTGTCCTTTATCCGGCTGCACGTTGAGACGTTCTCCATTGATGATCGAATCCGGGGGATTGGTGATCACCTGTTCCTTGCCCGTCAGCCCCGTCGTCACTTCAGCAAAATCGCCAAAGTCGCGGCCCAGCGTAATCGGTATCAGCTTCGCCGTATGATCGTTTTGCACAATCGCAACTCTCAGGCCCTCCTGCCGGAACAGAAGTGCGCTCACCGGAACCGTCAGCGTAGGCGTGCTGTCCTTCAGCCTCAGATGCACCTCGGTATAAGACCCGGGCAGCAGCTCTCCCTTCGAGTTATCGACGTCGACTTCAACGTTCAGCGTTCGCGCTGACGGATCGATCGATCTCGAGGTGCGCGCCAGCGTGCCCTGAAAACGCCGCCCGGGAAACTCCGCCAGCGTCAGATCGGCCTTCAGCCCCGGAGCCGCCGCCTGCGAGTAAATCTGAGGCACGCTGATAAATACCCTCAGTCTATTGATCGCTGCCATCTGGAACAGCGATCGCGCCTGTCCCCCCGCAGCTCCCGAATCGATCAACTGCCCGATGTCCGTGTTGCGCGCAGTCACGACGCCGTCGAACGGCGCATAGACCTTCTCAAACGAGACCAGTTGCTTCAGCCGGTCGACATTTGCCTGCGCCGACTTGACCGACGAGTTCTTCGCTGCCAGATCGCTCGTCGCATTGTCCGTATCCTGCTGCGAAACTGCATCCTGTTTGATCAGGTCCGAAAAACGGTTGGCGGTAAGCTGAGAAAGATGAAGATTCTGCTTCGTCGTCTCAAGGTCGGCCTCCGCCTGCGAGAGCTGCTGATCGACCTCCGGTGATTCAATCTCCGCCAGCAGTTGTCCCTGCCTCACATGAGATCCGATGTCGAAGTACCAGCGCTTCAGATATCCGCTGGTTCTTGCATAGATAGGCGCATCGACGAAAGCCTGAATGTTGCCGGGCAGCACAATCTCCTGGGCAGGCGCGCCGCGCTTTGGCTCAACCACCATCACCGAAGGTGCGGCCAGCTCGTTCGTCTCCGCGGCCAGCGCCTTGCGCGACCGCAATCGCGGCACAACTCCCGACACAACCAGCAACCCCACCACGATCAGGGCAATCAGCACGATCGCCGCGGTGCGCCCCGGCGAGCTCTTACCAGTTTCCTCGCGCGCATCCCTTCCATTGCTCTCGCTTCCTGCGGCAGAAGCTGAGCCGCCAGGATGGTTTGGAGATCTCTGCTCGGCATCGTTCGTCATAACATTTCTCCCCGCATATGCGGCCGCTGCTCCGGCCTGAAATTAGTCGTCCAGCTCAACCGTCGGCATCGTCTTCTCTTTCGCATGGACAAGGCTGAAGAACGTCGGTACAAAAAACAGTGTGGATAGCGTCGCCAGCAACAACCCGCCAATTACGGCTCGTCCCAGAGGCGCATTCTGCTCGCCGCCCTCGCCCATTCCCAGCGCCATCGGCACCATGCCGATAATCATTGCCAGCGCAGTCATCAGCACTGGCCGAAAGCGCGTAAATCCGGCGTTGAGCGCGGCTTCAACCGATCCAAATCCCTCCTGCATCTGCTCCTTGGCGAAGCTGACGACCAGGATGCTGTTCGCCGTCGCCACGCCCATGCACATAATCGATCCCGTCAGCGCAGGCACGCTGAGCGTCGTGTGCGTCAGGAAGAGAAACCATACAATTCCCGCCAGCGCGCCGGGCAGCGCCGCAATAATGATGAAAGGGTCCATCCAGGATTGGAAGTTGATGACGATCAGCAGATAAACCAGCACGATCGAAAAGAACAGTCCCGCCATCAACCCGAAAAAGGATGCAGTCATTGTCTGTACCTGTCCGCGAACGATCACGCGCGTGCCTCGCGGCAGGTCCTTCTTCGTTTCAGCCAGCACGCGGTTGATGTCTCTCGACACGCCCCCCAGGTCGCGCCTCTGCACTGAGCCGTAGATATCCACCAGCGGCTGCACGTTGTAGTGCGACACCGTGCCCACCTCCTGCCCCGGCCGGATTGACGCCAGGCTCTCCAGAATCTGCGGCGGCGTGCCCGCCGAGCTGGTGATCGGCAGGTTGCCCAGACCCTGCAGAGAATTGGTCTGATACTGCGGCGTCTCCGTCGCCACGTTATAGCTCACGCCATTCTGCGGATTCAGCCAGAACGTAGGCGATGTCTGAAAACTGCCGCTCAACGCCACCAGAAGATTGCCCGCGACATCGCGCGCCGTATAACCCGCCTGCTCCGACTTCGTCCGGTCGATATCGATCTGCAGCTTCGGCGCATTGAACGCCTGCTGAATCCTCAGGTCCGTCGTGCCCGGAATATATTTGATCCGGTTCAGCAACTGATCCGCGTAACGGCGGTTGCCTTCGAGGTCCCGCCCGACAATCTGGATATCGATCGGCGCCGGCAAACCGAAGTTCAAAATCTGGCTGACGATATCCGCCGGCAGAAAGTAAAACGTCACGCCGGGAAACTCCTGCGCCAGCTTTACCCGCAACGTATGCACGTACTCTTCCGTAGGCCTGTGCTTCTCTGCCAGCGATACCTGGATGTCCGCATCGGCAGGCCCGATCGCCGCCGAGTTGCTGTACGAAAGATTGATCCCCGAGTAGGGCAGACCGATGTTGTCCAGGATGTTGGTCAGCTCGCTCTTCGGAATCTCCCGCCGGATTGTGTTCTCCACCAGATCGCACAGCCGCGCCGTCTCTTCAATCCGAGTGCCCGTCTGCGCCCTCACATGCAACTTGAACTGTCCGCTGTCGACAGCAGGGAAGAAGTCCTGCCCAAGCCACGGAAACAACGCAAACGACGCCACGCACGCCGCAAAAAAGCAGAGCGTGAAGATGCCGGGATGCGCCACCGACCTCTTCAGCAGATTGTGGTATCCATTCCTCATCTTTTCAAAACCAGATTCGAACGACAGTTGCAGACGTACCAGCGGATTGCGGCTCTTCTTCTTCTTTGCCACTGTCTTCTCGTCATGCACCTGCAGCAGGTACTTCGCCATCGTAGGCACGATCGTCCGCGACAGCACATACGAAGCAAGCATGGCGAAGACCACCGCCTCCGCCAGCGGTACGAAGAGATATTTGGCCACCCCGCTGAGAAAAAACATCGGCACAAACACGATGCAGATACTCAACGTCGAGACAAATGCGGGCACCGCAATCTGCGCTGCTCCATCCAGGATCGCCTGTTCGATCTCCTTGCCTTCCTCCAGATTGCGGTTGATATTCTCAATCTCGACCGTCGCATCGTCGACCAGAATGCCCACCGCCAGCGCCAGCCCGCCCAGCGTCATGATATTGATCGTCTCGCCCAGCGCGCTCAGCGTGATAATCGAGCACAGAATCGACAACGGAATCGAGATGGCGATAATGATCGTGCTTCGCCAGCTTCCCAGAAATACCAGGATCATGATCGCCGTCAGGCAGGCGGCAATAATCGCCTCCCGTACCACCCCATTGATCGACGCACGCACAAAGATGGATTGATCCCCGATGGGAGTGATGCGCAACGCCGGCGGCAGCGTCGCAGCGATCTGCGGCAGCAGCTCACGAATCCCTTTCACGATCTCGAGCGTCGAGGTATCCCCCGACTTCAAAACCGTCATCAGTGATCCACGCTGCCCATCCGAACGAACGATGTTGGTTTGCGGAGGGAAGCCATTGCGCACATGGGCAACATCGCGAATAAAGATCGGCGTCCCGTTGACCATCTTGATCGGAAGGTTGTTCAGTTCGTCGACTTGTTCCGGGCTGCCATTCACCTCGATGTTGTACTCGAACCGGCCCAGCTTCGCCGTACCCGATGGCAGAATCAGGTTCTGGTTTCCGATCGCGTTCGTCACATCCGACGGAGCCAGCCCCTTCGCCTGCAGCGCCTGCGTATTCAGATCCACCTGCACCTGCCGCTGCTTGCCCCCATACGAGTAGGGAATCGCCGAGCCTTCCACCGTAATCAGCTGCGGGCGAAGAAAGTTCTGCCCCAGATCGTTCAGGTCCTGCTCCGAAAGCCCCTTTCCCGACAAAGCCAGCTGCAGGATAGGCACGCTCGACGCGTTATACGCAATCACCAGCGGCGGCGTAGTCCCCTGCGGCAACTGCCGCAGCTGCGTCTGCGAAATCGCCGTAACCTGAGCAATGGCCGTCGCAAGGTTCACATGCGGCTGAAAGAAGATCTTCACCACCGCAACCCCGTTCATCGACTGCGACTCGACGTGCTCTATCCCGTTGACTGTGGTGCTCAGCGCACGCTCCGTCAGCGTCACGATCCGGCTCGACATCTGGTTCGCCGAGAGCCCCCCATACTGCCAGACCACGCTCACCACAGGGATATCGATGTTAGGAAAAATGTCCGTCGGGGTCCGCAGTATCGTCACCGGACCCATGATCAGCAGCAAAATTGAAAGCACAACGAACGTGTACGGACGCCGTAGGGCTAAACGAACAATCCACATAAAACTTCCTTGCGATCCAACCAGCCTCTATCTGCAATTGCCTGCGATCACTATCCATTCCCCGCAAACGCGGAGATAGAAAGCAGGCGCTTCCATAGTTCACAAAAGTTCACAAATTATCGATTATCGATAATTACTGGTTTAGACGTTCCACCCTGCGCCAAAGATGCGAATCTTCCACAAAATTTGTTTTCAGCACTTAAATCCCTGAGCCCTTCAGGGCAGGGAAGGCGCACGCAGGAATGTGCCCGGAGTCGATCCACTCCGCGCCTTCAACCGTATCTTCCTAATTCAAGAATCGACCCACCCAGGAAAACTGGCAGTGCCCCTTACTCGTCCAGCTTGAATACCTTAATCTTCACCAGCTGTGCAATCGTCAGGTTCTTAAACCCCCGCGCCTTCATCCGCTCCACAAACGGCGCATCGATCTTGAACACGCTCATCTGGATCAGCTCCTGCTGCGTCGGCGAAAAACCCATTGCCTTCACCGCCTGCACCTTCTCCGGATTCACCCCAACAGCCTTCATACTCGTCAACTGACTCGCCCGCAGCTCCGGATACCCCGCCGCAGCCATCCCTTTCACATACCCCGCATCCACCTTCAGCGCCCTAAGCCCCATCAGATTCTGCGCCGACATCTCCGTCACGCCCGCGTCCTTCATCTCCTTCACCCACTCCGTCGTCACATCCAGCATCGCGTACCCCTGCAGCCGCTCCGGAGTCTGGTCATCGAACCCCATCGCCTCCATCCTCTTCGCAAACCCGCCATCCGGCGTAAACGAATACGTCCCACGCAACGCCGCCTCGTGCACCGTCCCCACACAGCGCATCTCGCCAGCCTCAGCCTTCATGCGCGCATCCACCGCCGCGCCCTCATGCTCCAGGTCCTGCGGAGTCACCCCGCTCCACTTGCTCCACAACATATCCGAGTCGCCCTCGTGGCAGTGGTGTCCAGCCGCACACTCCACACCCTCCCAGCCGAACGACATCTTCCCATCCATCCGTCCTGCGCGAATCGAGCAGCTACCCGCCGTCTCGGCAACCGCGGCCGCCGCCCCGCCCAGCCCAATCATCAAACCCACAACAAGAATCCATCGCATATCACCCCTCCCGCAAAATCCCAGCCCGCAAATCCAGCAAAACGCCCTTCAAGCAGCACTCCTTAATCCAGCAGCCCAGACATCTTCAGCCGCACCAACTTATTCAGGTCCTTGCCATCGAACCCATGCGCCTTCGCGTCAGCCACAAACTTCTCGTCCACATGGAACATCGCAGCCTTGTGCAGCTCCTCCACCGTCGCCTGCGGAAACTGCTGTTTCAGCCATCCCGCATACTCCGGCGTCAAGCCCTGCGACTTCAGGGAAATCAGCTGATGCACATTAAGATCGCCAAAGCCTTTCTGCTTCATCTCCGCGGCATACTCCGGCGTCACGCCCATCGACTTCATCGCAATCAGATCGTGCACGCTAAGATCGCCAAATCCCTTCTGCTTCATCTCCGCCGCATACTCCGGCGTCACGTCCATCGACTTCATCGAGATCAACTCATGCACGCTCAGGTCGCCAAAGCCCTTCTTCATCTCCGCGGCATACTCCGGCGTAACCCCCATCGACTTCATCGAGATCATCTCGTGCAGGCTCAGATTGCCGAATCCCTTCTGCTTCAACTCCGCCGCATACTCCGGGGTTATTCCCAGCGACTTCTCCGTTACCACCTCATGAAAATCCTTCGGCGCAATCCCGCTCTGCTTCATCGTCGCCACATACTCCGGCGTCACTCCCATCGACTTCAGCGCGATCAGATCATGCACCGTCGGCTTGCCCAGTCCGGCCGCGTTCATCGACTTCGCATACTCCGGCGTCACCCCCACCGACTTCAACGCCACCAGGGAATTCAGATCGTTGCTCAAATCCAGCGGATATCCCGCATCGCGCATGCCATCCAGATACGCGATGCCTTTCGGCGTCGTCTTTCCCTCCGGCGTCTGCAACTCCATCGCGAAAATTGAACCACCCAGCGTCCTCACTACGGCATTCGTATTCACCCGCGTGGCATTAGTCAGCACGAAATCCTCTGATTGCAAAAAGGCCACCCGCGTCTGCGGCAAAGCCGTCGCAATCGACACGGCCTTCGCTGCGCATGCCTTCTTCGGCGCACTTGCCTCGGGAGCCTCAGGAGCCTCCACAACCTTCGGAGCCACGGGAACCGCCACGCGTAGATCCGCACCAATCATCTTCGACACCACCGCCCGCGGCAACACCGTGGCCACCTGGGCCACCACCGGCTGCGCCGCAGCCATCATCGGAGCCGCCACCGCTTCGCCAACCTTCGGCCCCAGCAGCAGCGCAATCACCAGCGCGCCCGCCGCAGCAACACTCACTCCACTCGTCATCCTGCTCTCCATCGCCATGTCCTCTCCCAGTACCTTTCTCACTCGTCCCAGCAGCGATCCGCCACATCCCGTCAACGCCATCGCCAGTCTCAGATCAACCGTTCTCTGCTCCTCCAGCCGCAACAACGCACGCGCATACACCTCGGCGCCCGCGCAGCTCCGCACTGCAATCTCGTCACAACACACCTCGCGGCGCTCCCGCACCGTCCGGCTCAGCCACCACACCACAGGATGGAAGAACAGCACGCTCTCCACCGCCATCTGCATCAGGTTCCACAGATAGTCCCACCGCCGAATATGTCCCAGCTCATGCGCCATCACCGCCTCCAGCTCTTCTGCCGGCAGCCCCAGCACCGCGCTCGCCGGCAGAATCACCGTCACTCGCCAAACCCCCATCGCCAGCGGCGAAATCACCTCATCCGAGATCCGCAGCACCACACTCCGCCCCACGCGAACCTGTTTGCAGATGCGCCGGAACCCGCGCTCCAGCTCCTCAGGCACCAGGCTCCGCGCCCGCCGCCGAACATATTCCAACTGGAACCATCCACCCAGCGAGCGGATCGCCAGCAGAAAAACTCCCGCCAGCCACATCCCATCCACCCACGGCAACAGTCGCTCCGCCCGCAGCGTCAGCCAGTTCGTCGGCTTCTCCACCAGGCTCGTGGCCAGCGGTATCTCATGCAAAATCGGCGTTGCCTGCACACTCGCATTTATCTCCGGGTTCTTCTCGAAATCCCTCTGCAACACAGCCTGTCCCTCCGCCCCGGCCGGAGCCGCCGCCTGCATCTCCATCGCAAACGTGCCCGCCACAATTGCCGGCATCACCATCAGCGCCGCCAGCGCCACCACATACCGTAACTTCGAGCCCGCCCGCAGCGTCATGCGGTCCACCATAGCGTACGCCACCGCCACCGCCGTTCCCTGCCAGCAGAAGTGCAGCAGGGTCCATCCCAACGCCGTTGTCTCTTCCCGTGA
>DATAVY010000239.1:0-8922 GCA_036267495.1 Edaphobacter sp.
CCCGACGACATCCGCCTCATCCACCACCTGGGCTTCGACCACATCCGTATCAGCATCGATGCCGAGCCACTCCTCGCATGGCAACGCAAACAGGACAACGGAATCGCGTTCATCGGAGAGCTCGATGCCGTCGTAAAGCTCGCAATTCAGGAAGATCTCGCCGTCATCATCGACATCCACCCTCAATCCCGCTACAAGCAATCCCTGCTCCAGGGAGACGAGCCCGTCAAACGCTTCGCCATGTTGTGGAGCGCTCTCGCAGCTCACTTCGCTCCGCTCAATCCCGACTACATCTTCTTCGAGATCATGAACGAACCCGAGCAGCCCGACACCTTCCGCTGGCAGGGTATTCAGTCCTCCGTCGCCCAACAAATTCGAACCGTTGCCCCTGACAACACCATCATCGCCTGTGGAGCGCGATGGTCCGGTCTCGAAGATCTTCTCGCCCTCCAGCCGCTCGCCCTTCCCGACATCATCTACACCTTCCACGACTACGAGCCCTTCGCCTTCACTCATCAGGGAGCCACCTGGACCGACCCTGCCGTTCAACCCCTGCGCGATGTCCCCTATCCCTCCACTCCGGAGAATGTAGAGAAAAACCTCGAGCAGGAACCCACCCTCGCCGGACAATTCTACGTCGAGCAATACGGCCTCGCCCGCTGGGACGCACATCGCATCGACGTCACGCTCTCCTTCGCCGAGCGCTGGTCGCAGCTTCATTACGCCCCTGTCTACGTCGGCGAGTTCGGCGTACATCGCCCCTACGCTGAACCCGCCATGCGCGCCCAGTGGCTACGAGACATGCGCACGATGCTCGAGAAGCATCGCCTCGGGTGGGCCATGTGGGATTATCAGGACAACTTCGGCGCAGTCATAAAGAAAGACGGCCACACTGCTCCCGACCCCGCGGTAATCGACGCGCTTGGCCTCACGCCGCCGCCCGAAGCCAAACAATAGCGCGGCGATCTGTGCTCTCTCCCGCTTCCCCGCGCAAGCACAAAATGTCCCTGCGGGTTTAAACTGAAGCCAGGGAAGAAATCGTGGAAGAGAAAATCACCGAGCATCAGATCAGCACTCTGGTCGACGCGTTCTACGCTAAAGTCCGCCTCGATCAGGAAATCGGCCCCATCTTTAACGCGATCGTCGACGACTGGCCGCTTCACCTCGCCACCCTCAAAGATTTCTGGTCTACCGTTCTTCTTACCACTGGCCGCTACAAAGGCCAGCCGCTGATGACTCACCTCCAGCTTCCACTCGATCCCGATCACTTTGCCCGCTGGCTCAAACTCTTTGCCGAAACCGCAAACGAGGTGCTTCCCCCATCCATCGCCGCCAGTGTCATCGCAAAATCCGAACGCATCGCCGAAAATTTCAAGCTCGGCATCGCGCATCAGCAGTCGAAAGCAGCTTCCGCCAGAGAGCTGTAGCCTTGAAACCTGTCGCGCAGTCGCGCCTCACCTAAACTCATCAAAATAAAGATGTTTTACGCAAAAAATGCTCAAGTAAATTCGATGGGTACTCGTTCGCCCAAAAATCGCATTCCTGGAGGCAACCCAACGCAAGAACCAAATTTCTTGCACTTGCAACAAAAACCGCATCACACCTCCATCTGGCGAATCTTCGCCGTACGGAGAAACGAATAATGCTCATCCTCTTGGTCATTTTGATTCTTGTGTTCGGCTTCGGTGGTTATCGCATGGGACCAGGACTCGGCTATTACGGCGGCGGCGGAATCTCGCTGATCCTTCTCATCGTCCTCATCCTGCTCTTGATGAAAGTTATCTAGCAACTGGCACCGCGCCTTCTTCGCACGCGCGGAGGTGTGCGAAGAAGGAGCGATCCAGCAGCGCTTGAAATTAACGTTTTGAAGACCCACCCAGAAGCGAGCCCAGCACTCCCCGGATCAACTGCCGCCCCACCGTACTTCCCATCGTTCGAGCCGCGCTTTTCACCGCCGCCTGCAACACCGTATCTCCACGCCGCGAACCACCCGAACCCAGTACCCCGCCCAAAGAATCCATCCACCCGCCACCCGAACTCCCGGCGGGAGCCGTCGTCCCCGAAGCCACTACCTTCCCCTTCAGCTTCTCGTAAGCCGAATCCCGATCCACCGCCGTCTCATATACCCCGGCCACCACCGAGCCTTTAATAATCGCCGCTCTCTGCACCTGCGTAATCGGCCCAATCTGACTATGCGGAGGCATCACCATCGCCCGCTCCACCATCGCCGGAATTCCTTTCTCATCCAGAAATGAAACCAGAGCCTCGCCCACACCCAGCTGCGTAATCACCTCTTCCACATTCACCTTCGGATTCGCCCGGAACGTCTGCGCCGCCGCCTTCACCGCCTTCTGATCCTTCGGCGAAAACGCCCGCAGCGCATGCTGCACCCGGTTCCCCAGCTGCCCCAGCACCGTGTCCGGCACATCGATCGGGTTCTGCGTCACAAAGTACACCCCCACCCCCTTCGACCGGATCAGCCGCACCACCTGCTCAATCCTGTTCTGCAGCACCGAAGGCAGATCATTAAACAAAAGATGTGCCTCATCGAAAAAGAAGACCAGCTTCGGCTTCTCAGGGTCGCCCACCTCCGGCAGCTTCTCAAACAACTCACTCATCAGCCAGAGAAGAAACGTCGCATACAGTTGCGGCGACTGCAGCAGCTGGTCCGCCGCCAGAATATTCACCACGCCCTTCCCACTCGCATCCGTCTGCAGCAGGTCCTCAATATTCAGTGCAGGCTCGCCAAAGAACAACTCCCCGCCCTGCTGTCCCAGCGCAACCAATCCCCGCTGAATCGCCCCAATGCTCGCCGCCGAAATATTCCCATACTGCGTCTGGTATTCCTTCGCCGCATCCCCCACATGCTGCAGCATCGCCTGCAGGTCCTTCATATCCAGCAGCAGCAATCCGTTGTCGTCCGCGATCTTAAACACCAGCGTCAACACACCCGTCTGCGTATCGTTCAGGTTCAGGATCCTGCTCAGCAACAACGGCCCCATCTCACTCACCGTCGCTCGAACCGGATGCCCCTGCTTCCCAAACACATCCCAGAACACCACCGGACATCCCGCAAAGCTCCAATTCTCCAATCCCAGCGCCGCAACCCGAGCATCGAATTTAGGCGAACCAGCCCCCGGCTGCGAGATCCCCGACAGGTCCCCCTTCACATCCGCCGCAAATACCGGCACGCCAATCGAGCTCAACGCCTCCGCCATCACCTGCAGCGTCACCGTCTTTCCCGTCCCCGTCGCTCCCGCCACCAGTCCATGCCGGTTCGACATCTCCGGCAACAGATACAACTCCTCCGTACCCTTCGCGATCATCGGCATCTCAGCCATCGGTCACCCTCCGTCCCCAAAGACTACACGACCGAACTCTTCATCATCCGCACCACCTCGATCGACTCTCCACCGCCCACCGGCACCATCACCCTGCTCACCTCGCGATATCCCTTGAGCGTATAAAGCGCCACCCCCGTCAACGTGCTCCCCATCTCAAATCTAGAAAAACCGCGCTCCCTGGCAGCCTTCTCCGCAGCCTCCAGAAGCAAACTCCCCAGCCCCATTCGCGCAAACTTCGGATGCACAAAGATCGCTCGAATCTTCGCCGCATCCATCACCGGGTCCAGCCTCTCCGGAACAATCGTCTCCACCTGATGGTCTCCGCCATACAGCGTCTTACGAAAACTCCAGCCGCCGCATCCCGCCAGCTCCCCACTCTCCGTCAGCGCCACAAAATAAGTTCGATCCGCAATCAGCCGGCTGTCCACTGTAAACACCGTAGCCAGCGCCCCATCGATCTCCGCCGGCGAATAATCTTTCGCCTGCAACTCCCGTACAGAGGCATCAATAAGCCCGCGGATCGCAGGCACATGCTCCACTGTCGCCACTTGCAGTCGAAACTTTCCCATCAGCGAAGTATAAAAGCCGCACGCTGCCTCAGCTCAACGCGGGGCAGCATCTTCATTCTTCTCATCGCCAGTCAAATGCAGAAACCGGCCCACCGCCTTTGTTGATTTCTTCAAAGCCCCGCCCGTTGCCTTTGCACTCTTCGCCAACGCCCCTTCGGTCTTATCGTCTGCGTTATCCAGCGCACCACCCGTCTTCGTCCCGGCCGTGTTCAGCGCATCTCCCGTATTCGTCCCGCTCGTCCCCAGCCCGTTCGCAACCGAATTCGCCACATAAATCGTCCCCTTCACCGACCCATGCGCTCCGTTCATCTCAACCGGAACCCCTCCACCCCGTTCCAGCCTCGCAATCGCGACCGCAGAAAAATCGCTCTCCATCTTGGCAGCCAGCGGCCACGCCGCAGACCGCGTCCACACCGCTCCGTGCATCGCATCCCCCCGCTCCCCCAGGTTAATAACCCGCGCCACAGTTAAAGGAGCCATCGCTTCGCATCGATCCCCACCGCAACCCTGCGAACAGATCGCCTCACTCAAAAATGCGCCGTGCTTCCCCGCCGAAAGCCACACCGTAGCTCCCCGCGTCTCCGCATCCAGACTCTTCGCCGCAGCCACCTGACTCGCATCGCACACCGTCCCCTCATGCGCCGCCGCAAACCAGTACACCGCTCTCCAATCCTCCGCCGGACTATCCATCGTCTTCGCCCGCAGCAGCACCGACACGTGCTCCGCATCCAGCGGATGCCCCATCCGCCCGCAATCCACGCTCCACAGATCGTAGTAATGGACCTCGATAATCGCATCTTTACCCGCCGCATTCTTTCGCGGGGTCGCCTGGCCATAGATCGTCCCATCCCGTTTCATCACGATCGGTCTCGCAACACCCTCTTCAAACAAGGCGGGCTTAACCGCACAATCCGTTCTGCTCACCTGAAATTGCGGCACAAATCTCTCCAGTAGCGCCTGCTCCCGAGCATCGCTCAAACCGTCATGGTCTGAATCGACTTGGTCTGAGTCGATTTGGTCAATGACCTGCGCACGGGCAAAAACGCCAAACAGCACTCCCGCAATCAGCAGCAACCCAAAACCCACCGCCGTCTTCATCCTGCTCCCCTTTCCATCATGCTGATCTTTTTGCGCCCAGCAACGTCCGTTCTCTCAATTGAACGCTTTCCTTCTCTCAATGTAAAAATTCGTTCTTCTCATCTTGTCCGCCCTGCGCGCTTCGTACTAGACTCCTCCCCATGACGACAACCATGCGCTGCACATTCAAGCTCCTCATCGCCGCTCTGCTCCTTCCCTTTGCCGCCTCTACCCTTCACGCGCAGGACTGGGCCAAAGCCCGCCTGGACGCCTCGCCCCGCCATCACGAGTACGTCCCCCTCAAGCACGGCGACCGAACCGTGCAGGCCTTCGTCGTCTACCCCGAGGTCAAAACCAAAGCCCCCGTCATCATCCTCATCCACGAGATCTTCGGCCTCAGCGACTGGGCCAAGGAGATGGCCGACGAGCTCGCCGGACAGGGTTTCATCGTCGTCGCGCCTGACCTCCTCACCGGCTTTGGCCCCAATGGAGGCGGCTCCGACGCCTTCCCCAGCATGGATGCCACCACCAAAGCCGTCTCCGGTCTCGACGCAGCCGTCGTCAACGCCGATCTCGATGCTGCAGCCGACTACGCGAAGAAAATTCCCGCGGCTAACGGGAAGATCGCCGTCGCCGGCTTCTGCTGGGGTGGTGGCAAATCCTTCGCCTTCGCCGCTCATCGCAAAGACCTCTCCGCCGCCTTCGTCTTCTACGGCCCCGGTCCGTCTGACGTCACCACCATCACCGCACCTGTCTACGGCTTCTACGCCGGCAACGACGCCCGCATCGGCGCCACCATTCCCGCCACCACCGATGCCATGAAGGCCGCAGGCAAAAAGTACGATCCCGTCACCTACGACGGCGCAGGTCACGGCTTCATGCGCGCCGGCGAAGCCCCCGACGCCAGCCCCGCCAACAAGGCCGCCCGGGAACAAGGCTTTACCCGCCTCGTCAGTCTCATCAAGGAAATGAAAAGCTCCCCCGTGGCCGGCATTCCAAACCACAACAAAACCGTAGCCACCAAAACATCCACGACCCCTTCGATCCAATGCCACGACCCCGCGATGAAGACAGCCGGCTCCATGTAACGCAGAGATCGAAGCGGCATTCCGGCGGATGAGTGCATTGGCGATTGTGCGCTCATCCACGAATCTGTACCTCGCACTGCCTGCTGTACAAATCGAACTATTGATACCGCGCAAAACTTGCAATGGGAAATTGTCGCGCTTTTTTTCTTGACAAACCATAACCAAACGGTTATGGTTTGTCTGTGAAATCGGCTAATGCCAATTACGTCTTTCGCGCTCTTGCCGATCCGACGCGCCGCGCCATCTTCGAGGAGCTGACTCGGCATGGCGAACAGACCGTCCACGCATTGACTCGCTATGCGGGGGTATCTCAGCCTGCTGTCTCCAAGCACCTAACCGTGCTGAAGCGGGCAAAGCTGGTACGGCATCGCCGCGACGGACGCGAGACTCACTATCGCGTGCAGCCCGATGCGCTGGCCCCGATGGTGGACTGGCTCAATTACTATGGCGCGTTCTGGCGCGACCGCTTTGACCAACTTGAAAAAGTTTTGGAAAGGATGGAGCCATGAGTAATCCAGCAGCCATAAGCAACGCAGCAGAAAAGACCAATACAGCAGAGGGTACTCGTACCCTTGTCGTCGAGAGGGTTTTCCCCCACCCGCCAGCGAAGCTGTGGCGCGCGCTCACCGAGAGCCCCCTCCTCGCGCAATGGATGATGAACAACGACTTCGAGCCGATGGTCGGGCGAAAGTTCCAGTTCCGGGCCGATCCCGCGCCGAACTGGAATGGTATTGTCGACTGCGAGGTAGTGAGCGTCGAGCCGCTCCAACGCCTGTCCTATAACTGGGGCGTTGGGGGAGTCGAATCCGGACTTCAATGGGTCGTACTCTTCACGTTGACTCCAACCGAGGGCGGCACCCACGTTCGCATGGAACAGTCCGGCTTCCGTCCCGATCAGCAGGCGGCGTATCAGGGTGCGAATTACGGCTGGCAGAAGTTCTTCGGCAGCCTCGAGCGCGTCATTGGAGGGGTGGAATGACTACGAAAGCAAAAAACATTGCCTATTGGACCACGACCGGACTCATCGCCTTTTTTATCGGGAGCGGCGGCGCCGCACAGATTGCACAATATCTCGGCAACCCCCACGGCGTCGTGCCCGTCCTTGGCTACCCAATGTACTTCTTTGCCATCCTTGGATTTTGGAAAGTTCTTGGAACCATTGCCATCCTCGTGCCACGATATCCGCGGCTCAAGGAATGGGCCTATGCCGGCATCTTCTTCGACCTGACCGGCGCGGTCGCATCCGTCGCCGCGGTCGGCGTCTACGGCGCCTACGCCTTTCACATCTTCGCCCCGCTCATCCTTACCGGGATTACTGTGGCATCGTGGGCGCTTCGCCCGGAGAGCCGCACCATCGGCATCCTCATTCCCAGCGAAAAACGGCAAGCCGTCATAGACGCGAGAGCAGCGCACATTGCCTAGGGGGAGTCAGAGGAATGCTCGGAAGAAAACAGACCTAGCCGTTTTCAACGCGCGCCTTAATATCCGAGTACGCCGTCTCGATGAGCCTGCGGAGCGCCGCGGCATCTATCGCCGTTCCAGGTCTCAGCTTCACATGGCGCATGAACTTGCCGGCGCCTTGCAACAAGCGGGCCGGGTCCGGCAGTGCTGCGCCATGAAAGAACCCGACGTTCACGTGCGAAGTGAATACGTTGACATAGCCGAAGGGCGCATCGCCTAGACATGCAACCGGACAGCCGTCATGCAAGAGCTCCCGGACTTCGTCCCCGCATCTTCGCATTACCTCAAACCACTGACGCGCGATGGCTCCCAATTCACCTCTATGCTCCATCATCCACGCATCGATGGCGGGATCGCGTTCGACAGCACCGTTGAATCGCAGCAATTCCGTTTTCATCGTCGCTCGATTTTCGTTTTCGGATCTATGTTACGTGGCACCTTACAGGAGGAACGAAAGGGAGATGCCCTCAGAAACGCCCATCTCGTCAGCCACTGACGAAAATGCGAGGAGGCGTCGACGTTGAGCAGTGGGTCAGTTTGGCGCCGGGGCAACCAAGGTTACCTATAACCCCGTTTTCAGGCAGTAAGGAATCGACGGTCCAAATCCGAAATGTCCGTATTGCCGACCATACAGAAACCAGCGGTGTAGACTTCGAAGAATGACATCGAGGCAAGTGTTATTCGGTGCTCTTCTATTATTCGGTTTGCTTGGATCGGCGCAAAGCGCCGTTGACCCCGGGAGTCTTCCTACGCTTCTTTCTCAGTTGAGAGCGGAAACTGATCGAGACGCGAAGCAAATGATACTGATTCAGATCGAGATGAACTATCCACATGCCGGTCCGGATCTCTTGGCTGAGGCGAAGGTGCCCGAGAACGGCGACACGAATTGGATGGCGATCCAAGGCATTGGAGCCTTGAGGTTCGCAGGGGCAGTTCCCTTTTTGGAAGCGTCATTGAGGTCGAATTCAGCATTGGTTCGTGAGAATTCGACGTGGGCTCTGGGCAGAATCGGTGATCGACGCGCGATACGTCCCCTGATTGCAGCTCTCTCTAGGGAACAGGACCGCAGAATGATTGAGGTAACTGCTCTGGCTCTCACGATGCTTCAAGCAAGAAACGCAATACCAGTCCTCAAGAGCAAAATTGGGAACCCGTCGGGTCAAACGCGAATCTTGATCCTTGGTGCAGTCGAGTCACTCGGCGGGCGGGCAGAACTGCCATTCATTGCGGCTTTTCTTAACGACCCTAACTTTGGAGTCAGGGAGCACGCGGCATTGTCCGTTGAGCGACTCTCCGGCCAGCATTTCGGGTTCCAACCCTGCAAGTACAGGGCCTACGGAGGGTGCGGAACCGGTGACGAGTCACCGATCATAAACGCCCAAC
>DATAVY010000240.1:0-2797 GCA_036267495.1 Edaphobacter sp.
TTTGGGCGTTGCTCTCCGCATTGTTCGCCGCTGCAACGGCGCTGTTGGCGAAGGTGGGGGTTGAGGGCATCGATTCCAACCTCGCGACCGCCATCCGCACAACCGTAGTTCTGATATTTACGTGGGGAATTGCCTTGGGGCTGGAGAAACATCATGGGTTGTCAGAGATAGGTCGCCGCAGTTGGATATTTTTGGTATTGTCCGGTGTCGGTACCGGACTTTCGTGGCTCTGCTACTTCCGTGCGCTGCAGTTAGGGCCAGCATCGAGCGTGGCTCCCGTCGATAAGTTGAGCGTCGTGCTGGTTATCCTCGGAGCCTGGCTTTTTCTCGGAGAGCATCTGACGACAGCCAAAGTAATCGGCGGATCGCTGGTGACCCTGGGCGCGATGATCCTCGCGTTTGCCTAGCATCCGCGAAGGCGCAGCGTACAGAGTTCTGACCCTTCGAGAGTTATAATAGAGATAGTTCTTTGAGTGCCCAACGCAAGGTTGGTGCCAGCTCCAGATGGGGGCGTCACGGCTTCGACGGGATTGCTTGTGGCAGAGAGGCATGCCGGGGTGTGGACACCCGTAATCGCTCACAAAACTATAAGTGCCGAACCTCAATTCGCGCTTGCTGCTTAATAATTAAGTAGCCGATCGCTCAGGCTTCGCCTACGGGCCTGTACCGATCGTCGCACAGTAGGCTGGTCAAAGCTGTTCCGCCTGGACGGCAATGACGAGATCGATCAGGCTGGTCGTCGCCGCATCTTCGTCCGTTCTAAGCGTCGATGACGAGACAAAAATGAACTGGAAAAAGCATGAATGCTCTCTGTTGGAAGTTTTTTCGGACGCGGGTTCGACTCCCGCCGCCTCCACCATCTTTTCTTTTTGACTACTACTTTGGCTTCCTCATAGCAGACCTTCCCTCCACCTCACTGTCCCATTCCCGATAACGAAAGCAAAATTGGTCTGACATCTTACCGCTTGTTGTGGGAAGCTTTTGAGATGGCACATCGTCGACATCCGTACTCTCTTTCGATCAAGCGGTTCTCCGTCCTTCTCGGCACGTTCATCGTGTGTTCCGTCCCCTTCCTCGCCGCGCAGGATTCGCGAACGGTTACCGAACCTGCACTCCCTCCGGTCTGCAGCTCGCTCGATGCGCAACTGAGTGCCGCCAGACAAAGTCTCGCCAAAGAAGACGAAGACAAACTGGACACAGCACGAATTCAGCAGGCGCTCGACGCCTGCGGTAAAGGCAAAGGCGTCCTCTTGCGCACTCATGGAGCCGCCAATGCATTCCTCAGCGGCCCCCTTGAACTGCGCGAAGGCGTGACGCTGATCGTCGATCACGGAGCTACGCTCTTCGCCTCCCGTGATCCAGCGCTCTATGAAAAATCGCCGGGCAGTTGCGGCCTGGTGAATGAATCCGGCAATGGATGCAGGCCGCTGATCGCAGCCCAGCACGTCGCGGGCGCAGGCGTCATGGGAGACGGCGTCATCGATGGCCGCGGCGGCGAAAAACTTCTCGGCAAGGACGTCACCTGGTGGGACCTCGCGGAGCAGGCGCGCAGCGGAGGCCGCCAGCAGGTCCCGCGGCTGATCGTCACCGACTATGCCGACAACTTTACCGTCTACCGGATCACGCTGAAGAATTCGCCCAACTTCCACATCGTCTACAACCATGGCGACGGCTTTACCGTCTGGGGGCTGAAGATCGACACGCCCAAGCGCGGCGCTCGCAACACCGATGGTGTCGATCCGGGCGCGGGCTCGAAAAACATCACCATCACCCACAGCTACATTCGCACCGGCGACGACAACGTCGCGATCAAAGGCGGCACCGGTGGCCTGACAAACATGACCGTCAGCCACAACCATTTTTACTGGGGACACGGAATGTCGATCGGCAGCGAGACCAACGGCGGCGTCAGTCAGATTCGCGTCTCCGATCTCTCGCTCGATGGGCCCGACAACGGCATTCGCATTAAATCGAACGGATCGCGCGGCGGCCTGGTGCACGACGTCCTCTACGAGGATGTCTGCGTGCGCGACTCGCCGAACCCCATCACGCTCGACACCGGATATACCGCGGCCGGAACCGTGGAAGGCAACTCCCCGCCCACCATGCGCGACATTACCCTGCGCAACGTCCGGGTGTCGGGAGGAGGAAGAATCTCCTTCAACGGTTATGCCAGGGACTACCGTGTCGGAGTCACTCTCGACAATGTGCTGCTCACGGATTCCGCGGCCTATACGTATTCAATCCACCATGCGGATCTCATCTTCGGGCCCGGACCCGTCAATCTGAAACCGGCCGGCGGGGTGGATTCGACTTCGCAGGGAAAACCCGGCAGCGGAAAACCGCAGCCCTGCGCGGACAAGTTTGTACCGTTCCCGCACGACTGATCGTCGCCGGACGGAAATATCTGGCGGCCTGAAGACCGCATCCACAAACTCAAGGAGAAGCACTCGTAAAAATCCCCGCAAGAAATCCCCTGACTTTGCCAATCCAGCCAAAGCTGCCCGCCGCGGCCTACAATAGCCCCGTGAACACCAGCCTCTTCGAACTCTTCAAGATCGGTATCGGCCCCTCCAGCTCTCACACCGTCGGCCCCATGCGAGCCGCCCTCCGCTTCACCCGCGAGCTCGCCCAGAAAAATCTCCTAGAAAAAACGGCAAGAGTGACCGTCGATCTATACGGCTCGCTCGCCCTCACCGGCATCGGCCACGGAACCGACCGCGCTATCCTCCTCGGCCTCCTCGGCGAAGCTCCCGACGCAGTCGATCCCGCAATCGTCGACACCAAGATCGCCGCC
>DATAVY010000241.1:0-30672 GCA_036267495.1 Edaphobacter sp.
AAAATAAATGGTTTACGCGCGGGCAAGGGGGGGTGTACCCCCTCACGGAAATCAGGAAAAGGAACCTAACATGGACTACGTCAACCTCGGCAAAACCGGCCTCAAAGTCTCCCGCATCTGTCTCGGCTGCATGACCTACGGCGAAGTCCCCTCAGGAGCCCTCCGCCCCGGCAGTCATCCCTGGGCCCTCAACGAAGCCGACAGCCAGCCCTTCTTCAAGCAGGCCCTCGACCTCGGCATCAACTTCTTCGACACCGCCAACGTCTACTCCACCGGCTCCAGCGAAGAGCTCCTCGGCCGCTTCCTCAAAGCAAACACCAGACGCGAAGACACCGTCATCGCCACCAAGCTCAACGGCGTCATGCGCGATGGCCCCAACGGCAAGGGCCTCTCCCGCAAGGAGATCTTCTTCGAGCTCGACCAGAGCCTCCGCCGCCTCCAGACCGACTACGTCGACCTCTACCAGATCCATCGCTGGGACTACGAAACCCCCATCGAAGAGACCCTCGAAGCCCTCCACGACGTCGTCAAAGCCGGCAAGGTCCGCTACCTCGGAGCCTCCTCCATGCATGCCTGGCAGTTCGCCAAAGCTCTCTACCTCGCCGACCTGCACGGATGGACCCGCTTCGTCTCCATGCAGGACCACTACAACCTCCTCTACCGAGAAGAAGAACGCGAGATGCTCGGCCTCTGCAAGGCCGAAAACATCGGCGTCATCCCCTGGAGCCCGCTGGCCCGCGGCCGTCTCACCCGCCCCTGGGGTACAGCCACAACCAAACGCACCGAGACCGACCAGTTCGCCAAGACCATCTACACCAGAACCGACGAAGCCGACAAAAAAGTAGTCGATCGCCTCGCCGAGCTCTCCACGAAGCGCAACGTCCCCATGGCCACCCTCGCCCTTGCCTGGATGCTCTCGAAACCGGTCATCACCTCACCGATCGTAGGAGCCACCAAACCCAACCACCTCACTGACGCCGCAGCCGCTCTCTCCGTCAAACTCACCCCCGAAGAGATCGCCGTCCTCGAAGAACCCTACATCCCCCACCCCACCCTCGGCTTCAGTAGATGACCTGTTTGGAAAACACAACCCTCGCCACGCTGCAAATCGTGGCTTCAACAAATGTCTTGCTTAAGAGCACGGCTTCAGAGGCTGCTGAAAAATAACGCTTTGCTTAAGGGTACGGATTTATCCGTGCCGCAAGACCTTCACTTGGAATGCGGCTTTAGCCGCTGAGGTAAGTTTTAGCAATGTTGATCCCGTCGATCGATCTCATGAACGGCCGAATCGTGCAGCTAGTCCAGGGCGAGAAGTTAAAGCTCGCCTTCGACGACTTCGACTACTGGATCGATCGGTTCGCCGAGTACCCGCTCGTCCAGCTCATCGATCTCGACGCCGCAATGCAACAGGGCAACAACCGCGCCCTCATCGAGAGCATAGCCAAACGCCTCCCCTGCCAGGTCGGAGGAGGTCTCAAGACCGCCGCCGACGGCAAAGCCCTCCTCGATGCCGGAGCCAAACGAGTCATCTACGGCTCCAGTCTTTTCGGTCCTGCCGAAGCCAGCGAGCCCCGCCGCCACAAGCTCATCCGCCTAGAGTTCGCCGAAGACCTCAAGCGCGCCCTCGGCGAAGGAGCCCTCGTCTTCAGCGTCGACACCAAAGCCGGCAAAGTAGCCGTCAAAGGCTGGAAAGACTCCGTAGACCTCACCCCCGAAGAAGCCATCACCTGGCTCGAAGACTACTGCGCCGCCTTCCTCTACACCCACGTCGACACTGAAGGCACCATGCAGGGCTTCCCCATCAACGTAGCCGCGATCCTGCGGGCCTGCACCGCCAGACAATTAATCGTAGCCGGAGGGATCAAAGAACAGAGCGAGATCGAAGCCCTCGACGCCATGGGAGTAGACGCAGTCGCGGGAATGGCCGTCTACTCCGGAGCCATCACCACCTGAGCAATCTTTGAAACCGGCCAACGGAAAAACAACAAACAAGCGGGTTACCACCCATACTGCTCCACTCGCCGCAATAATTCGAGCTTCCGCTCCGGAGGCAAAAAGCTCGCCTCCACCGAATTAGCCGCCAGCTCCCGCATCTGCTCCAGCGAAAACTCGAACCGCTCCTGCACCAGCAAATACTCCTCCAGCAGATTGCTGCCGAACATCGGAGGATCGTCCGAGTTGATCGTCACCATCAATCCCGACTCGAAGTACATCTTCACCGGATGTTCGTCCAGATCGCCGCAACATCCGGTCCTCACGTTGCTGGTGACATTCAGCTCCAGCGGAATCTGCTTCTCCGCCAGGATCTCCAGCAGCTCCGGATCGCTCTGCGCCGAAAGTGCATGACCAACCCGCTCCGCGCCAATGTTGATAGCCGCCCATATACTCTCCGGCCCCGTCGTCTCGCCCGCATGCGCCGTCAGTCTCAGTCCCGCCGCTCTGGCCTCCGCATACGATTCGCGAAAAAGCTCCGCACTTCCCCGTGCCTCATCGCCGCCGATGCCAATCCCCACAATGCTCGGATACAGCGCCCGCAACTCGGCCGCCTTGCGGAATACTTTCGCGGCTGCCTCCGGTCCAAAGTGCCGCACCGCATCCACCAACCAGTACACCGTAGTGCCAAAGTCCTTCTCGCCCCGCACCCGCCCGCGCTCGATCGCCTCGACGTACGGCTCAACCTCAACGTTCTTCCAGTAATAGATGATCCCGAAGGAGACATACACCTCGGCATGCACAATACCCTGTGCCGACAGATCGCGAATCATGTGGTACGTTATCAACTCATAGTCGTCCGGCCCCTTCAACCGAGCCGAAACCGCCTTGAACGAGTCCAGAAACTCTAAAAAGTTTCCGTAAACATAAAGCTTCTTCGCCGCCTCCGGAGTTAAGGGTTCCACATCATGCCGCCGGCTCAGCTCCAGCAACGTCTCCGCCTGAATCGTCCCTTCGAGATGCAGATGCAGCTCGCACTTAGGCAGCCTGCGCAGCCAGTCGACCACATCGATCTCACCATCTCGTTTCATTGCTGTCCGCGCCATTTTCCAATCCTTAGGCTTCAGGAGAGTAAAACTCACTCCGCTTGCGGCTGTAGAAAAAGTAAACCACCAACCCGATGATCAGCCACACGAAGAATCGCACCCACGTGATCACCGGCAGGCCAGTCATCAGCAACACGCAGAAGATCACCGAAAGGGCAGGAATTATAGGCCCAAACGGAACCCGAAACCCGCGATGCCGCTCCGGCTCTTTGTACCGCAGCACGATGACGCCAAGCGAGACCAGCACAAACGCAAACAGCGTCCCTATGTTCGACATCGCCGCGAACGTCCCGACATCGAACAGCCCCGCCGGAATCGCCACGAGCACACCGGCAACCCAGGTAGCAAACGCAGGAGTCCGAAACCGCGGATGAATCCTGCTGAAGATGTCGGGTAACAGCTTGTCCCGCGACATGGCGAACCATACACGCGCCTGTCCCAGCTGGAACACCAGGATCGATGAGATCATTCCAACGATCGCTCCAATGATGACCGCCAGTTGTACCCAATGCAGTCTGCCGCCGCCCGGCTCGAGTCCGACTCTCTTCAATGCATTGACCACCGGAGCCGCGTCGTTTGCGACCGATAGCCAGGGCACCAACCCTGTCAGCACTACAGCGACGCCGATGTACAGAATCGTGCAGATCAGCAGTGTTGCAAGAATTCCGATCGGCACGTCGCGCTTCGGCCGCTTGCACTCTTCGCTCGCGGTCGAGACCGAATCGAACCCGATATAGGTGAAGAAGATGATTGACCCGCCTGCCAGCACGCCCGGCCAGCCATTCGGCGAGAATGGCGTGTAGTTTGCCGGATGAATAAAGCTGATCCCGAAGAAGATGAACAGTAGGATCGCGGCAATCTTCACCAGCACCATAATGTTGTTAGTCCGCGCGGACTCTCGAATTCCGCGCACGAGCACCACGGTCAGGAGCAGCACAATCAGGAATGCCGGAATATTGAAACCTGAATGCCATCCGATCGGGTAGATGTCCTTGCCCTGCAGGTCCTGCAAACCCTGCGGAAGATAGGCCGGCGAAAGCCACTTCGGCGACATCGGGATTCGCATCCAGTCCAGAAGCGCCACTACATGAGCGGCGAAGCCGACACTGACACTCATATTGCTGAAGGCGTACTCGAGGATGAGATCCCAACCAATGATCCAGGCGATTAGCTCTCCGAGCGTCGCATAGGTGTAGGTATAAGCCGAACCAGCAATTGGAATCATCGACGCCAACTCTGCATAGCAAAGCCCTGTGAGTGCGCAGACAATAGCGACCAGTATCAGCGAAAGCGCAAGCGCCGGCCCCGCCCCCGGACGGGTGGCGATCGCGCCATGGTGCAGCAGTAGATCGATCACCGGAGATTCGCCGATGGAGGCCTGGGCGGCGGGACTGCCGCCGATTGCCACGCCGATGACGGTGAAGATTCCGGAACCGATGACCGCGCCGATGCCAAGAGCGGTCAAAGACACTGGTCCCAGCGTCTTCTTCAACGCGTGCTCCGGCCTCTCCGATTCAGAGATCAGCTTGTCGATCGATTTGGTTCGAAAGATTTGCCTGGCCAGCGCGCTCGCTCCTGCTTACAGAAGAATTGGTGCGGGGCGGTTCAACTGCACATGCGACTCAAATTCGAAGCAAGACTAAATCATTTTCGAAGCTGGAGTGCTGCAATTGCAATGCAGAACTCCAATTCGAAGCAGAATGCTTACCGCTTGCTCTGGCCGCGCGAGGCCTTCTTGACCTTGGCTTTGTTCTCCCCGCGAGCACCGGTGCGGGGTCCCTTTGGTACTGCCTTCTTGCGTGCTGCGCGCTTTACTTTCTTGCGCTCGTCTTTGTCGGTGATGCTTTTGGTATTCGCCATGTATCTTGCCAATCTTTCTTTAAGTGCGATTTTCGGAACTTAGAGGCGTTCCAACTGGGCAAATTTCTCCACCAGCTTTTTCACGCCGTGCTGTTGAAATTGTACTGTAATCTTCGCGTCGTCCCCATCTCCTTCGCGCCGGAAGACTGTTCCTTCGCCATACTTCGGATGACGGACTCGCGAACCCTGCTTCAAGCCGGTCTTTCCGATTGGCGCTTCGATCTCCAGCTTAGGCCGTGTGATCTTCTGTCCTCGCGCGGCGAAGAAGCCTGCAATGTTGTCGATCGACCGTCCCGGGGCTGCTGTCTTCGTGCTCTGTCCAAACCGGCTCGTGGCCCGTGCTGCAGCTCTCACGCCTTGCTCTCCACGCTGATCTTCATCTTCGTAACTGTAGTGGGACTCGCTCTCCTCCGTGTTCGGGCGGCCGAAGCGATTCGCCTTCGGATACGGCGTGGCGTACGCTCCGCCATATCCCGATGATGAAAACTGAGGTCTCGCCGGCGGGCTCCCGAGGTCTTCGACCAGGTGCGCGGGGACTTCCTCCAGAAAACGCGAAGCAATGCTCGGCTCCGGCATATCGCTCCCATACCGCCTTCGGTAGCGCGCTCTCGTCATTACCAGCGTGTCCATCGCGCGCGTCATTCCGACATAGCAAAGCCTGCGTTCCTCTTCCAGGCCGATGGGATCGGTCAGGGTTCGCGAGTGAGGGAACAAGCCCTCTTCCATCCCTGTCAAGAACACCAGGGGAAACTCCAACCCTTTTGCTGCATGAAGGGTCATCAACGTGACGCGCGCGTCTTCGCTATAGCTGTCCGCTTCGCTGATCAAGGCGGCATGATCGAGAAATTCATGCAGCGTCTCTCCGCGTTCCTGGGCATCTTGGGCTGCATTCGCCAATTCTTTCAAATTCTCGATCCGCGAAAAGGACTCCGGCGTTGCCTCGTCTTCCAGTGCTCGAATGTATCCGCTCCGGTCGTTCAAAAACTTGATCAGCTCGGGCAGAGTTGCCGGATCCCCCGGTTTGCGAAACGCCGGCTTGTCGCCCTCCATTTTGATTTCGGCCACTCTCTCCGCGGTCACCCGAGCAGATCTTTTCAACACTACCGGTGCAAATGGATTGAAGTCCGCCGTGTCCGTTTCGCGTGAAGAATGGGAAGCGCCAGCATTTTCCGGCGCAATAGTCGAGATCTCCTCGCTCGGCCCGAAATCGAATCCGAAATTGAAGCTGGTATCGAAGGAAGTATTGGCGCCTGTATCTTCAACTTCCGCATCTCCGGCAGGAACTTCGGCCTGAGAATGTGCTCCAAATCCGAACGAAACATCGGAATCTTCGCCGGCGGAAGACGGAAGGGAGGCGTTGTTCTCTTCGTCGAGATCGTCTGCCAGTTTCTCTGCGAATCCGGATCCCAGCATGGCGCGCGCGTCTTCGATCAGCCGCCTGAAGGTGCTCAGCGCCATCAGAGCGCGTTGCGGCAGCAGCTTGTCGTCGATCGCTCTGCCGATCGCATTCCATGTACTCATACCGCTCGACAGAGCCATGCGCTCAACGGTTTCCATCGTCGTTTTGCCGATGCCGCGCGGCGGTGAGTTTACCACTCTTGCAAGGGCGATTGAATCGTGGACATTCTGAACCAGCTTCAGGTAACTGAGAATGTCCTTCACTTCAGCCCGGTCGTAGAACGAGAAACCGCCGACCATGTGGTATTGAATTCCATAGCGCCGCAGCGCCTCTTCCACCAGCCGCGACTGCGAGTTTGTACGGTATAGGACCGCGCACCGGGGCGAGTCTTCCTGCGCGCCGGCCTCGCGAAGATACTTCTGTATGCGGTCTGCAACGAACAGTGCTTCATTCTCGCCATCCGGCGCTTCGTAATATCCGATCAGCGAACCGCCCTCTCGCGAAGTCCAAAGATTTTTTCCTTTACGCTGCGTGTTATGGGCGACGACAGCGCTTGCCCCTTCAAGAATGGTCTGGGTGGAGCGGTAGTTTTGCTCCAGCCGGATCGTCCTGGTTCCGGGAAAATCTTTCTCAAATTCAAGGATGTTCTTGATGTCCGCTCCGCGCCAGCTGTAGATCGACTGATCTTCATCCCCGACGACGCAGACGTTTCCATGTGAACCAGCCAGCAATTTCATCAATTCGTACTGCGGCCGATTGGTGTCCTGATATTCATCGATCAAAATATATTTGTAACGGCGATTGTATCTTTCTCGCGTCGCGGGAGAACTCTTCAGCAGCCGCACGGTTTCCAGAAGCAGATCGTCGAAGTCCAATGCATTTGCCTTGAACAACTCCTTCTTATAAACCTCGAAGATGTGAGCGATCTTTTCCTCCATTGGGTTGGTGCTGGCAAGAAAATATTCCTGCGGGTCGATCATGCGGTTCTTCGCCCAGGAGATTCTGCCGAGCGCCACTCTGGGCTTCAATGACTTGTCGTCGATGGCGAGCCGCTTCAGGGCCTGCTTCACTAGAGCCTGCTGGTCGGCCTCATCGTAGATTGCGAAAGTCCGGGTCAATCCAACGCCGTTCACACGCAGCGCTTCGATGTCGCGGCGCAGGACACGTACGCAAAAGCTATGAAACGTTGCCAGAGTAGGCTTTGTGAGGGAGCTGTGACCGAGGATCTTATCGACCCGATCGGCCATTTCTTTGGCAGCCTTGTTTGTAAACGTCACCGCCAGGATCGAATCGGCAGGCACGCCTCGCTCCTGAATCAGATAAGCGATGCGGTGCGTGATGACTCGGGTTTTACCCGATCCCGCACCGGCGAGCAGAAGCACGGGACCATCGACCGATTGGATGCCCTCTTGCTGCTGCGGATTCATATTCTCGAGAAGGTGACTCAACGCACACACGCTCCACATCTATTTTAAGCTCTATATCCCTGCCTGCCGTTTACTCATCCCTGGAATCACCGAAAACGTCTGTATCGCTGTCCGTTTGCGAACAGCTTGTCCGCTGATGGACACGCATTGGATTAATTAATTTAATGTGTAGCAGATCGAACTTTGAATTGTTTTTTTGGAACATTCGCGAACAGGCTGCGTACTTCTTCCTACGACGAGCTTTTCTGTACCATGGCAGAAAACTCCCGTCGAAATTTTGAAATATCGGGAGCTAACAATGAAAGGTCTCAATCGTCTCACCCTCGCAGTCGTCGCTATCTCTCTTCTTGCGGGTCCAGCTGTCTATGCCGCGCCAGCAAGCCTTTCGTCCCCTGTTCATGCCATGTTCGCCAAGACAAAGACGAGCACGGTCAAGCTCAATCTCCGGAATGATTCTGGTTCGCCGATGGAAGTCAAGGTGGGCGACAAAGTAATGACGCTCGATCCAGGCAAGCCTGTCGCCCTCGATCTGGAAGTGGGCACTCGCATCGTCGCCAATAGCGCCACACCAAACCACACGGTGGGTTCGCTCATAGAAGAAGTGGTTAAAGACCACAATGGCGCTACGATCATCATTCGTTAGTTCGGGTGCCAGACGGATGGCTGCAATCAGTCCTCCCCATTGATTTGGGCCGATCGCCAGAGCGCAACGCCAGCGTCGGCCCAGTTTCTCTTCTTTTCGCATGTTCCTCTGCCGCACTTGATATTCTCGTTTCTATGATTCGCAATGTTGCCGTCTTTTGCGCCTCTGCCACTGGCGCACACCCCATCTATAGAGAAGCGGCTGAGGAACTGGGCCGTTCTTTGGCTGCCCGCGATATCGGTCTCATCTATGGAGGATCGAATGTCGGTTTGATGAAGGCTGTCGCTGAAGCAGCTTTAGCGTCAAGCGGCAGGGTCATTGGAGTTATTCCGGAGGTCCTGGTCGATCTTGAAGTTGCGCACCATGGCATCACCGAGCTTCACGTCACAAGCACCATGCATACCCGGAAGGCGCTGATCGGAGAAAAGGCCGATGCCTTTATCGCATTGCCCGGCGGCTTTGGCACGTTTGAAGAACTCTTCGAAGTGTTAGCCTGGCACACTCTCAAAATTCATGCGAAGCCAATTCTTCTCCTGAACACTAACGGCTTTTACGACAAGCTGCTTGTCTTCCTCGATCACTGCGTCGCCGAAGGTATGCTTAAGCCGAGAAGCCGGGAACTCCTTCTCATCGCTGACAACGTGAAGGATGCGCTCAGGCAACTGTTTGAGGAAAAATTGATTTGAGCAGACGCAAGAAATCTTTCGTTCGCGAAGGTTTATCTTTTTGTACACGTTTCACATTGGCATATGCGCCGCAGATACTCCCACGAATAGATTCCGCTCTCGTGCCCGTCGGACCACTTGAACTTTAGCGCGTACTTTCCCACCGGGCTCACCTCCAAGGGTTTTGGAGGGGCCTCGTACATTACCAGCAGCGCCTTCTCCTTCGGTTTGGGGACACCAGGCAGTCTGCCGGTTTTCTCGCGGTCCTCATGACAGGTCGCACATGGACACGCGTTCCGCAGCCATTGAAAATTCCACACGCTGCGATGACCATCTTTCCAATCGATCTCGACGCCTGTTCCTTCACTCTTCTTTACCCGCACTTTCTTCGGAGTCACCGCGTCGGTCTCGTGCTGGCTATCCTCCCGGCGAGCCTGTTCGGCATTGACGACCCGAATCCCTTCATGACTCATAACAATCTCCCCTAACGAACTCCATCAACCATTCTTCCAGAAGAAGTACGCGGCCACCAGGCATCCCGTAACCACAACGATGATTCGCAGAACTTCTGCGTTCATGCGTCGGGCGTACAGCGCGCCAACATAGCCGCCGGCGCCGGCAAATACCATCGAGATGAGGCAGTAGTGCCAGATTACCGCTCCACTGAATACAAACGTAACCACCGCGCAGAAGTTCGACAGGCAAGCGGCGAGCACCTTCAGTGAGTTCAATGCATGCATCTCTTCTACGCCAAAGAGCGCCAGCGCGCTCATGATCAAGAAGCCGGCGCCTGCGCCAAAGTAGCCGATATAAAAACATACTGGCAGAAGCACAAAGAACAGGGGCAATACGGCAGGGTCTCGTTTTACGTGCGGCTGGGCCGATCGCGCGCGAAGCCATCGCGATACCGGGCCACTGATTCCGAACAGCAGGGAAGCCACGAGCAGGAGCCATGGGACGATGTGCAAAAAGGTGATCTGCCGGGTATTGAGCAGCACAACAGCTCCACTTACTCCGCCGATGACTGAAGCGGCACAAACGATCGGCAGCAAATCGCGTCGCAGATCGCCTCGCAGGGCAGCCACTGAGGTCAACTGTCCGGGCCATAGTGCAACCGTATTGGTGGCGTTGGCCTGGATTGGGGCAACCCCGATCGACAACATCGCAGGAAACGAAACAAACGAACCCCCGCCTGCCATGGCGTTCATCACCCCGGCAATGGATGAGGCAACGACCAGCCAGATGTAATGCCAATGCGCGCTAAAGATCAAGATCATCCATTGTCGATTGTATCGACTACCGGAGCAGGCCTTATAGTTGAAGCCCGCGGGGCGCAGGCATCTCCGGAGTCGCCGCAATCAATTTTCGCGTGTATTCCTTCTGCGGCGCATCGCAAACCTGCTCGCATTCGCCCAATTCGACGACCTTCCCGCCCTGCATTACCGCAACGCGATCGCACAGATAACGCACCAGCGGCATGGAATGCGAGATAAACAGATAGGTCAGGCCGTGTTCGCATTGCAAATCACGCAGAAGATTAATGACCTGTGCGCCTACTGAGACGTCGAGCGCGCTGACTGGCTCATCCAGCACCAGAAACTTCGGCCTAAGCGCCAGAGCGCGGGCAATATTGATCCTCTGCCTCTGGCCTCCGCTGAACTCATGTGGAAATCGGTCCAGCGCTGATTCATCCATGCCTACGGTCCGCAGCATCTCCGCGAGTCTCAGCTTCAACCCGCGCTCCGGTTTCTCGTTATGAATCGCAAATGGTTCGGCAAGGATCTCGCGGACGAGCATTCTCGGATTCAGAGCGGCGTACGGATCCTGAAAAACAATTTGCATCTCGCGCCTGAGGACGCGCAACTGCCGGGGAACTGCCGCCAGCAAATCTCTGCCGCAGTACCGCACCTCACCGGACGTGGGTTCCACCAGTCTCAGCAGCATTCGGGCGACGGTGCTTTTACCTGAACCTGACTCTCCGACGAGGCCGAGCGTCTCCCCTTGTTGAATTGAAAATGAAACATCGTCGACCACGCGATGTCCCGCCCCATACTCCTTGATCAGTCCTCGCGCTCCAATCAGAGATTCCATCTTCAGCAATCAGTCCAGCTTTGGATGTTGCAGTTGAAAGCTGGTGGCGTCCTGATAGGCTTTGGCGAACGCCGCCAATCGCGCCTCAGAGTACAAGGCTCCCAGGAAGGTAAGACTTACTGGAGTGCCCGGGCCGCCCGCGTTCGCCAATGCGCCGTCCTCGTCGTTTTCGCTCTTCGGAGCATTATCGCCCCGGATTCCGTTCGGCACGATGATCGCCGGATGACCGGTGAGGTTCGTCGCTTGCAGTTGTATGCCCTGCGACGGAGTTACAATGACATCCACTTCATTGAATAATCTTTCCATGACACCGATCGCCAGAGTCCGTGCGCGCATCGCCTGAACATAATCCACAGCGGAATAGAACCGTGCGATACGGAACTGGTTTGGCCAATCGAAGGGCAATTGTCCGGTTAGCAGTTTGTCTCGTCCACTTCGGGTCAGATCGTCGAAGGCGGCTGCGCCTTCCGCCTCCAGCACCGGCACAATAGCTCCAAAGGGAAAGTCCGGAATCTCCACGGGAATCAGCTTGACTCCCATATTGCGTAGCTCATCAAGCGCGGTCGTCGCATATTTCGCGTCATAAATGCGCCGTTCAAGGTTGGCTTTCTGTCTGTCTGAGGCGCCTGCTGGCAATGCCGGGACATCGAACGCGCTTTTGATGTAGCCGACCCGAAGCGATTTCCAGTTGAAACCGGCGTCCCAATTGAACGCGGCAGGCTGCACCGAAAGATCGCGTCCGTCCTGTCCGTAGATTGCCGAAAGCACCAGGGCGCAATCCTCCACCGCGCGGCAGATGGGCCCAATTTTATCCATTGTCCAGCTCAGCGCCATCGCTCCCGTCTTTGGAACGAGGCCGAAAGTAGGCCGCAAGCCTGTACATCCGCAGCGCGTCGAAGGCGAAGAGATCGACCCGAGCGTCTCGGTTCCCAGAGCAAACCCCACACAGCCGGATGCCACTGCACTTGCGCTTCCTGCCGAGGATCCACTCGAACCCTGCCGCTTGTTCCATGGGTTCCTTGTCCGGCCGCCGAACCAGAGATCACCTTGTGCCAGAGCTCCCATTGAGAGCTTCGCAATCAAAATTGCCCCCGCGACGTCGAGACGGGTGACGACCGTAGCGTCATAATCGAATTTCTGATCTTCAAATCCGCCTGCGCCCCACGTCGTCTTGTATCCCTTTACAGCGAGCAGATCCTTGCCGCCCCACGGAATTCCATGCAACGGCCCCCGGTATTTGCCCGCGGCAATCTCTTTATCCGCGGCCGCTGCATGTTCCATCGCTCGATCTTCGGTAAGAGTAATCACGAAATGGAGCTGCGGATCGTACTTTTTCAACCGTGCCAGATACATCTTCGTCAGCTCACGCGAAGTGACCTTCTTCGTCTTTACCAGCTCGGCCAACTGTCGCACAGAAGAGAACGCCAATGCGTCCGATGTTCCCGCGACTCCAGCCGATATCGACGCATCCAGCGACCTGATCTCCGGCGGGGGACTGATCTTCGCGGATTTCTTTTCCGTATCCAGCCGCATGTCACCGGGAACCGGATCGAAAATAAATGCCGGGGCCACGCTATTTGGCATCTTCAGATCGCGAATCGCGGTAAACGATTTTCTCAACTGCTCGAGCCCTTCGAGCATCATCTTCTTCTGGTCGTCTGTCACGCTGATTCCGGCGATCGCCGCGGCGCCGTCGATCATCTCCGGCGTGATCTTGGGCAGGGCGCTGGTACTGGCATTTACCTGACCGCCTCCGACGATCGGCGAGCTCTGCGCCTTTGCCTGCGTCGCCAGCGTGAATAGTGCTCCCGGCAATAATGTCTGTCCCAGCCCCACCATGGAGCACACACCAAGAAAACCCCGCCGATCCAATCCAGAAGAACCCTGTTCGCTCATCCCCGCATTATTGCACTCCCTTACCTGTGCCGAGCAAGACCAAATTGCACTTTGGCTTCATGGTTTGCTGCGAATTACGTCGATCAGATTTTTTTCCGAGACCGTCTTGAGGGCGGCGCCGCGGTAAGAAAGTTTGCCTGTCGCATCGGCCCAGTGCAGATGAGTCAGCTCGAACTGCCCCTGCTCGTAGTTATAGGTGGTGCCGTCGTCGTTGTAGAGGGCGAAGTCAGCATCGGCGCCAGGATAGATTCGTAGGGTGGCGATCCTCTGCGGCTCATTCGTGCTTTCGACCGGCTCTCCGAAGGGCAAGATCGAACCGGCACGGACGAAGAGAGGAAGGATGTCTATAGGTGCGTTGACCGTGATTCTTTGTCCGCCGCGAACCTTTTCATTCGTCCAGAAGTTGTACCAGTCGGCGCCTGACGGCAGATAGACTTCGCGAGAGGTTCTACCCTGTTCGGTAACTGGAGCGACAAGAAGAGAAGGCCCGAACATATATTCATCGCCGATGTTCGCGACATTCGGGTCATCGCCGAAGTCCATAAAGAGACCACGCATGAACGGAGCGCCGGTTTCGTGAACCACGTGCGCCAGAGAGTAGAGATATGGCATCAACTGGTAGCGCAGACGAAGATATTTTGCGAGGATGGGTTCGGCCTGTCTGCCGTAGGACCAGACCTCGTTTTCAGGGCGGCTGCCGTGGCTTCGGAAGGTCGGCTGAAAGGCTCCGTATTCAAACCATCGCACGTACAGCTCAGGATAGTCGTCGTAATGACCTATGTTTTCGCGTGCATCTGACGGATCGAGCAGGGGGGCACGTTCGGGCTTGTGATATTTGGGCAGATATTGCCAACCACCGATATCGGTGCTCCAGTAGGGCATTCCCGAAGCAACGAAGTTGATTCCTGTAGGCACCTGGCGCTTGAGGGTGTCCCAGTTGCCGCTGATATCGGACGACCAGAACGTCGTGCCGTTATGCTGTGCGCCCAGATAGGAATCGCGAGCGAGAACGAGTGCGCGGGATTTCAGATCCCGGCGAAAGCCGTCGTAGAACGCCGCGGTGTGAAAGAGTGGATAGACGTTGAAGAATTGCGTGCCGGGACCAATGTGGAAGTAACTTCCATTTGGCGGCAGATCGGGTTCGGTTTCATCAGCCCAAAAAGCGTCGAAACCTTTGCTGACGTAGTTTTCTTTTACGACGTTCCAGTACCATTTCGCAGCATCGGGATTGGTCGTATCGATGTCCGACCCAGCGCGATCATAGGGCAGCCCATTGGTTGGAGTGCCGTCAGCCAGCTTCTCGAACCAGTCATTCTTGCGTACGGTTTCGTAGTAACGATCTTCAGGGACGAAGCGTGGCCACACACTGATCATCGTATGAAAATTCATCTCGTGAAGTTGCCTGTTCATGGCCATCGGGTCCGGCCACTTGGCAGGATCCATATCCATCTCGCCCATCTTGGTGTAGTGAAACCAATCGATCACAAGATCGTCGATGGGATAATGCCTGTCGCGGTATCCCTTGGCGACCGCCATCAGCTCTTCCTGGCTGGCATAGCGCTGTTTGCATTGGATATATCCGTACGCAGATTTCGGCAGCATCGGCGTGTCACCCGTGAGTAACCGGTAGCCGGAGTAGATTTCGTCATACGTCTTGCCTGCAATTACGAAGAATGAGACGCGCTGCCCGACGTCGGAGGTCCATCGCGTGGCATCGTTAAATCCAAAGGCTACGGTTGTAGCCGAAGGATTGTCCCACACGAGGCCGTAGCCTTTGTTCGTTACTACGAAGGGTACGCAGACGCTTTGGCCGGAAGGTGCATTGTAGTCGTGAGCACAGCGAACGACGTGTCCGCGGCGGTCAAGATATCCCTCCTGATTTTGTCCGAGACCGTAATAATGCTCATCCGGCGCAGAGGCGAAGGTGGCGCCTACTTCGTAGAATGGAGCATCGGTCGGCCTGCGATCGTAAAGCATGTCCGCATTTCCGTCCTTGTGATTGGGTACCGACATCTGCCAGCCGCGCATCTCGAGGAGCGAGACGCCCTCCGGTGTTTTGATCGAAAGTCCGACGCCGGGCGTGGAGCCGTTGAAAAACTTCGCGATGTCCGCTGCGGTGCCCGCGGGGGAAGAATGTCCTCCTTCAGGCCCAATCGATACCACCATCCTTGAGGAACGCAGGAGGTCGCCGGACTGGTCTTTCGCTGAGGTCCAGCCGCCGGACGCGGGCGCTCTCGAGATGCCGTATCCCGGAGGCGCCACGGCGTACTCGCGGAGAAGGCTCATACTGATGCGGACAATATTTGGAGCGTATGGCTGTACGAGTATTGTGGAATTGCCGCGGCTGAGAATCAATTGCTGGGCTTCCCCAATTTGGACGCATAAACATATGGCGACACCGAAAAAAATCAATGGGACCGCCCCGCGGAATAAAGACTTCGATAGTTTCATATAGATGGGCTTTTATCCTACCAACGTTTTTCTAAACTTCAGCACTGGAGAGCGAGCATGCGGTCACATTTGTCTTCTTCAAGACGATCGCTCTCCTGAACACGCCGAAACCCGTTCAGTGGAACTTCGTGGCCAGGGATAAAGATTCAGAAGACCAAGGTCCAATCCATCGGTAGAATTCGACAATGCCTTCGCGACAGACCAAGGCGGAGCTAAAATCCTCTCCGCTCCTCCATTCGACGCTACCGGTCGTGTGCCTGGTCACGGCGGACGACGAGTTCCTTAGCACTGTGGTTCCTGAACTCATCCCCTGGTTTCAGGTCGTCGTTCGGGAAGATTATGTCGATCTCGCGCGGTGGACCCGGGAAGAGAGCGTCATATCAGTTCTGCTTGACATCGATACGGAGGGTGAAGATCCGCACGGCGGTCTCAAGATTCTCCGTGAGTTGCGCGAGCTGAATGAATGCTTTGCGCTTATTTCGCTGAGTCGATCGCGAACCCGGCTGGTGGAGAAGGAGGCGCTCGCGGCCGGGGCGGACGCACATTTCCGCAGCCCGGTTGATCTCTCCGAACTTCGTGTCACGCTGGCCGAGACCATACGCCGCCGCACAGAAGAGTCGGCGCGCGAGCAGATGTTACGCCAGGCGCTCGAGGTCAGCCGCTTTCAAGACTTCGTGGGCGCCAGCGGGCCGATGCGATTTGTCTACGATGCGATCCAGCAGGTTGCGGACAGCAACATCAACGTACTGATCCGGGGCGAGAGCGGGACAGGCAAGGAGCTGGCCGCGCGGGCGGTTGTCGCGCTGAGCCGGAGAGCCAATAAGCCTTACATTCGGCTCAATTGCGCGGCGTTGCCGGAGAACCTGATTGAATCGGAGTTATTCGGCAGCGAACGCGGGGCCTTTACCGGGGCGACGGAAGCGCGGCCGGGGCAGATTGAGCTGGCCGAGGGAGGCACGCTCTTTTTAGATGAGATTGCGACGCTCACGCTGCCGCTACAGACCAAGCTGCTGCGCGTGCTCGAGGACCATCAGGTGCAGCGGCTTGGCGGACGCACGCTGCGGAAAATCGATTTCCGGTTAATCTGTGCGACCAATGAGCCGCTGGAGGAGATGGCTCGAACCGGACGGTTCCGGGAGGACCTCTACTACCGGATTCACGTGATACCGATTCATCTGCCTCCTTTGCGGGAACGGACGGGCGATATCCCGCTGCTTTGCGAGTATTTCCTGCAGATGCACTGCGTGGCGAATGGTTTGCCGGTGAAGCGATTCACCGCCGATGCGTTATCGGTGTTTGAAGAGCATTCCTGGCCGGGGAACGTTCGGGAGCTGGAAAACCTTATCCAGAGGCTGGTGATTACGGTTCGTGGAGAGGATATCCGCGCCCAGAATCTGCCGCCTCGGCTCGTCGCCAATAGCGTTGTCGCACAGGAGGCGGTGTTGCTGCCGCAGGAAGGAACAGACTTTGACACAGAGATTCAGCGTATCGAGAAGGCGCTCCTGACCGCGGCCCTTCGCCGGACGGAGGGGAACAAAGCGGCTGCTGCGCGGCTGCTGCGGTTGGATGGTCAGCGAATCAAATATCTCTGTCGGAAATATTCGCTATGAAGAGGTGTATGGGTCATTTTTTAACCCAACCATGGTTATTTTTTTACCTATTTGCATTTACCCGGTCATTCGGACGCGATATGGCATTTGCAAAATTCCCTTAGGAATCAATAACTTGCAGGAATTGAAGAATTTGGAAGGCTTTGGCGCGCTAAATGCATTAGGTAGGGACGTAGAACGAAGGCAAAAA
Source organism: Edaphobacter sp. (assembly GCA_036267495.1). GTDB lineage: Bacteria > Acidobacteriota > Terriglobia > Terriglobales > Acidobacteriaceae > Edaphobacter. The sequence continues at coordinate 17,271 of DATAVY010000241.1, forward strand.
GAATTCCAAGGAGAGTCACAATGGCAATCACAAAGAAATCGCTCATCGGCAAAACATCTGCGAAGAATTCCACCAAGAAGACCGCTGCAGCTAAGGCAGCTGGTCCTGTCACGCCGGGCAAAATGGTCCCTGCAATGCGACTTGCAAAGGCACAGTTGCAGACCGCGAAGGCCGGTATGCAAACCGGAATGATTGCTCGCTTCTAAATTTCTATTACTGCTTGGTTCTCTTGGTAATAAAGACGGCTACCGCGCATGCGGTAGCCGTTTTTACCAGACGTGAGCGCGAACGAGATTGAAGATGATGGCGACAAGCCGTCCCGCGAGACTGCGGCGCGTGCCGAAGATTTTTGCCGTACCTGCGGTTCCGAAGGGCAGATTGGCAGAGGCAGGCAGCTCCATTCGGGTCGAATAAAAAGCCGGCAGTTCGATGCCTTTGTATTCCTGCCTGGGGGCCAGACCTGGCGGCAAATTGACCGCTTCGCCTTCGAGAGATCCAAGTGTCATGCGGACTACTGAAAAGCGGCCGGACGGAATAATAGCTACCTCGGCGTGGGCGGGAACGCGGTCGAGTGCCGAGACCGGAATGAAGACGCGAAGGATTGGCGGGCCGGACTCCGCGACACGAAGCAGGCTCTGTCCGGAAGCGACATCCTGATTGAGAAGGGTGCCGGGGTTCTCGGTAAGAACGATTCCGTTAACGGGCGCGCTAAGGATGAGAGATTGTTGCGCCTCGTCGGCCAGGCGTTCCGAGTGAAGGGCGGCGTTCTGCCTGGCAGCTGCGACGCCGATGCTGGAGCCCCCGAGTTCTGCCGAGAAAATTTGGAATCGCGAGCTGCTGGTTTGGCTACCGGATGCAGACCGCATCGAGGCGGCAGCTGGGCTGCTCATGGCAAGAAGCGGCTGGCCCGCAGCGACGTGGTCGCCCTCTTTTATATAGATGGCGCTGACGCGTCCGGGCAGGGCCGCGTGCAGTGTTGCGGAGTGTGATGGCTCGACCAAAAACACCCCGTCTTCCCGATCGCGCCAAAGGGGCAGGAAGAAGAGTGCAAGAATCGCTGTGATAACTGCGATGTGCAGCGGCCGCCAACCAACCCCTGTCAGATTATGGTTCCAGGTGCGAGCGGCAAGATTGCGCAAGGAATTGAGCCGAGAGCGAAACAGCACGAAGGCAAGCGCGCCGGCGGGGAGGAGAGCAAACTCGGCGAGCCAATGCGATGCGATGTTGTACGAGAGGCGGACGACGACAAGAAGCAGCAGGTAACTGTAGGCGCCGGAGAGCAGGGCGTAGAGGACAAAGAGTGGAATGCGTTTTTTGTGCACAACAGGAATTTCGATGGGCAATCGCAGAAGGCGGCTTTGAAACCATCCCGAGACGAAGGCGGTTGACCGCTCTTTCAGGTCGGGGATGCCGATAAATTCCGTAAAGAAATAGTAACCATCGAGCTTGATGAGCGGATTGAGATTCATGACGATCACCGCGACTCCGGTGATGAGAATAATTTTGTAGGTGAAATCGTGCACCCACGGACCGGGCTGGGTGTTGGTCCAGACGACCATGGCGAGTCCGCAAACAACCATCTCAATCCAGATGCCCGCGATGATTGTAGCGAGACGCTGTACCTTTGTGGCGGAGATCCAGGTTTCGGTTACATCGACATAAAAAGCCGGAGTGAGGTAGAGAAACATCAGGCCCATGCTGTGGACCTCTCCGCCGTAGTGTTTGCAGGTGAGGCCGTGAGCCGACTCATGGATGAATCCCAGGGCGAGAAGGAGCGTCCAGAATTCAACGATGTCGAGAACAGTCTTGTGAGTGAAGGTGTAATAAAGCCGAATGTCGGGTCCAATGAGTTTCCACTTGGCGATGAAAACGGCGGCTTCAAAGAGAAAGAGCAAAACGGCGGCGATGACGCTCCAACGGCTGTAGATGAATCGTCCGGTACAGTGATCGAGCCAGGTGAGGTAACGATCCGGGTCCCACGCGGAGAATGTAATGTGCGCGAGGTTGATTTTAGATTTTCGTTGGGCGCGGCGGCCGCGCTGTGCCATGAGCTTCTCGCTGAGGGCGAGGTTCTTTTCCTGCGGGGTTCGGTACCAGAAGTCGTTCTCTTCCATGTTCTCTGCGAAGAACCGGACGTCTTCCGGGGCGACAAATGTTCCAGTTTCCGAAGTGTAGAGTGCGGAGATTTCGTCGAACGAGCGCGCTCCGTCGAAGAGCTGTGCGAGTTTCCATTGGGCCGGCTGAAAACGAAAATAATTTGCCCGGCCGCGCTGTAGAACGCCAAAAACCGTTTCGCCATCGAGTACATCTTCGCGGACGATAAGGTCAGGGTCCAGGCGCGGGCAGATATTGCGCGCGAAACCCGCTCTGGGAATCTCCGGCAATGCCGCGTCTAGAGCTTCGCTGAGATTCATGGCGCGAGACGGACCTGCATGGACATGCCCGGCTTGAGGAGCGGCGAAGCGTGATTGACTAAACCGATAACCTGCACGCTGCCGCTGGCTGGATCGACGACAGGGCTGACACGAAGGATTCGTGCAGGCTGGCGCACGTCGGGGTAGTCGGCGGTAGTGAGCTCAAGCGGAGCACCAACGCGAAACGCAATCATCGCGGACTCCGGAACCGTGAAGAGAATATGCAATGGAGCTACGGCTGTGATCCAGAAGAGAACGTCCCCTTTTTTCACCTCTTGCGCAGAACGGACAGAGCTGCGTCCAACCACTCCAGCGAAGGGAGCGACGATGCGGGACTGTTCCAGTTGGAGTTCGGCCATCTCGAGGTCGGCCTGAGCTGCACTTTCTTCGGCGCGGTAGCGGGCTACTTCGGCGACGGTCTCGTCGAGCTTGTACTTTACGTGTTCCCAGTCTTCTTCGCTGCGGATTTTTTCCGCGCGCATGATGTCGGCGCGACGCAGATCGGACTCACCGCTTTTTTGTTCTGCTTCCCACTCGGCAACCTGCGCGTGGAGCGATGCAACGCGAGCCTTTTGCGAGTCGCAGGCGGAACGCAGGGTACGGTCGTCCAATAGGGCCATCAACTGACCCTTGCGGACGTGGTCGCCGATTTCGACAGCGATTTGGGCGACGCGTCCATCGCGCTCGGCGGCGACATCGGCCTGCTGTTCGGCAACCAAAGGACCGCTGGTGGTGAAATGTCTCGCGCTGGCAGTATCAGATGAAACAGCGGAAGCTGCAGGTAAGCGCGGAGTGGCAGACGCTGCTGTTATAGGCGGAGGGTCGCCTAAGGCCTCGTTCTGAGGATGGGAGTCGCACCCCGCACCCAGAATAGACATCAGAATTGCAACGGCCGAGAACCTGATCGAGCTGCGAAGAGGGCGATCCATATAGTTCACCAGCCAATCCAATTCCACAGAATTTGCCAGATCCAGAGCGCCGGGCGTCGCAGCAGGACGTATCCGGCAGGTCGAAAACCGATGAAGATCTTTGCGCGACCCGTCATGCCGGCGCGAAGAATACCATCGCCGTTAGGTAGAGGGACACGAGCTGCAAACGTTTCTTCTCCGTCAGCTTGTTGTGCTTCGGGGCTAATAACGGCGATGCTGTTGTGCCACGACCGTTGCGGATAGCTGTCGAGTTTGATCGCGGCAGACTGGCCGGGACGAACGAGCGCGACATCGCGCTGCGGAAAAGCGATATTCACGACAGCAGAAGAGAGATCGAGCACCTGGGCAAAGGACGCGCCTGCATCCAGGTGGCCTCCGGCGGCGTTTTGCAAAGCAGGCGTGATGACGATGCCACTGATGGGAGATCTCAGCTGTGCACTTTCAAGGCGGGAACGAGCGCGGGCGACTTCGGAGCGAAGATACTCTGTTTGTGAGCGGTCCACCCCTGCCTGAGGATAGCCATGTGCAAGGTCGGTCTGCATGACTAACATCGCTTCCTGATATTTTGCTTCAGACGATGCGAGGTCCATTCGCCATTGCCAGTCATTCATTGCTCCCAGGACATCACCGGCAACAACTCGCTGGCCCTCATGCGCAAACACCTGGGTTACATTGCCATCAACCGGCGCAGCGACGGTGACGATATGCTGCGGCGCGACCATTGCCTCTCCCGTCACGCGCATAGGCAGCGGACAGAAGACAAAGAAGATTACCGCAGCGGCTATTCCGGCGAGCAGGCCCAATCGCCGACTGCGGCTGGTGCGAAGCAGCGCCTGCTTTCTCTGCACCAGCGGTTCGAGCAGACTGATGAGCGGAACCTCCCGGTATAGCAAGGCGTTACGTATGGCAACTGTAGCCTGTCCGGCGACAATCTTGATCATCTCGGTTTGCGGCAGATCGAGAAAATTCGGATCGCTGCTTTCGTAGAGCAAAAGCCCGACGCGACCCTGGTCGTCAATCAGAGGTAGAGAGTAGAGGGCGCGATAGCCGGTTGCTTCGAAGTGGCTAATCACCTCCGCCGGAAGCTCCTCCGGCGCATCGATGTCTGCTTCATCATATTGCCTGAAATGTTGGGCATCGTCGTGAGACGAGATCCAGCGAATGAGGTCGTGCAGCCATTCAACACGCGCGTCGCCGAAGGGCAGACTCGACATCCCCGACACCGCCTTGAGCTGGAGACGTCCGCGATTGTCGAGCGCAATCGCGCAGAGTTCGAAGGGGAGAACACTCTGCGGGCTATTGACAATAATTTGCAGCAGACGATCGAGACGCAGCGTAGACGTGATCTCCGAACTGACGCGAACCAGCGCCTCAAGGATCTCGAGCTTGCGCTCCGCAAACATCAAACTTGCATTCTTGAGTGCGCTGCTGACAGTTTCTGCGATGGTCGACAGAAAGAACAGGTCGTCCTCGTCAAAGGAACCGCCATCCTTGTTGACTGCTTCGAGAACGCCAACCTCGGACTCATCCTGAAGAAGAGGCACCAACAACACATTTTTGACCTGCGAGCTGCTTTCTGCGTCCCCATTGCGCTGGTGCAACCGATGGTCGTTAGGATCTCCGATGAGGAGTGGCTCGCCTTCCTCTGCCATGTCTGCAACGTATCCTTCACCTGCAGCTTGCATCATGCCGGGGCGGACCGTGGGGTCGGTGCCACGGCTGGAGACAAGACGAACCGTTCCCCCATCGAAGAGCCAGAGATGGATGGCCTGGCACGCAATCATTGTCTTAACCTTCACCGGAATTAGAGCGATAACAGCATCAAGGTCGAGGGTGGCGTTCAGGGACTTCTCGAGATCGTAGAGTTGCGTCATCCGATGGATGGAATTGAGCAGGTTTTGACGTTGCTCCTCAAAATTCTCAGCGGCCAGGAGAGCGGGCGAGGCCAGCACGAGAAGCGGGGCTAACGATTCGAGGTCCTGGAGTTGAAGCTCGACCGAGAACGTGAAGATCTCGATGGCCCCGATGATCGAGTTCTTATTGCGCAGCGGGAGATAGGCGATGGAGGCAATGGAACGGCTGACATTGACGTGAGCATAGTCCTCCCGCCGAATGTCGGATGCGGAGTAGATATGGCCTCGCGATTCCGCAGAGAGCAGTGCTGCACTAAGGCGGCTGGGGGTTGACTGCGAAATCTGTCTGACCGAGATCTCTCCTGCCTTACCGATCGCGCTCCAGAGAGACGGCGACCGGTCAGATATTATTCGATGCACGATACACGCGCAGTCCGGCATCACTTGAACAACGGCAGAGGCAATCAGTGTCGCGCGCGCTGGCGAATCCGGCGCAGCCAGAAGCGACGCAGCAAGATCAGCGATAGGATTGTCCGGTGACGGTGTCATCTAGCAACAGGGCGTCTTACGTCAAGCATATCCTTGACGCAGACAACTTCTGGGTGGATTCTGAAGTAGATGGAGCCTAACAAGCGCTATCTGCGATGTAAAGCATTTTTTGCGAACCGGAATTGGAGAGCACGGTGGATCTCGACATTAAGCAGGAAGGGAAGACCTGCACGTTGAAAGTGAAAGGTCAGCTCAAGAGCGGAGACCCCGTCATTCAATTTGACGCTGCCGTGCAATCCGCTCTTTCGAGCGGCCACATCTTCCTGATACTGGATCTCGAGGCGATGCCCTATGTTGATTCGAGCGGTATTGGAGCCATCGTAGACGCGCTTCGAAATGCGACGAAGCTGGGCGGAGATGTTAAACTCGTGAATCCATCTCCTTTTGCGTCGAAGACATTCAAGATGGTCGGAATCCTGAACTTGTTTACTGTACACACGAGTCAAACAGATGCTGCAGTCGCCTGCGGGAGTGCAAGAGCTGAGCTTGGCGAAGGGTGAATGCAGCAGCGTGCAGGTGCAAGCGCGGAGATCAAGACGCCCGTCTGAGAAAATTTCTTCTTATTTAATGGAAGGCCCCGCCTTGAAGACAACCCCCCTGGACCATCTGGATGCACTCGAAGCAGAAAGCATCTATATCCTGCGCGAAGTAGCCGCAGAATTTTGTCGACCCGCTCTCTTGTACTCCATCGGAAAAGACTCTTCTGTTCTGCTGCGGTTGGTGCAGAAGGCATTTTATCCAGCAAAGCCTCCGCTTCCACTTCTTCATATCGATACAACGTACAAGTTCACAGAGATGATTTCATTTCGCGACCGTCTCTCACGTGAGCTTGGGATGAAATTGATCGTTCACACAAATCAGGAAGCGATCAATGACGGCGCGAATCCGTTCAAACTCGGGACGACACAATGCTGCGCACTATTAAAGACGAAGGCACTGCTCGATGCATTGAAGGAAAATGGAATCGATGCTGCGATCGGCGGAGCGAGACGGGATGAAGAAAAATCGCGCTCCAAAGAGAGGGTGTTTTCTGTTCGCAATTCGATGGGGCAGTGGCAACCGGAGAATCAGCGCCCTGAACTTTGGAGCCTTTACAACCTGCGTGTGAAACACGGGCAAAGCATGCGAGTCTTTCCTCTTTCAAACTGGACGGAACTAGATGTGTGGGAATATATCCAGCGAGAGAACATCCCGGTGGTTCCGCTTTATTTCGCCGCAGAGCGGAACATGCTTGTACGCGGTGATTCTTTGATTCCTTTTGAGCATGCAATCGACCTCTTGCCTGGAGAAAGACCGCAGAAGGTTATGTGCCGCATGCGTTCCCTGGGATGCACTTATTGCACAGGGGCGATTCGGTCGACCGCCTGTACCGTTGAAGAGATCATTGAGGAGCTGAAGCTGTTCAGGCGATCCGAAAGAGAAAACCGCGTCATCGATCATGATCAGGAAAGCTCGATGGAACTGAAAAAGCTGGAGGGATACTTCTAGTGGCCGACGAGCGCAAACGGCTATTACGTTTCCTGGCCGCCGGCAGCGTGGATGATGGGAAGTCGACCCTTATTGGCAGGTTGTTATATGACTCGGGCGGCGTATATGAGGATCAACTGGCTTCTGTCCAGCAGGCTTCGGAAAAGAAGGGGCGAAGCCTGGATTTTTCTCTGATTACAGATGGCCTGAAAGCGGAGCGAGAGCAATCGATCACGATCGATGTTGCCTATCGCTATTTCGCAACACAGCGTAGAAAGTTCATTGTCGCGGACGTGCCGGGGCATGCGCACTACACCCGCAATATGGTCACCGGAGCGTCAACCGCCGATGTCGCTGTGATTTTGATCGATGTGCGCAAAGGTGTGCTGGAACAGACTCGCAGACACACCTATATTGCATGGTTGCTGGGAATTCGTCGAATCATTGTTGCCGTCAACAAGATGGATATAGTTGGTTTTGCCCAGTCCGGCTTCACGAAGGTTTGTGATGACTATCGACACTTAACGGCAGCCCTCGATCAGTTAGAGACACACTTTATTCCACTATGCGCTTTGACTGGAGAAAACGTCGCATCGCGCAGCGACAGGATGCCTTGGTACGAAGGCCCCTCACTCCTTGATGCAATCGAGACAATATCGGTAGAAGGGACCCAGGCTTTCACGGGGTTTCGTTTTGTCGTGCAAAGCGTAATTCACCCCCATCAGGACTATCGCGGATATGCAGGTCGAGTCGTCGCCGGCATGGCAAAAAGAAATATGGAAGTAATCGCCATTCCTTCGCAACAAAGGACCAGGATCAGTCATTTGTCGTTGTATACCCAGGAACTGGATCAGGTACAGGCGTCACAATCCGTTGTATTGACTACCGACGAGCATCTTGCGCTAGGTCGCGGAGACATGCTGGCGTCTCCGGATAATCTGCCTGTAGCAACAAAGCACGTTACGGCGAATCTAATCTGGATGGCAAGGACGCCCTTGCGGTTACATGCTCCCTATCTCGTAAAGCATGCAACTCAGTCCTTATCCGGAACCGTTTCTCGCCTGCTCCACAAAATTGATATTGGGACATTTGAGAATATTCCATCAGAAACTCTTCTAGTCAACGAGATTGGCCTGGTGCAACTTGAAACCCACAAGCTAATGCTGTGTGATCGCTACTCCCAAAATCGCACGACAGGTAGTTTTATCCTGATTGATCCTGACGACAATGACACGGTTGCAGCAGGTCTGATTGTGGAGACCACTCTGCAACCTTCTGATTGCGAGGCCGCCCAGGTCGATAAGGTAGTGACTCGACATCAAGGTCTTACCGTTTGGCTGACTGGGCTAAGCGGGGCTGGGAAAAGCACAATTGCTCAAGGTGTGTGTACGGAATTGCTCGTTCGCGGTATGCGCGTGCAGGTGCTTGATGCGGATGCATTGCGGAAAGATCTTAACCGCGATCTCGGTTTTTCTAAAGAGGATCGGGACGAAAATATACGGCGCATCGGATTTGTAGCGGATTTGTTGACGCGCCAAGGTGTGATCGTCCTGGTTGCGGCGATCTCACCCTATCGCGCAGCTAGGGAGTCGGTGAGGCAAAAAATCGGGGACTTTATAGAGGTTCATGTCAACGCTCCACTTCCAATTTGCGAAGAAAGAGACCCAAAGGGTCTGTACAAAAAAGCCCGTGCAGGCATGATTCCCAATTTCACTGGAATTGACGCTCCATACGAAGAGCCTTTGGCGCCGGACATTCTCCTCAATACCCATCGCCAGACCCTGAAATCGAGCGTAAACGCTGTTCTGGAAATGATTCTTTCGCGCATGGAACAGTCATAAGACTGTTCGGGAATCTCCTCTACGATTCCCGCCTGTCCTTGCAAGTTGCTTATTTCATTGTAGTTTGTTGGTGGACCTGATCGGGATCGAACCGATGACCTCTTCCATGCCATGGAAGCGCGCTCCCAGCTGCGCCACAGGCCCACTCTCAGGAAGGACTCTTCTATTCTGGCCGAGTGCAGCCGATTCGTCAACGTGAGCGGGAACTAATTGCGTCTCCTGCGTGTCTAAACGTAATAGAGTGAGCGAGCACTCGGCCTGCGCAGGCGTAGTTGCCCGAAACCCTCGGAGTCTCGCTCTTCGTTTGTTGCAACGGGCTTCACCAAGTCGTACCCTAGAGGATACCCGGTATGCAGGCGGGCACGATAGTGGGCAATCTAGCCAGCGCGATAGGCATCACGACCGAAGATGCTGCTCTTGTAGCCGACCTCAAAGCCGGCTCGGAGGAAGCCTTTGCCGTTCTCATCGCGCAATATCATCAACCGCTTTATTCCCTCATCGCGCGCAGCCTCAACGACTCCGCCGACGCTGCAGACATCACTCAGGAAGTCTTCATCAAGGTCTTTCGCAACATTCGCGGCTTCCATGGCGAAGCCAGTCTTCGTACCTGGCTCTATCGCATCGCCCTTCGCGAGGCGTCCAACCAGAGACGCTGGTGGTCCCGCCACAAAAGGCAGGAGATCACCATCGACTCGCCGTTCGAGTCTGACGCCGAAGATGACAGCGCTGGTCTCTGCCTGAGCGCAACCCTGGCTGACCACTCCGATTCGCCCTTCGACCACGCTGCCCAGGCTGAAGTCCGGGAACACGTTGAAACAGCTCTCCGCCAGCTTCCAGAAGCCTTCCGCAACGTTGTCATCCTCCGAGAAATCGAAGGTTTCGCTTACGAAGAGATTGCAGAAATCCTGAACGTGAACCTCGGCACCGTCAAGTCCAGACTGACCCGCGGCCGTTCCGCCTTACGGGCGTTACTTAATATGGACGCTGTCGTTTCGTCCACAAACTCTGCGTCGGTTCGTCTCCCGGGGACATCCAAGCAGGCGGTGATGCAATGAATCCCCAGTTCTGTCACAAGTGCCGATCGTCCTTCTCCGCCTACCTCGACGGAGCTGTGAGCGGAAAGCAGATGCAACGGATCGCCCGGCATCTTGAGACCTGTTCCGACTGTGCGCGCGAATTTTCCGCCCTGCGTGTCATGCAGCGGTCGCTCGCCATCCTTGGTCCCGCCAAAGCCCCCGCGGATCTCGGTCTTAAACTCCGTCTCGCAATCTCCCATGAACAGGCCCGAAGAAAATCAAGCTGGTTCGAAACTCTCGGCGTGAGGTGGGAGAACGCGATTCGACCGATGCTGGTGCAGGTCTCCGCTGGATTCGCCGGCACGATCATTCTCATCGGAAGTATTGGACTTCTCCTTGGCATGGTGGCCGCTCCGGAACCCGTCATGGCGAATGACGAACCCCTCGCCGGGATGACGGCTCCGCACTATCTCTATTCCTCTGTAAGTCCCCGGGCCATCGTTACCGACCAGGATTCTGTGATCGTTGTCGAAGCCTATGTGAACTCCGAAGGCCGCGTCTACGACTACAAGATCGTCTCCGGACCGGATGATCCCGCCGTTCACGATCAGATCGTCGATCAACTTATGATGAGCGTCTACGAGCCGGCCAGCGTCTTTGGCGCTCCGGTACGCGGCCGCGTGGTCCTCACCTTCTCCGGAATCTCAGTTCACGGCTGAATCCCGCATTTCCGCCGGTTTGCCACCCTGCCCTTTGCTCCCTTAAACTTGAGGGGAACGTCGAATCCCTATCGTGTGTTTTCTAACTAGATCGTCATCCTTCCGGCACTCCATCTTCTTCTCGCTGTGCCTTGCCGCTACGCTGTTTCTTGCCAGCCTTTCCGCCACAGCGCAGCAGCCGGGTTCTTCGAGCAGCAGTGCACCCGACGCCGCTTCAAGGGAAGCAATGAAACCCCCGCCTCGAATCGCTCAGCCCGAGGCCGGCGGATCTGGGGTTACGCTCGAGACCAGTGAACCCCTCTTCTACCTCGCAGTAGCGCTGAACACCTGCGGCTACGATGCCGATCTCGCCGCATCCAGTCCCGTCCGCCGAAAAATCCGCCAGGAGATCGACACCGAGATCGCAGCCTCCGCCCCCGCCCGTACCAGCAGAGATTCTCTTTGCAGCTATGTCCGCGAGCACACGCTAGCCGATGGCAGCCTCAACCTTGCCCAGTACATCTCCCTGGCTCTTTATCTCTCACCCCCGCCCGAACTGACTCCGACCGTCGACGAGACCGAATTGCCTCCCGATTCCACTCAGGTCGTCAACATTCTTCCCCGCCTCCGCACCTTTGCCGAGGACATTCACCTCAACGCCATCTGGGTCGAACATCGAGCCGAGTACGAAGACCTCACCGCTCGGGTTCACGATCCGCTTACGAAGATGATTCTCAACACGAACATTTATCTTCGTCTCCCGGCCGCCAGTTACGACGGCCGCCGCTTCCTCGTACTGCTCGAGCCAATGCTCGCTCCATCGTCAACCAACGCCCGCATCTATTCGAGCGACTACATCGTCGTTGCGTCTCCTGCAGGCGAGCCTCTGGGCGCGGTTCACATGGACGATATACGCCATACGTATCTGCACTACGAGATCGAGCCACTGGTCTATGCACGCGCCCAGGCCATGGATCGACTTCAACCCTTGTTGAAGGCCGTCCAGAATGCACCACTCGACTACACGTACAAAACTGAGATCGTGCCACTCATCACCGAGTGCCTCATCAAAGCCATCGAGACGCACACGATGGACGTTGGTATCGTCAAACCGGAGCGTCCCGGCCCGGCCGTAAGAGCGCGAGCCGATCTCGAACGCTATGACGCCGAGATGAGCGACTATAACCGCCAGGCCGAGGCTGTCCGCCGCAAAGCCATAGATCTGGCCATGCGTCAGGGCTGGGTGCTCGTCGACTACTTCTACGCCGAGATCGGAGCAATGGAGAAGGACGGCATCAGCCTCAAGGAAAATATCGGCCAGATGGTCTACGGCATGGACATCGAGCATGAGCGCCACAAAGACCAGCAGATCGCCTTCCTTCCCCAGAGCAGTCATGATGTTCTGCGTCGCGCAACAACCCAGCTCACAGGCCTTCAGCTTGCCGAGATGAAGATGTTCAAGGGAGATCTCACCGGAGCCTCCGACATTGCCAACAAGGTTCTCTCCGATCCAGGCGGCGATCACGCTCAGGCCCACTACGTTCTCGCCCGGGTCAATCTGATGCAGCGTCAACCCGGCGCCGCCATCGGTGACTTTCAGGCGGTCCTCGACAGCTCCAAAGACCCGCGCACCCTCGCCTGGTCCCACATCTATCTCGGCAGGCTCTACGATGTAATGCCCGACCGCGAAAAAGCCCTGGCTGAATATCAGGCCGCCCTCACAGTTCGCGACGCCCAGCCCGACACCAGGGTTGCTGCCGAAGCCGGCATCAAACAACCTTTTATCGCTCCAAAGGTCGAGCATGAGGCCCCCGCCGATGACAACACTCCCCTCGACCCCAGCGGCAAAGCCGAGAAAGATGCATATCGTCCGCCAACCCCACAATAACCGCGCAGTCCGGGAGAGCGAAATCTGTCCGGTAAAGTAGACCTAGAGGGGTTCATGACGACACGGCACAAAAACGCCGGACAATCGGGAATGAGCAACTCTTCTGCGCCTTTACTCGAACATGTGTTTCGCCGTCCCGAGCTGTTGACCTGGGCGCTCACCCATCGATCGCTCGCCTACGAAACCAATCCCGAATCCCTTCCCGATCCCGCTGCCGATAACGAACAACTGGAATTCCTCGGCGACGCCATTCTTGGCCTCGCGGTTGCCGAATCGCTCTTTCGCCGCTTTCCCGCATCGCGCGAAGGCGAACTCACCCGCCTGCGTTCCTCGCTCGTCAGCCGCCGCCATCTCGGCGAAGTCGCTGCCCGCATCGATCTCGGTTCTCTCCTTCTTCTTGGCCGCGGCGAAGAACAGAGCGGAGGCCGAAGAAAACCCGCGCTTCTCGCCAACGCGCTTGAGGCTGTCATTGCTGCTCTCTATCTCGATGGCGGACTCGATGCCGCCCGCGCCTTCATTGAAAAGCACATCATCGAGCCGACCCTTCCCGATCTTCATCTCGCGCTGCAGGCCGGCGAAACCTTCAGCGGAGCGATCGGCGACCATAAATCCGCGCTGCAGGAGCACCTCCAGGCCATCGGAGCCGGCCAGCCGCATTATGTCCTTACCGATCAGAGCGGTCCCGATCATCAAAAACGCTTCCGCGTCGAAGTCCGCATCGCAGATAAAAAGGGCGGCTCTCGCGCG
>DATAVY010000242.1:0-11837 GCA_036267495.1 Edaphobacter sp.
CGGTATGAAAACGCCAGAGGCCGTCGAGCGAGGCGACAGGCTCGCGTCCGGTTTGCAGGTTGAAGCTCTGGCCGTGGAGACCAGGGGCCGCGCAGAGTACGAGCGGCAACCATGCGAGCGACGCCAGCACCACAGAGAACAGCGTGCGTCTCATTTGTACCTCTCCGGGGCTGGGACAGAATTTTGAGGAATCCGTGAACGATATTTCGGATGCCTCTTCGCATCCACATTGATAGATTTGCGCTAAGCCATCTTATCGCCAGTCGAGACTCAGCCGTAATGTGAAGCGAGAGCCGCCATGGAGGCTTCAGAGACGCCGCGGGCCGGACGCGTACGGCCATCTCCTGATCGCCGACACAGGCAACAACCGCGAAGTGCTCGCAAAGCCCTCCGGCTCCGACGCGACGACGACCTATACGCTGATTGTGGGATCGCCTCAGTCCTGCTTGCCCAAGATCCCCCAGCCCTTGAGAGAGATTTGCCAGATTCGGTAGGGTGCTTTAGTAGAGGGTTTCGAAGTAGCCTCTAGGTACGGTTGATCCGTCGTGAAATACAACGTCTTCAGATCGGGACTAAACCGCGTTTGCTCGCCCAGCAATAAAGGCTTGAAGGGAACGGGCGTCTTCCATTTGTGATTCTCCGCAAACGCCACGAAGACTACTGCCTTGTGCTCCGGGCTGGGAGGGCGATGGCCGGAGAAGATGATGAACGACTCGTCGGGGGCGATCGCGGCCGTAAAGTTTGAGGTCGTGCCGTCGTCGAAAGAGACCGGTTCTGGTGTCGTGTAGTGGCCGTTGATGAATTGCGACCAGCACAGGCGTTCCTTCTTTGTAATAGGGTCCGACCGATTGAAGTAAAGATTCCCACTGCGAGCCACCGAGGGCGAATAGATCGCCGTGTTGTTGTTGACTTCATCAGGAAGGCGAACCGGCTTGCTCCAATCGCTTGCCTTATCAACACGCCACAAGTTCCCGCCTTGTCCGGGCTGCACCTGTCCTTGGAAAAATCCGTCGATGGCCTTTCCGCCTTGTACCGCCGGTCGATTCGAAATGAAGATAAGATAGGAGCCGTCAGGGGCCATAGTGGGCTCGAGGTCGCGCCATTGGCCGGAGAAGGGCGCCGCTTCCGGTTTCGACCAATGGCCGTGATCCAAATGAGAAATCATGATTGTACTTGTATGGTCCTGCCAGCGCGTGAAGAAGACGGTCTTGTCATCTGAGGTGAACGCCGGCGCTGAATTCGATCCTAAGTCCCAGCCCGGGGACGCGGCCCAGTCCGTCTCGCCCGGGAAGAGTTTGGCCACCGGACCAGATCCGGCGGCCGCATAGCAACTGCACATGATCAAACCTGCGATTACGCTGGCGAAATTGCCTTTTAGCACTGACATTCTCCGTCTTGGTTTGGTAGCCGATTGCACAAGTCTCAACCGCAAAGGTACGAAGGTCCATAAAGAGAAACGCTTCGCCAGAGCACTCGCCGCGCTGACTTGGGTCAGGGCGTTGGACGTGAGAGCGGTGCAGAGGTGAGCGCGGCGGCTTTATCTGCGGAGATCCGAATCCTCAGGCAAGATGCTCGACGACAGTCCAGGAGGCAGGGAGCGCGAACATGGCGCTGAAGACCGCCCGCGATGGAGGAGACCCGGCACAACAGCGCGCCTGTGGCGAACAGCAGCCAAGCGATGGAAACCGGAATCCCCCATGGCGCTACGCGAGCGTGCAGCACAAAGTGATGTAGCACAAGCGCGTGAAACTGCCCAGAAGCATCAAGGGTGCCGCGACTAACCAGGATGGCAGCCTCAAGCGCTAACGCTGAGGCTGCTTCGATTTATTTCTCTCATCAATCCCCATAAACGCGCATTTCTTCACCTGTCCTGCTCATCGAGTGACAAATCGCCAGCGCGCATAGTGACGAGCGAAGAGGTACCGAAATCTCAGTTGTAAGAAATAAAAACTGTTTTACGAAAAATGAATCTCAGGTGCAGTCCTCGATCGCGCAGTCCCTCACTGCGTATAAAGCCTGTACCTCATCCAATACGTCCCGTTATCCCAGTTGATCCGGTTCCCATCCCGGGAGATCGTCCCACTGATCGTCGTGCCCTGCCAGTTTGTGCTGACGTTGTACTTCCCATGCAACGAGCCGGTCGCCCGTACCCCCTGTTCGTTCTGCAACGTCAGATTTCCGCGGCGTTGTTGAATCGAGCACTGCATCGATCGGTTTCCATTCGGATACCAGTTCCCGCTAAGATCGAGCTTCCCTCGGCTTCCGCCGCCGCCATGAGGCGCCGGACACCGCGCCCAGAACGTCCCATTCGACCACTGGATCTGTTGCCCATTCCGGCTCAACGTCCCTGTGACAAACTGCCAGCCCGGCGCCTGGATCTGGTTATTCCCCTGCAGATTGCCAATCGACGAGTCGCCGCTCTCATTCGTGAGGCTGTAGAACGCCCCGTTCTGGCTGATTGAAGTCTGCTTCGTCGGATCGCCCTGAGCGCACCACCCGCCCAGGAACCCTGCACTCTGGTACCGGTTCCGAGTCGCCTGATCCTGTTGCTGCTGCGGCTGCGATGGCTGCTGCTGTGGCCCTTGATCCGGCGGTCCGGGTATCGACGGCATCTGCCCCGGCTGCGGCATCTGCCCCGGTTGAGGCATCGGAGCCGGTTGCGGCATCGGCTGCATTCCAGGCAGTTGCGCAACCGCAACTCCAGTCCATAATCCAAGCCCCAAAGTCAAAAACACACGACCTGCTCTCATGACCGAAAATCCTCCTGTCAATCGCATGCAAGCCATTATCCTCCCGAATCGTGTTTTCGCAACTTCGACCCGCCCGAACCGCAACGGCAGCAAAAATAAAGTTGAAAAAAGAGGAAAAAAATAGAGGGCCGGAAATAGGGCCCTTTAGAACCACATTGTCACCATCAACCACCACAAAATTCACCACAAAAAACCACGCAAAAAACACACGTTTTCTCGCAACCCCCCTCAAAAACCCCTGCAAAAGCGCGGAAAATCCCCGCTTCACCACACCTGAGTTTTTTTTGACAAAATTACCGCCGAACCGAAGCCGTCGAAATCGGAATCTGCTCTACAATCTCGATCCCAAAACCCTGCAGCGCAGGCACATGCGTCGGAGTATTGGTCAACAGCTGAATCTTGTGAATCCCCAGGTCGGAAAGGATCTGCCCCCCCAGCCCCACCTGCCGCAGCGTCCGGTGCGCCCGCTCATCGCTGCCCTCGCCCTCGCGATGTTTCGCCCGCTGCTCCCTGTGAAAGATCACGCGCGACGGCGTAACTCCTTTATCCACGCCAAAACCCGCGCTCCCATTATGCAGATACACCAGCGCGCCCCTGCCCGCCTCGGCAATCATGCGCAGCGAATTCTCCACCATCGCCCTGCAATCGCACAACGTCGTCGAAAAAACATCCCCCGCCAGGCAATGCGTATGCACCCGCACAGGCACCGCTTCTTCGCCCGTCACATCGCCATACACAAGAGCAACATGCGACTCCCCGCCCTCCACCTCGCTCTCATACGCGATCATGCGAAACTCCCCATGAGCCGTGGGCATCAACGACTCCGCCACGCGATGGATATACCGTTCATTCTGCAGCCGATAGCGAATCAAATCCGCCACCGTCACCATCTTCAACCCATGATTCTCACAGAACTTGACCAGATCCGGCACCCGCGCCATTGTTCCGTCATCGTTCATGATCTCGCAGATCACCCCCGCCGTCACCAGCCCTGCCATCCGCGCCAGATCGACCGAAGCCTCTGTCTGCCCAGCTCTTACCAGCACCCCACCCTTCCGCGCGCGCAGGGGAAACACATGGCCCGGCCGCGCCAGATCGTGCGCCGTCGATCGCGGATCGATCGCCACTTTGATCGTATGCGCCCGATCTGCAGCCGAAATCCCCGTTGTCACGCCCTCCCGCGCCTCAATCGACTCCGTAAACGCCGTGCCAAACCGCGAAGTATTCTCCTGCGTCATCGGACCCAGCCGCAGATAGTCTGCGCGCTCTTCCGTCAGGGTCAGGCAAATCAGCCCGCGGCCGAACTTCGCCATGAAGTTGATCGCCTCCGGCGTAACAAACTCCGCCGCCAGCGTCAGATCGCCTTCATTCTCGCGGTCCTCGTCATCGACGACCACAACCATCCGGCCCGCCTTGATCTCCGCCACCGCCTCGGTCACGTCAGCAAACATGCTCTCCGCCTTCTCCCGCATCTCTCTTTCGATACCTCTCATGCTACGCCGGTCGCAAAAAGAAACGCCGCCCTTAACGGCGGCGTCTCACATCCAATTGAAAAATCTACAGCGTTGACTCGATCTCAAAACCCCAGGCCTCCAACAGAGCCTCGGGAATGTACTTCGAATTTTTGTTCCTCCGGGCCCACTCACGAAGCCGGGTCGAACGAATGTACTGGTCCGGTGTCAACTTGAACTCTTTTACAACCTGCTCAAACGATGTAACCGTTGGGACAACCGGCCCTATCGGCTCGGGTTTGCCCCAGTTAGGATTTCCACGACGCTTTGCCATCTTGATCGGTACCTCTTTGAAATGAATTTCCCCACTTCGCAACACGCATCCTGGGAAAGCACAGCAGCATTCATTCTAAGGCAGTTATGCCTAAAAAGCAAGGAATTGCGGAGGCGTGATCCAGCCCCACATCCCTTGGCCGCCCGTAACTTCAACCCTGTCTTAGCGCTTCTCAGCGAGGGCGTAAAACTTCACCATGTCCGCCTTCAATTCCTTCAGGGCTTCCACATTGAGATAGACCATGTGACCGGCAGGATAGTAACCAAACTGCACGTTCCCGACAAGGTTCGGCGGCAGGTCCATGTGGCTCAGGTCGTATTCAGTCGAAAAGAAAGGCGTTGCCAGATCAAAGTACCCGTTCGCCGAAAACACATGCAGGTGCGGATTCTTACGAATAGCGTCCGATAGATCGACAGCCACGTCCGGCATGTTCTGTTCGCCTCCACGCCCGCCTCCGCCAGCTCGAACTCCCGACGGCCGGTGTTTGAAGTCCCAGGCCTGATTCAATCCCGGACCCGACAAATAATACGGCTCCTGGCTCATATACTTCAGTTCTTTTTGCAGATAGTCGTGAAACGCGCCGACAAACGCTCCGCTGATCCCGGTGTCTGAAGGATCATAACCAGGGTTCTCGCCCGCCGAATCTGTATCCCATCCTTCGAATCGGGCATCGTAACGTCCCATGGTTCGCTCATCGCCGCGCAGTAACTCTTTGCGAAACCGTGTTGCGGAGATCTTCAATTTCGACTGTTTCACATAGTCCACGCTCAGCCCGGTAATCACAGCGACCTTGGTTGCGATTGCATCGAACTCTGCCGGTGGCAGCTTATCGCCCTGCTGCAGAGCCTCTGCATATGGCCCACGTGCAAAGGCTCGAGCCTGCTGCACCCACTCCGCCATACTTACATTCGTCTTTACCTTCTTGTGGTAGTACGCAATGGCGGCATAGGACGGGAGATAACCCACAGGATCGACGTCCAGCCCCGGCGCCTCCCTGTTGTAGTTCAAAATCGACGACAACAGCGTCACGCCATTGAACTCGATGCCGTCGTTCTGCAGCGCAGCGACAAGCCCGGCCGACCGTGTCGTCCCATACGATTCGCCAAACAGAAACTTCGGCGAGTTCCAGCGCTGGTTCACCGTGATGTAGCGGACGATGAATTTCTCGAATGCATGAATGTCCTGATCGGTCCCGGCAAAATCCTTTGCCGTTCCCTTGCCGACAGCGCGCGAAAACCCGCACAGCGGCGCGTCAATAAAGACCAGGTCGCTCTTATCGATCAAACTCTCTGGATTCTGAATCCACTCAAACGGCGCCGGTCCCGTAGCCTCGGGACTCTGCGTAACCACCCGCACTGGCCCGAGCGATCCCATGTGCAGCCAGATCGTCGCCGAACCCGGACCTCCGTTATAAAAGAACGTTACCGGCCGGTTCTTCGCGTCCACGCCATCCTGGGTATAGGCGACGTAGAAGATGCTGCCGTTCGCCTTGTCCTGGTCGTCGCGTATCAGCAGATTGCCCGCAGTGGCGGTGTAGTGGATGGTCTGGCCGCCGGCACTCCAGTCGTGTTTGGTCACCGAGTTGGTCTCCGGCGGAATGGGGATTCCCTGATCCTCTTTCGCCGCCGTAGCATCATTATTCCCTCGTTGCTGGCGCCCCTCAGGCGTTTGAGACAGCGCCGGCATCACCATGACCCCAGCTGTTGTAGCGATAACCCCGATGCGAAACACGCGTGATATGCGAGATATTAGAGAAAGGTTGAAAACAGAAGTCAGGCCCAATTCGCTCTCCCGGAAGTCCTATTAAAATTTTTGATAACGTTTTTGTGAACGCGACCATCATAACTCTCAAATCGTCGGCGAACGACCACTTTTTGTATGCGTCTTTTCTATTCTTCGTTTCGTCCTCATATACTTGCTCGTCGTACGATACCCATCGCGCACTATCAACCATCTGAGGTCCGGCTATGAGTTCCGAACGTTGTATCGACAGCGAAGAACAGATTCAGGATCAGATAGAAACTCCGCCTGAACCCAATCCTCCCGATCAGCCTCCTTCTCTCACCGAGATCGAGCTCTCCCGCCGAAGCTTCGTCAAAGCAGCTGGCATTTTAGGAGCCGCCGCCGCCACCGGCATCCCGCAGCTTGCCGCGGCACAGGAGGCGCAGGCCGCAGCCGCCACTACGCCCCAGACCATGAGCGTGACGCTCAAGGTCAACGGCACAGCGAAGGCGCTCTCGCTCGATACCCGCACCTCGCTGCTCGACGCACTGCGCGAACATCTCGACCTGACGGGAAGCAAGAAAGGCTGCGACCACGGCCAGTGCGGAGCCTGCACTGTGCTGATCGACGGCCGCCGCGTCAACTCCTGCCTTACTCTCGCGGTCACTGCCGACGGAGCCGAGATCACCACCATCGAAGGCCTGGCCCAGGGCGATACCCTGCACCCCGTCCAGGCCGCCTTCCTCGAGCACGATGGCTTTCAGTGCGGCTACTGCACTCCCGGCCAGATCTGCTCTGCCGTCGCGCTGCTCAAAGAGCACAAGCACAACACCCTCAGCACCGTCTCTTTTGAGACCGGCAACACTACCAACCCCGAACTCACGGACAACGAGATTCGCGAGCGCATGAGCGGCAACATCTGCCGCTGCGCGGCCTATCCGAACATCGTCGCCGCCGTTCGCGCCGCTGCGAAAGGAGTCTCCGCATGAATCCGTTCAACTACCAGCGGGCGACCGCCCCTGAAGAAGCCGTCCGCGCCGCCTCTGCCCATGGCGCGAAGTTTCTCGGTGGCGGCACTAATCTAGTCGATCTGATGAAGTACAACGTCGAGCACCCCACCACCCTCATCGATGTCACCCGTATCAACTCCGCGCAGATCAACACCACTGGCGACACCACCATGATCGGAGCAGGAGTGCGCAACAGCGACCTCGCCAACCACGAGAGCATTCGCACCAACTATCCACTCCTTTCACAGGCGCTTTTGAGCGGAGCATCGCCGCAGCTTCGCAACATGGCGACCACCGGCGGCAACCTGCTCCAACGCACCCGCTGCTACTACTTCATGGATACTGCCTTTCCGGCCTGCAATAAACGCATCCCCGGGAGCGGATGCGCCGCCATCCAAGGCTTCAACCGCATTCACGCGATCCTTGGAGCCAGTGGCGGCGGCAGCAAGGATGCAACAGCCTGCATCGCCACCAACCCCTCCGACATGAACGTGGCTCTCGCTGCGCTTAACGCAACCGTTCACGTCACCGGCCCCAAGGGCAACCGCACTATTCCCTTTGCCGAATTCCACCGTCTTCCCGGCACCACCCCGCAGCTCGATACCAATCTCCAGCCCGACGAACTCATCACCGGCGTCGAACTTCCCGTGCCGAAGTTCGCGAAACACTCCTATTACCTCAAGGTTCGCGATCGCCAGAGCTACGCCTTCGCTCTGGTCTCGGTTGCCGCCGGACTCGAGATGACCGGCAACACGATTCACTCCGCTGGCCTCGCGCTGGGCGGCGTGGCCCACAAACCCTGGCGCTCGCTCGAAGCGGAGAGATCGCTCACCGGCGCAACCGCCAGCCCGGCGGCCTTCAAGAAAGCCGCGGACCTCGCGCTCGCGGGAGCGAAGCCGCAGGAGCACAACGCCTTCAAGATCGAACTGGCCAAACAAAGCATCGTGCGCGCCTTCACTCTCGCCGCACAGGAACAGAGACAAGGAGCTCAGGCATGATCGCCATCGACGACAAAGTGCCCCATCCCAAGCTGGATCGCCGCCAGCTCGCCACCCGCTACGACGCGCTCGCCAAAGTTACCGGCCGCGCCAAATATGCGGCCGAGTTCCGCGTTGAAAATGTCGCCTACGCCTGCATCGTCCAGGCCAACATCCCCTCGGGAAGCGTAGCCTCGATCGATCAGGCCGTTGCCAGCCGCGCCGCCGGCGTCTATTCCATCATTACTCCGTTCAACGCGCCCAAGGTCACTGTCCCGGGCAATGTCAACCTGCTCCAGGACACCACCGTCTTCTACAGCGGCCAACCTATCGCCGTTGTCGTCGCCCGCTCGCTACCTGAAGCCGAACAGGCCGCCAGGCTCCTCCGCATCGAGTACAAGGGGCAGCCCGCAAAACTTGGCTTCAACGGCCGCCTCAAAGACGCCCGCGCTCCAAAACGCGGAGGCGAAGGCGCTCATCGCGGCGATCCCGCCGCTTCTCTTGCCAAAGCCGCTGTCATCATCGACCAGACCTACTCGACGCCGGTCCAAAACCACAATCCGATGGAGCCGCACGCCACCATCGCTTCCTGGGAAGGCGACAAACTCAACGTCTACGACGCGACTCAGGGCATCAGCGGGGTACAGGGATCGCTCGCTCGCGCCTTCTCGATTCCGCCGAAAAACGTTAACGTGCAGTGCCCTTACACCGGCGGCGGCTTCGGCACCAAGGGCGGTGTCTGGTCCCACACCTATCTCGCCGCCATGGCCGCGAAGTTCGCGCAGCGCCCGGTCAAACTGGTTCTCGGCCGCGAGCAGATGTTCGGCCCTGTAGGCTCGCGCCCCAACACCTCCCAGCACGTTAAGCTGGCTGCGTCCTCCGAAGGCAAGCTCCTCCTCGTGCAGCACGAGTCCACCTGCTACACCTCTCTGATGGCGGACTGGATCGAGAGCGCAGCGGCCGCCACCGCGCTGCTCTACGACAGCGAATCGCTCACAACCGCTCACAACCTCGTTGATCTCAACCTCGGCATGGGCACCTGGATGCGCGCTCCCGGCGAGGCCACCGGCAGTGTTGGGCTCGAGATCGCGCTTGATGAGCTCGCAGATAAACTCAAGATCGATCCCGTCCAGCTTCGCCTCATCAACTACGCCGATAAAGATCCGCGTCAGGGGCTGCCATGGTCGAGCAAAAATCTCCGCGAGTGTTACTCGCAGGCCGCTGAGCGCTTTGGCTGGTCCAAACGCAACGCCAAACCCGGCCAGCATCGCGAGGGCAATAAGCTCATCGGCTACGGCATGGCTACCGCAAATTATGGAGCCGGCCGCCGCCCCTCTTCCGCGGTTGTCCGCTTCCTGCCCAACGGCCGCGTCTACGTGGGCGTCGGCACCCAGGACCTCGGCACGGGAACTTATACCATCCTCGCCCAGACTGCCGCCGACACGCTCTTCATGGACCCCGCCCTCGTCGACGTCCAACTCGGCGACACCACGCTGCCCCTCTCCGGCGGCTCCGGCGGTTCAACCACCGCGGCCTCCGTCTGTCCCGGTGTCTACGACGCCGCCGTTCAAGCCAGACTCAAACTCGCCCAGCTCGCCGTGGCCGACGCTCAATCGCCGCTTCACGGAGCTGCCGCCGAAGATGTCGAAACCAGAGACGGCAAGCTTTGCCTCAAATCCGACGGATCGAAATCCGAGCTCATCACCGCGGTGATCGCCCGCAACGGCAACACGCCCGTCGAAGCAACCGCCACCTCCGAGATGCCGAAAGACCGCAACACCTTCTCATCGCATTCCTGGGGCGCCATCTTCGCCGAAGTTGCCGTCGATGCCGACACCCACATGGTCCAGGTCCGCCGCATGGTCGGCACCTACGATATCGGCACCCTCATCAACCACACCACAGGCACCAACCAACTCGTCGGTGGCGTCGTCTGGGGCATCAGCATGGCGCTCCACGAAGAGAGCCTCATCGACAACACCTACGGCCGCACCGTCAACGAGAACCTCGCCGAATACCACGTTCCCGTCAATGCCGATGTCCACGAGATCGACGTCACCGCGATCAACATCCCCGATTACCGCTTCAATCCGCTGGGCGCCCGCGGCATTGGCGAGATCGGCATTACCGGAGCTGCCGCGGCCATCGTCAACGCGATCTACAATGCCACCGGCAAACGGATCCGCGACCTGCCCGTCACGGTCGACAAGATCATGCAGGCCTGACTTGCGCACAAGAGAGCAGCTATTGACCTACGGCCGATGAACGCGTGAGGAAAAACTCAAGTCTCCACGCACGCTCTGTCGATTAGCTCGCCTAACTCGCCGTGTCCAGACGAAACGACTTGTCATAAGCCTCGACCGGATATCCCTTCGCCTTCCACGCCGCCAGGCCGCCCTTCAGCAGCTTCACCTGCGTAAACTTCAACGCCCGGGCCTTCCCCAGGATCATGCGGCTGGTCTCATCATTGAGACAGGTGCAGTAGATGACCGAATTCTGGTCTCTCGGAAAGGAAGCCGTCTGCTCCACCAGATCTTTGGGCGCAATCCTGAGTGCTCCGGGAATAATCTCCGCGTATGCCAGAAAATCCAGTGGCTGCCGCACATCGAAGAGAAGGACCTCCTTCTTCTCCATCAGATCGTGCAGCATCTCCGGCCCAATGCTGAACTCCTCCAGCTCGCGCCGCTTCCGCGACTGGCGCATCCGCAAGATCCCGAAGATCAAAACCGCGAACCCGACGGCACAGATCGCAATCAGATACATCGCCATTCCTCCACTGACATCATGTCTTATCTGATTGAGCGAACCTGAGGAAAGATGCTTCGATCTTCGCCGGAAGAGCTTCGAGCTTCTACTCTCGCCCGCCTGTTCCACATGCTAATCTCTCAGAAACCGGAAAGATCAACTCTATGTCTCCTCTCACTAAAACTTGTTTGGCTTTAATACTAGGCCTCGGAACGATGATTCCTGCCACCGGCTTAGCCGGGCAGGTCCAACAATCGCTGCGGCAGACAACCGCTTCGGCGCCCGCCGCCGACGCGGACAAGCCATCGCGGGATTCGGCGCAACTCCCAACGCACAACGCATCAAGCTAGCAACTCTCAGCCGCCATCATCTTCTTCGCCCTCACACGAACAATATGCGAAACTCAATAGGCTGATGAACCTCACCTCCCTGCTTCACGAGACTTTCGGCCACCAATCCTTTCGCGCCAACCAGGAAGCCGTCTGCCGCGCCGCCACCGACGGCCGCGATGTCCTCCTCGTCATGCCCACCGGAGCGGGAAAATCCCTCTGCTACCAGCTTCCCGCCATCGCGCGCGGCGGCACCGCACTCGTCATCTCCCCGCTGATCGCGCTGATGGACGACCAGGCCACCAAGCTCACCGCCGCCGGCCTCCGCGTCGCGCGCATCCACTCCGGCCTCTCCCGCGACCAAGCCCGCCAGGCCTGCCGCGACTACCTCGACGGCACGCTGCAGTTCCTCTTCATCGCGCCCGAGCGCATGCGGGTTCCCAATTTTCCTGCCATGCTCGCGCGGCGCAAGCCGACTCTCATTGCGATCGATGAGGCCCATTGCATCTCCGCCTGGGG
>DATAVY010000243.1:0-2397 GCA_036267495.1 Edaphobacter sp.
GTGCACTCACTTCTCCGGCTCGCCGAATCCTTCTCTCGCCCCACGCCAGCCGCCACCCTTCACGCCATCGGAATCTTCGATGCCAACGTGCTCGAGAGGAGAGTTATGACGCTCACCCGCAAAGTTCCCACTGCCGCAACATCGCGCCGCATCGCCACGATCGCTGTTGTCTTTCTCGGAGCCGCGACCTGCGCCACTGCCATGACACTTCGGCTCGAGATCCCCGCTCCCGCCATCATCTACGACCATGCCGTTATTCCTGCTCACGCCATCATCGCGTCCGGCGCGCAACAGCGGAACGGTCCCATCAGAATCTCCGGCGGTGTCGCTGCCGGGCAAATCGTCTCCAAGGTCGCGCCCGTCTATCCGCAGGAAGCGAAGGAGCAGGGAATCCAGGGCGCCGTCGTTCTCCATGCAATCATCGGAAAGGACGGAACCATCAAAGAGCTCGCCGTCATCTCCGGCCCACCAGAGTTGCAGGACTCAGCCACGGACGCGGTAAGACAGTGGGTCTACAAACCCTACCTGCTCAACGACGAGCCGGTTGAGGTCGATACGACGATCACCGTCAACTACTCTCTCGACCAATCGAACGCTCAGCTGCCACCACCACCGCCGCCACCGCCACCTGGCAGTATGAGCGAACCTGGCGGGTCCTTTGCAGGCGTCTACAACGTCGGCGGATCGGTCCATCCCCCGGTCGCCATCTACACTCCCGATCCGAAGTATACGGAAGCCGCCCGCAAGGCCAAGCTCTCCGGCAACGTGATCCTTTCGCTGATCGTCGACCCTGCCGGCGAGCCGCAGAATGTGCAAGTCGCGCGAGGACTGGGTAATGAGCTGGACGAGAAGGCCGTCGAAGCGGTGCAACAGTACAGGTTCAAGCCTGCCACAAAGAACGGTGAGCCCGTGTCCGCCTTCCTCAACGTCATGGTCAACTTCCAAATCTTCTGAAAAGACCCTCACCCACTCCCTTGAAGATTGAGCTCTCTCAAGCGGCGTGCCAATCCAATCTCAATCGGAAACTCTGAGAAGCGATTGGCACGCCTTGCTTTTCTCGCCGGCTCTGCTCATCGGATCGGATCACTGCTTCGTCGCCAACGCCGAAAACCCGACCGGGTTCGTCTCAATCCGCAAGTCCTTCCATCCCGCCTCTGCGGCCATCCGCCGTATCTCCTCCAGCGGGTACGCGCGCTTGATAAGCATGCCGCGAAACGTCAGCATCATGAACTTGCGGTTGAACCAGCTCACGCCCAGGCTGTCGACATACTTCCGCAGCTCATCCACTGACACATCGCGCCGCATGTCGATCAGCAGCGCAGTTCCGCCGGGCCGCAACACGCGCAACATCTCGCGCATCGCCTTCACTGGCTCGGTAAAGTTCTTGAACGCCGCGCGGCACACCACAAAGTCCAGGCTTGCGCTCCTCACCGGAACCTCGGCCGCGTTGCCCAGCATGAACGTTGCCGCCGCGCCCTCCGCCTCCGCATTCTTTCTCGCGATCTCCACGAATGTCTCGCTGATGTCGACTGCCTGCACGTCAAGCCCGCGCTTCGCCAGCTCGATTGAGAGAAACCCCGGCCCTGGTGCAATCTCCAGCACCTCGCCGCCCGCGGGCGTCATCGCCGCGATCTTCGCTGCCAGCTCGCGAATTGCGGCCATGTCCTTGCGCGTCGTCTTGTCGTACCACCGCGCAATGCCGCCTTCCATCCCCATTCCCTTGTAAGCCTTCATCGTCGTCGTGGTCATTCGCTCACTCTCCATATATCTTATTAACTAAGATATATGTATACTAAACCAGAAGAGATCGCTTATGTCCAGCCCTGCACGCAAAAAATCTCGTGGCGCCGCAACGTCGAAGAGCCCGTCCGCAATAGACCTCTCCGCACCTCCGCCAGTTGTCACGCCCATCGACCGTATCGTGCTTGAGATCCGGAAGTTCCTGATGTCCGGGATCTTCTTCAACTCCAAGGCCGCCGACGAGATCGGCCTCGGCCTCACCGACATGCAGCTCCTGCACATGCTCCAGGTGTACGGCCCATCCACTCCCAGCCGCCTCGCGGAAGCCACCGGCCTCTCCTCGGGAGGCATCACCGTCGCGCTCGACCGGCTCGAGTCCGCCGGCTATATCCGCCGCGAGCCCAACCCTGACGATCGCCGCAGCCTGCTTGTCAGGCTCATCCCCACCCGTCTCGCCAAACTTGCCAACCACTATCGGGGCATCGAAGCCGACACCCGCCGCCAGCTCGCGAAGCTCTCCCCGCGCGACCTCGAAGTTGTCATCCACTTCTTCGAATCAATGGCCGCCATCCGCTCGACCCCATCGTCCTGACCCTCGAATTCGCCGGCACCTACTGGATCGAATCTGGACGAATAGAATCAAGACTTTGCAATCGA
>DATAVY010000244.1:0-8489 GCA_036267495.1 Edaphobacter sp.
GCGGCGATGGCGTTCACTGTGGGACAGATGGGACTCGGCGTGCTGGTAAATCTAGGCAAGCTGCTGCTCACGTTATATATCGCCTTGATTGCCTTTGCTTTGCTTGTGCTGCTGCCGTCGGCTCTGCTCTTTCGCATTCAGCTTCGCCCGTTCCTCCGCGCCGTCGCCGAGGCCGCCACCATCGCCTTTGCGACGTCATCGAGCGAAGCCGCGCTCCCCAGCGCCATGGAATCCATGGAAGCTCTGGGAGTTCCTCGCCGCATCGTGGCCTTCGTCATTCCCGCCGGATACAGCTTCAACTCCACCGGCTCAACGCTCTATCTCGCCATAGCAAGCATCTTCGTCGCCCAGGTCGCCGGCATCCATCTCTCCCTCGGCGAACAGGTAATGATGATGTTCACGCTTATGCTGACCAGTAAGGGAGTTGCAGGCGTTCCCCGTTCCGTGCTGGTTCTGCTCTTCGCCACTGCCGCCACCTTTCGTCTGCCAACCGAGCCCATCTTCGTCATCCTCGGCATTGATGCGGTGGCCGATATGGGACGGACCGCGATCAACGTGGTCGGCAACTGCCTGGCCAGTGTTATCGTCGCGAAGTGGGAGGGTGTGTTCGGCGAGGAGGCTGCCTCGCCTGTCGTACTCGAAGGGGTGAGCGAGTGAAAAGCCGGGAGAGCTGCCCAGACAAGGACGCCCAGCCGTGGACATGCGCGGAGAAAAGCAGCGCATAAAACAGAAACGAGCAGATGCCAATGCACCTGCTCGCTCTTCACTCTTTGGTCTCAGCTACATCGCGGGAGGATGGTGTGGATCGATCGATTCCGTATCGGCGGTCTTCGCAGCCTGCTTCGACTTTACGGCCCCGTTCGGATTCACCGAGTCGCGCAGTTCCTTTGAAGGCTTGAAAAACGGAACGCGCTTGGCTGGAACGTCCACCTTGGCTCCGGTCTTCGGATTGCGGCCGGTGCGTGCGTTCCGTTGACGGGTCCGAAAACTTCCGAACCCGCGAATCTCAATCTTGTCGCCCGACTTCAGGGCTCCGATGACGGCGTCGAAGAGCGTGTCGACAATGACCTCTCCGTCGCGACGGGTGAGGTCGCCAATGGCGGTGACTTGATCTACGAGGTCGGCTTTGGTCATAGTATGGGTTCCTTTCGTACTGGGAGGGCTGTTGGGTCCATGACGGAAATCCGTTCTTCTTGTTGATTATAGACGAGATGACAGCAAATAAGTAATCGAGTGTTACCTGGACGCACCGAATTGCCAGTAGTTTCTTGAGATGCAGGAAACCGGCCAAGGTGTCATTCAAAATCAATGGGTTCCGATCTTTTGAGGCAACCCTTGAGTGGTCCGGTAGTGGTTGAGCAGACCATGTGCCAGCCTAAACGCTGACGCACCGCGCCTTACTTCCACATGAAGTAAAAACCTGGCGCGTGGTTCAGCAACTGACTGGGATTGGGAAACAGGTCGTCGCCATCCTCCGTCAGGATCGAAAACAGTCCACGTTTGATCTTCGCCGGGCGTACCACGTTTGGTTCACCTGAGATTCCCACAGTCTTCGCGGTTTCCATAAGCGCGACGCGATATCCGCCGACCTTGTCGATCAAGCCCAGGGGAAGCGACTGCTGTCCCGTCCACACCTGCCCCGTAGCCAGCGGTCTGATCTTGTCGTCGGACGTGTGCCGACCGGTCGCGACGTCATGCACGAACTGCGTGTACATGTTGTCGACCAGTGACTGGAAGTAAGCCTCTTCCTTCGGCGTGAGGTCGCGGCTCGGATCGCCTGCATCTTTCAGCTCGCCGGCATGAATCACGACATTTTTCAGTTTGGCCCAGCGCAGCAGGTCGCCGTAGTTGGTCCATTCCATGATGACGCCGATCGAACCGACGACAGACGCATCGTTCGCATAGATTCGGTCGCATGCGCTCGCGATGTAGTAGGCGCCCGAAGCCCCAACGGATTCGATCGACGCGATCACCTGCTTGTGCTTCTCCTGCCGCACGCGGAGTACCTCGTGATAAATCTCCTGCGAGGCCGCCGCGCCACCGCCGGGCGAATTGATGTGCAGAATGATGGCCTTCACGGAAGAGTCGTCGCCGAACCTGCGCAGTTGAGTGTCCACAGTCTCCGGCGAGAGGATCACGCCAGAAATATCGATCACGGCAATGTTCTCCGTGCTGAGGCCGAAACCTGCGGAGTTGCCACCGGTGACCGAGCGCATCGCTCCCCAGACCATGAACGAGACCAGCAGAAACACGGCGGCCAGCGAGCCCACGATGATGCCGACGTAAAACCATGGCGATCGCCGCGGCAGTGGGGGCAGCGCACTAAAACCGGGAGGCGTCGCATAGGGCCCGGTGTACGGCGGAATCTGTCCATAGGGCATCGCCGAAGGAGTGGGGGGCGGCGGAGGAGGCGGTGTGACGTAGTCGTCTGGCATGCTGTGAAGTTTAGCAGGGGCCGATTCCGCATGACACTTACTCGGCTGCTGCCGTTTGCGCGGTTAGAAAAGCGTCTTCCGAAATACGAAAAAATAGAGACTAAAAGGGTCCCTCACCCGTCAAATATTGCAGTATGATGAACGGCGACGCCCTTCCCCAGCATCGCACGCGAATTAGACGCTTTTGGAGAGAAGGGGTTTGTCCAACGTCATGGCACATCCACAGCTAAGCATCGTCATTCCCGCGTATAACGAGAGCGCCCGCATCGAGCATGCGTTGGACCGCGTGTTGTCCTGCGTGGCTGAAAGAGGATGGGACGCCGAAGTCCTTGTCGTCGACGACGGCTCCAAAGACGATACTGCGGCGATCGTGCAGCGCTGGATGGCGCAACATCCGCGACTGCATCTGATCCAGAATCCCGGCAATAAAGGCAAGGGTTATTCGGTGCGCAATGGGCTCCTTCAGGCTGCCGGCGACATCGTCATGTTCACGGACGCCGACCTTTCGGCACCGATGGAGGAGGCCCAGCGCCTGCTCGACGCCATTGCCGATGGGGCCGACGTTGCCATCGGCTCGCGCTGGCTCGATCGCAAACGCCAGACCATCCACCAGCCGCTCTACCGCCAGTTCTTCGGCCGCTGTTTCAACTGGGTGACCCGCACCGTCATGGGTCTGCCCTACAAGGACACCCAGTGCGGCTTCAAGGCCTTCAAACGCTCCGCCGCGCAGGTCATCTTCCGCCTTCAGACGATCGAGCGTTGGGGCTTCGATCCCGAGATCCTCTTTATTGCTCGCAAGCTGAAGTACGTTGTCCGCGAGGTCCCGGTCACGTGGGGCCACGATGAGCGCAGCCGCATGAGCTATCTCCGCGACGGCATGAAGATGCTTGAAGACATGGCCCGCATTCGTTCCAACTCTGTCCGCGGACGCTACGACGAAGCTATTGCCGCCATGAAGGACACCAGCAGCATGGTGACTCCACCGGTGGTCAAAGCCGGCGTTAAGATTGTCTGAGTGCGACGCTCGTCTCTCTCGCGCACTCATCCAAGAGGATGAGAGCACACATTGGGCATCAAAAATCAGAGTTAGGTCCGAGTGCGGAAAAGCGTCGCTCTATAACGGCTTGTCGCGATTTTTCCCCGATTCACGTCGCTCGGGTTAGGATTCTGCGAGACCTAGGGAGAACTGCAACTGCAATAGCGAATGCGAGGTTCTTCGCTCCGCTCAGAATAACAAGCGTCTCGGGATGGATTTTCAGGAGGATAAGCGTTAGGTGAATCGCAGTCGGCGCTATCTTGAATTGAGAGTCAGGGTGTGGGTGGTTGCGGCGTTGATGGCGGCGTGGGTGAAGGGCAGCGCGAAGGTGGTTCCGTTGTACCAGGCCGGCCATTGGTCCATGAACCAGGGGCTCATCGGGTTCGACGATTCGCCGAGGACGAGGTTGAGCGTGCTGTGGTCGAAGTCGCCGAGGTTGGCGGTGAAGCGCTCGGATGGGCCGAAGGTGCGGCCGACTTGTTTGACGGTGACGTCGTCGCCGCTCTGCGGTTGGATGCCGGTGCCGGTGGGAATGCCGATGAGTTTCTGCAAGAGCAGGGACTGGCCGTAGATGGGGTGCTCGATATCGACGGGGCGGAACTGGCCGTAGCGCCATTGGCTGAGATCGAGGGGAGATTTCGCGATGCGAAGTCCTTGGGCGACGGCAGTGGCGAGGAGGTCGTCCCATGTGAGATAGGTCTCGGGGAGCCAGCGCGCGGGAGTGTGCATGATGAGCCACTCTTCAGCGTAAGATTTGTTGCCCCAGCTGTAGAGGGCGGAGACGGGGATCGCGTTTTTGTTTGCGTTGGCCGGGGCGGGCACCTGCGCGTTGATGAGGATGGGCCAGAGCGCGGCGCGAGCGGCGGCGACGATGGCGGGTGCGGCGGCGTTCGCGTCTACGGTGCCGTTCCAGTCGCGAAGGATGTCGGCAGCCTGATGAAGATGCTTGTCAATGGTGAGGTCGGGGCGCGTGGCGTGGTCGATCGCGTAGGCGAGGCGCTGGGCGAGGACGTGATCGATGTCGGAGTAAACGTCGGTCTGGACGGCGAGCATGTCGGCGGGAGTGAGTTTATTTTTGCTGGCGATGGACCTTTCGGTGAGGACCTTCCAGATGCGCTGATTGCGATAGGGCGAGCCCCAGTTGAGAGCGATGGGATAGGGGTAGCCGTCGGGTGTGATGCGGTTGTTGGCGGTGGCGAGGATGCCGTTGGGCGGATCGGCGACCTGCGGGAGCTTGTCGTAGGGGATTGTGCCCACCCATTCCTGCGTGGTGTCGAGCGCGTCGGCTGGGACGGGGCTGATGGGGCTCGGAGTCATCACGCTGCCGCGCAGGGGAATGTGGCCGACGGCGTGGTAGCCGATGTGGCCCTGGTCGTCGGCGTAGATGAGATTTTGCGCGGGGCCGCCGAAGGTGGAGAAGGCGGCGACGAGGCCGGCGGCGCTGGCGGCGGTGTCGATGGCGAGGAAGGATGGCGAGATATTGGCGGGATCGTAGATGACCCAGCGAAGGGAGAGGGCGCGTTTTTCTGTCGGAAGGACGCCGGAGATGATGGGAGTGATGGCGGTGCCGTGCTGGGTGGCGGGAATGTCGAGTGCGAAGTCTTTGCCGCCTTTGACGTGGATGATCTCGCGATCGTGGAGCAGCGGTTTCCAGACGCCGGATTGCGATTCGTATTCGCCGCCATCGCCGCCGCCGCGGACGTGTTCGACGTATACGTCCTCGACTTCAGCGCCGAGGTTGGTGAAGCCCCAGGCTACGTGGTCATTGTGGCCGACGATGATGAAGGGCACGCCGGGAAGAGAGACTCCGGTGACATGAAGATCGCCTGCGGCTGTTGGGGCTTCGAGGTCGGCCTGGTACCAGATGCCGGGAACGTTGTGGGCGAGATGCATGTCGTTCGCGAGGAGCGGCTTGCCAGTGATGGTATGGGCTCCGGAGATGACCCAGTTGTTGGAGCCGGCGAAACAGCCGTCGCAGATTGGGTTGCGAAGGATCTGCTGGAGGGCGAGAAGGCCGGCGGGAGAGGCGGTGTTGGAGTTTGTGTCTGGACCTGAGTTTGGTTGCCGGGTTGGAGAAAGTGCGGTTCGCGCGTGGCGCGAATACCCCACCCTACGCGATGAGACTGCGATGGATGGGGCACCCGGATTTTTGGCGTTCGGTATATCGAGTCTGGTTTGAGATTCATCGAGCGGGACGTTGGGGATGGCTTTTTGCCGGGTGGTGAGATCGACGACGGCTTGTGCGGGTGGATGGTCGCGCCAGGTGACCGTGGGGTAGAGATCGCCGATGAGATGTGCGGGAAGTTTCGCGGTGAGGGCTTCGCGATTGAGTTCGGTGGGAAAGCTGGTGGTGAGGTCCTGGAACATGACCAGGCCGGTGAGCAGGGAGTCGCGCGGCGTCCACGGGGCGGGCTGGTAGCGGAGGAGGCGGAACTCGAGCGGGAGATGCGCGCGCTGGAGGTCGATGGAGGCGTTGACGCCTGCGGCGTATCGCTCGAGGAGATGGAGCTGGTCCGGCGGAAGGGTGGTGAGTGCGCGGTCGGCGGCGACGCGGAGCTCGAGAGTGCGCTGGAGGCGGTCGTGGGCGAGGAGGCCTGGGCCGAGGATCTCGGCGAGCGTGCCGGCGGCGTGGCGGCGGAGTGCGTCCATCTGCCAGAGCCGGTCCTGCGTGGTGACGAAGCCCTGGGCGAGGACGAGATCGTCGAGCGAGGCGGCGCGGAGGTGGGGAACGCCGTGGGTATCGCGCTGAATGGTGACCGGCGCGGAGAGGCCGGGCAGGGAGAGGGAGCCGTCAAGCTGAGGCAGAGAGTCGCGCATGGTCTGGCGCAGCCAGTGACGCGCGACCAGCGAACCGATGACGACGAGGAGGACGACAAGGGTGGAGAGAATGACGACGATGCGGCGGAAGATGCGGCGGCGTTTCGCCTGGAGAGCGGCCTCTTCCGGGGAGAGGGGCTCGTCGTGGACTACGTCGGTGTTGGTGAGATGGGGAAGACTCATGGTTTAACCGCAAGTGTAAATGGGAGCGGGAGACGACTGTGTCAATCGGGATTTAATTTGGTTTACTGGAGTTGCTGGCGGCGCTGCTAGATGACGGGAGGCTGTTGCGATGGGTTCGGGTGAAAGTTTACATGCTGTCGAGACAGTAATTCTGCTGCTGCTGGTGATGGTCGCGGCATTTGCGGCGATGGCGCGGCGGCTGAAGGTTCCGTATCCGATTGTGCTGGTGCTGGCGGGGCTGGCGATCAGCTTTGTGCCGCGGATACCGCGGGTGCCGCTTGATCCGAATATTGTGTTTGTGATTTTTCTGCCGCCGCTGTTGTATGCGTCGGCGTGGACGATGTCGTGGCGGGAGTTCCGCCGGAACGGCGTGGTGATTGGGTTGCTGGCGGTGGGTCTGGTGGGCTTTACCGTTTGGGGCGTGGCGGAGTTTTCCGACCGGTTTATTACAGCGCTCGATTGGAAGGCGGGATTTCTGCTGGGGGCGGTGATCTCGACTACGGATGCGATTGCGGCGACCTCGATTGCGAAAACACTGGGATTGCCAAGGAGGATTGTCGACATTCTTGAAGGCGAGAGCTTGTTGAACGATGCGACGGGCCTGCTTGCGCTGGAGATTGGGATCGCGATCATGGTCCGCGGCCAGATGCCTACGGTGGGAGGCGGATTGGCGCGGCTGGTTTATCTAGTAGTGGCTGGGTTGGTAATTGGGCTGTTGATCGGAGCGGTGGTGGGTTGGATCGAGAAGTTTATCGACGATGGTCCGGTGGAGCTGGTAGTGAGCCTGGTGGTTCCGTATGCGGCTTATCTGGCGGGAGAGAGAGCCCATGCTTCGGGCGTGCTGGCGGTGGTGGCTTGCGGGCTTTATATGAGCCGGCAGAGTACGAAATTCTTTTCTGCTTCGGTGCGACTGCAGGTGAATGGGGCGTGGGAGGCGCTAGTGTTCATGCTGAACGGCCTGGTGTTTGTGCTGATCGGGCTGCAACTGCCGTATGTGCTGGCGGGAATCCATGGGCGGTACGGGACGGGAACGCTGATCTTTTATGGAGCAGTGTTCAGTGCGGTGCTGATCTTGCTTCGGATGATCTGGGTATTTCCGGCGGTGAAGATTGCGTCGTTTGTGGAGCGGCGGTGGCTGGGGCATACGCACGAGCAGGAGTTGAAGCCGCGGGAGGTTTTCGTCGTCGGGTGGACGGGGATGCGCGGCGTGCTGGCGCTGGCGGCGGCGATCTCAGTGCCGGAGGTGCTGTGGGACGGGCGACCGTTCGAGGCGAGAAATCTGATTGTGTTTCTGGCGTTCTGCGTGATTCTGGTGACGCTGGTGCTGCAGGGATTGACGCTGCCGGCGTTGATTCGCGCGCTGGGACTGGCGGGAAGGGATGGGATGGATCCGGAGGAGATCGAGGCCAGGAAGGTTGTGCTGAAGTCGGCGATTCGCCATCTGGAGGAGGGGCGGAAGAACTGCCCCAGCCCGGCTGTGCATTTGTACGACGATCTGATTCACCGCTACCGGCATAAGCTGGCGCATGTGAGCGTGGGTGAGGAGGAGAACGTCGATGGGTTGGATCAGGAGGAGTACTCGCGGCAGCGATCGATTGCCGAGGGTGCGCTGGGGGCTGAGCGGAGTACGTTGATTGGGCTGCGGGACAGGGGAAGGATCGGCGATGATGTGCTGCGGACGATGGAGCGGGAGCTGGATCTGGCGGAGAGCCAGTATCAGGAGATGCCGTTGTCGTGAGCGCGTGGTTAGTGACGGGATTTGGCAATGGTGCGCTATGCTGTAGGCTTCGCTGCTGACAATTGATGGTTCGATACGAGGGTGATGGCTTTGGAATGCAGGATTTTTTATCACGATAAGTGTTTTGACGGAGCGTGTTCGGCCTCGTTGTTTATGCGGTTTCATCGCGA
Source organism: Edaphobacter sp. (assembly GCA_036267495.1). Classification (GTDB taxonomy): domain Bacteria; phylum Acidobacteriota; class Terriglobia; order Terriglobales; family Acidobacteriaceae; genus Edaphobacter. The sequence goes on from DATAVY010000244.1 coordinate 8,380, forward strand.
GTGCGTGAAGACCGCGAATAAATTTTCGTTTTACGGACTGGTACATCGGGCGGGGGCGCTGTTCGATGAAGAGGCATTTATTGCTGACGAGAATGCGATCGTCGATTTCA
>DATAVY010000245.1:0-23603 GCA_036267495.1 Edaphobacter sp.
GGGACGCGCTTATGGCACGCGTGAACGCGTGCCCTTCCGGCGAAATGGAATTTCAGCTTAGGGCATGAGCGAGTCCGTGCCCTTCCGGCTACACGGAGTTTCAGCTTATGGCATGCGCGAGTCCGTGCCCTTCCCGCTACACGGAGTTTCAGCTTACGGCATGCGCGAGTCCGTGCCCTTCCCGCTACACGGAGTTTCAGCTTATGGCATGCGCGAGTCTGTGTCCTTTCGGCAACACGGAGTTTCAGCTTAGGGCATGTGCGAGCGAGCGAGCGAATCCCGTGCGCTTCCGCAAGACGGCCTGCGCTATTCCTGGCCGGCGACTCCGGCGGCTACGGTGAACTGGATGGGCATGGTTGCCGAGGTGTTGTTGGGTCCGGAGACGGTGAGTGCCACCTTGTAGGATCCGACGGGCGTCAGAGCGGGAGGCCCGATTTTGCCGCTGCTGCATCCGCCGAGGATCATGGAACCGCCGGCGAGAAGTCCACCGAAGACCAGCAGCGCGAGCAGACGCGTGGTCTGGAGGCGTTTGCGGAAGGCAAGGATTCCGGCGAAGCTGGTGAGAAGCAGAGGCCAGCCTAACAGGGTGGCGAGGGCGGTATCGGGATGCGCCGGGAGACCGGCGGGGCGGATTGCCTTCGAGGTGGTGGAGGTGGGGATCGTTCCCGGAGCGACATCGGTCCAGAGGGTGACGCCGACGGTCTGCGCGACGGGCGCGCCCGGCACCGGAGCGAAGGTGAGCGAGGTTGGGGTGACGGTGCAGACGGAGTTCGCGGGCAGACCGGAACAGGCGAAGGTAACGGTGCCGCTGAGGGTATTCGACGGCACGACCATGACGGTGGCGAGCGCGGTTGAACCCTGGGCGGTGCCGGCGCTCAGCGAATTTACCGGCGCGAGCGTGGTGGGCGAGATGAAGGCGGCGCTGAAGGTTGCGGCGTCGGGCTGGATGGTGAGGGTGGCGGCGGGCGAGGTGGATTTATTGTAGTTCGCATCGCCGCTGTAGGCCGCTGTGATGGCGTGCGCGCCGGCGAAGAGACCGAAGGTGTTGGGAGTGGGGATGGGGTTGAAGGCTTTGCCGGTGTTGGGGTCGATGAGCACGGGATCGACGATGATGGCGACGCCGGCGGCGTTCAGCGCGGCGGCTCCGATTGCCTTGCCGTCGGCGAGGAAAGTTACGGTGCCGGTGGGAATGCTGCCGGATGCGGAAGAGAGTTTCGCGCTGATGGTGAGAGGCTGGAACTGCGGCAGAGACGCGGACGAGAAGCTGATGGCGGCGGTGGCGGCGCCGGTGATGACGGTGATGCTGAGAGCCGGGGCGGTGCTGCTGCCGTAGAAGCTGTCGCCGTTATAAACAGCGGTGACGGTGAAGGTGCCTACGTTCTGGCCGCCGATGCTCGAGGAGGCGACACCGGTGGCGTCGAGCGTGGCGGGAGCTCCGACGGGCGTGGTGCCGACGAAGAACTGCACGGTTCCGGTGGGAACGCAGGAGGGGGCGGAGGTGTTGCACACGGTGGGCGTGACGGTGGTCGAGACGACGAAGGGAGTGCCGAACTGCGGATTGCCGGTGGCAGGCGAGGTGAGGACGGTGACCGAGGTGGTGGGCCTGAGATTGGCGCCGATGCCGCTGAGCGTGATGGTGGGAACGAAGGGCAGGGCGGGAGCGATGCCGGCTTCGGTGTAGGTCGCGGTGGAGGGGGCGAGGGCGATGGGGTTGAACTGGGCCGCGAGGAAGCAGGTGGCTCCCGGCGTGAGGCTCTCGCCGCCGGTGCAGCCGAGCGAGCCTTGAGGGGCGATGGTAAAGAGGGAGGTGTCGCCGGTGCCGGTGAAGTTGGGTTGAGGAAGCAGCGCGGCGACGGTGCCGGTGTCGGTCTGCTGGATGGTCTGGACGGGGCTGGAGGTGTTGGGACTGGAGGTGCCGAGATTCACGGCGGCAGAGGTGCGGTCGATGGTGAAGGCGCGGTTATTGGCCGAATCGAGGACGTAGAGCTTTCCACTTGCGGTGGCGGCGACTCCGCCGGGAAGGTTGAGGAGAAGACCGTTGACGGAGCCGGGCAGCGTGCCGGAGCCGCTCTGGCCGAGGGTGCCGGCGACGGTGTTGATGGTTCCGGCGGCGTTGACCAGGCGGATGACATGGTTGCCGGTATCGGCGATGTAGAGGTCGCCTGCGGCGTCGAGCGCGAGGCCGGTGGGGTTGCTGAGCTCGGCGCTGGTGGCTGCGCCTCCGTTGCCCGCGGATCCGTTCTGTCCGTTGCCGGCAACGGCGATGGCTGTGCCGGTGGCGGCGACGATCTCGCTGATGGTGCTGTGGCCGGTATCGGCGACGAAGATGTTGCCGTTGCCGTCGGCCTGCAGGGCGGTGGGCGCGCTGAAGGACGGGCCGCCGATGGTAAAGATATATCCGGAGGCGGTGAGCTCGCGGATGACGTTGTTGCCGGTGTCGGCGATGTAGAGGTTGCCCTGGGGATCGGAGGCGAGGCCGGCGGGAGCTGTGAGTTTAGCTTGTGGGCCGAGGCAGCCGTTGCCGAGGGGGTCGAGTGCGGCGGCGCAGGTGGTGGCGGCTCCGCCGGCGGCGATGTCGATCACGCCGGTGATGGGGTCGATGCGGCGGACTACGTTGTTGGCGGTGTCGGCGATGTAGACTGCGCCGTTGGGAGTGACGGCGACGGCTGAGGGCGCGGAGAGAGCCGCGGAGGTTGCGGGGCCGCCGTTGCCGCTGTTGCCCGCGGAGCCGGTTCCGGCGATCACGGTTCCGGTTCCGGTGGTGTCGTAGCGAAGGACGACATTGTTGCCGGCGTCGGCGAGGTAGGCGTTGCCGGCGGCATCAAGCGCGACGCCGGCGGGGGCCTTGAGGCCGCTGCCGAGGGCGGTGGCGAGGCCGGGATCGAGCGCGATGGAGGCGGCGGCGCCCACGCCGTTAAGGCCGAACTGCGAGCTTGTGCCCAGGGTGGATTTGACGACGAGGGTGGCGGTGTCTGAACCGGGCTGGGTGGGGGAGAAGGTTACTGCGATGGTACAGTCTGTGGTCTGGTCGGAGTTGAGGGTGCAGTTTGGTGCGGCGGCGGTGAAGTCCGCGCTGCCTGTGATCGCGAAGGGGGAGGTTGCGGCAGGGGTGTCGCCGGCGGCAAAGTGCACTACGAGGTTCTGGGTGGCGGAGCTGCCGGAGGTTACCGCCGGAAAGATTTGATTGACTGAGATCTTGCGGATGCGCTGGTCGCCGGAGTCGGAGACGTAGAGGTTCTCTTGCGCGTCGACTCCGACGCCCATGGCGCTGTTGGGGGAGAAGGTCGCGAGGGTTGCCTGGCAGTTGTCGCCGAGGGGATTGAGCTGGGCGGGGCATCCGGGCCCGCCGGAGATCGAGCCGAAGGTTCCGGCGATGGTGCGCATGAATCCGGTGCTTCCATCCAGAAACCAGATGACATCGTTACTGTTGTCGGCGAGAAAAATGTTGCCGTGGACGTCGAGGGCAATTTTGCGGGGAGCGGCAACGGCGACACTTGTCGCGAGAACGACGCTGCCCGGGGTGTAGACCGTCGTGGCTCCGCCCATGATGGTGTAGATATCGCCGGGAACGGCCTGGGCAGCGTTATTGGTGGCGGCGATAAGGGCGGCGACCTGGGCTCCGCCTGCATAGACGACTCGCACTCTGCTGTTTCCCTGATCGGCGATGAACAGGTTGCCGCTGGCGTCGATCTCGACATCCTCGGGAGTGTTCAAGACGGCGGCTGTGGCTGGGCCGCCATCGCCGCCAAGGCCGGCGGGCGCCGCGGCGTTGCTACCGGGATATTTGCCGACGACGGTGGAGATAATCCCGGCGGTATTGACCATGCGGACGACGTTGTTGGATGAGTCGGCGAAGTAGACGTTTCCTGCAGCGTCGGCAGTGACGCCACGGGGTTGATTGTTTTCAGCCGACGTTGCCGGGCCGCCATCGCCGGTGTAGCCGGAGCCTGCGCTGTTCTTGGGTCCGGGAGTTCCTGTCAGGGCACCGGCGACGATGGTCATGATTCCGGTGGAGGCGCTGATTTTGTTGATGAGCCTGGCGGTGTAGTGGGCGAGGTAGACGTCGCCGTTCTTCACGACACCGAGGCCGCGGGCTGTGGTGAGTGATGTGAATCCGCCGCTGGGGGGGCAGTTGTCGCCGTACTTGTCGATCGCGCCACAGACAGCGCTGGCTGTGCCGCCTCCGACGAAGATGGTGATGAGGCCGCTGTGCGCGTCGATTCTGCGAACCAAGACCGGCGAGCCGTTATCGATGAAATAGACATTGCCTTCGGAGTCGACGCCGACGTCGTGAGTATCGACGCTGGTGACTGAGGAGGAGCTGGCGAGGCAGCCGTCGCCGAGGACGTCGGTGGCCGTTCCCTTGTTTCCCGTGGTGCCGCGGGCACCGGGGCAGGCAGCGCCTACAGCGGGCGCGGTGCCGCCACCGGCGATGGTGTTGATGGTGTAAGGGAGCAGATAGGGCGCTGGGGTCTGGGCAGTGAGGAAGGCGATATTTCCAAGCAGGAAGGAGATTGCAACCAGGGCCGATTTCCAGATTTTACTCGTCATATTTCCCAAAATATTTCTCAAGACTTTTCCCAAGACCGTCATGCCAGACACTCCGTTAAACCAAGCTTTGCGATTGAACTATCGTTTCCTGCCGCGATCGTCAGGCACGCAACTGTGGGCGCGCCAGGGAGGAACGATCCTCTCCGTGGTAAGACCACAAACGACCTAAATGGAAGAAACTTGTGAACCGCCCGCAATGTACCTGTTGCCGGATACGAATGTCAATACGAGAATGGCTTCTGATTGTCCCGTTTAGGTACGGCTTTTAGCTCCTTTCGTCAGGAAACACTTGACAGTGATAGGAAAAGAAAAGCATACTTCCCGCGGTCGTCATGGTCAGACCAGTATTGATCCAAAAATTTGGAGCAGGCATGAAAAGCATCAGTTCTTCCGGGCCTTTGCGCAGTATCGCTGTGTTTTGCACCACCTTCCCTGCCGTTTTACGGACTGCGGTATCACGGATTTTCGCGGTCATCCTGATCGCCGGAGCGATGATGCTGGCCGCGCGGCCGGCTATCGCGCAGAATACGGGAAGTATCTTCGGGACCGTGCAGGACACAACGGGCGCGGTGATCCCTGGAGCTTTGGTAACCGCTATGGACCCGGCGCACGCCACGACGCGCGCGGTCAAAAGCAACGGCTCGGGCGAATTTACCATCACCGGGCTGCCGATCGGCACGTACACGCTGACGACCACTTCGGCTCAGTTTGAAAATTCCGTCATTACCGGCATCAGAGTGGATGCCAACTCGGATATTAAAAAGATCGTCAAGATGGTGACGGGGTCGACGACAGCTTCGGTGACGGTGGTCGACGACAGCAGCTCGGCGATCGACGCGAAGTCCGCGACCCTGGGGACGATGATCGACGAGAAGCTGATTGAAGACCTGCCCATCGACGGGCACAACGTGGTTGCGCTTACGGCGCTGCTGCCTGGCGTTGTCGATGTCAACGCGCCTGCGACGTTCACGGGCGATACGGGCGGGCCTACGTTCAGCGCGTCGGGCTCGAGGAATACGCAGAACCTGTTTCTGTTCGACGGCCTGATGTGGAACAACCTTTTCTACAACACCGGCATTAACTACCCTCCACCGAATTCGCTGCAGGAGGTCAGCGTGGTGCTGAACAACTACAAGGCGGAGTATGGTCGTAACGCGGGTTCGGTGGTGAACGTGGTCACGCGCAGCGGCACGAACCAGGTTCACGGCAGCGCGTGGGACTACATTCAGAATCAGGCGTTCAACGCCTCGGACTATCTCTCCCACGTCAATCCGAAGGACAACATTAACCAGTTCGGATTCACGGTTGGCGGTCCGATCCTCAAGGACAAACTGTTTTTCTTCGGGGCGTTTCAGGATTTGATTGGACACCTGCTTACCACCGGGTCGGTGCCGTTCATCGGCTATGCCGAGCGCGGGCTGAATCCGGACGGCGTGACCGCGAGACCGTGCGATTCGGCAGGGCCTTTTCCGGGTATGACGTGCGCCAGTTTTCTGGCCGACGCGACGGGAGGAAAGATCATCAATCCGGAAAACGTCACCGGGTCAGGCGGAAACCAGGTTACGCCGGCAAATGCAGAAGACAATCTGAATGCGGCGTATCGGCAGGCTGGAGGAGTCGGGAGCTCTCCCTGTATTCCGCTGTTGATTCTGGCAAAGAATTTTCAAGCGAACGTTAAAGGTTTATCCGGCACGCAGCAGACATTTCTGCCGTCCGGCGAGGTGCCGACGCAGTGCCTGAATCCAGTGATGCTGAAGGTCGTCAACACCTTTGTGCCGGCCACCAGCAACTCCGTAGGCGGCCTGGCGGCGACCACATCGAACAAGCCTGAGGGCGACAAGAACATGCTGGTGCGGGGCGACTATCATCCCAGCGACCGGCACAGCTTCGATGTGCGGTACAACTACATCAACTCCAGCGCATTGGGTCCATTGGGGGTCAACAGCTCGTCGCTGGGAGTTTCGCCATATGCGATTGCGTCGCAGAAGGCGGTCAGCAACTTCGCCAACCTGGGATGGACGTGGGTGATGAGTCCCAATCTGCTGAACCGGCTGCGCTTCGGCTACAAGCGTTTTGAGGCATCCCAGCTTCCGACCGATCACCGGACTCTTGCCGACTTTGGCGGAAACTTCATCGAGCCGGGCATCCCCACGCTGCCCGCGTTCAGTTTCTCCAACCAGTTTTCGCTGGGCAGCACGGGCCAGGGATTCCAAGACCACATCAACGAAAACATCGAGCTGGCGGAGAACATCACCTGGACGAAGGGAAACCACACGGTGCAGGGAGGTTTTTCTTTCCTGCGCCTTCAATACCTGACCCGCCAGGACTATCCTGGACAGATCTCATTCAGCTCGACCTACACCGGCGTCAGTTTTGCCGATGGCATGATGGGACTGGCCACCTCGGTCCAGGCGCAGAACCGGCTGATCCAGGGCGGGATTCAACACACGATCTTCTCCTATATCCAGGATGACTGGCGGCTGACCTCGAAGCTGACCTTGAACCTGGGGCTTCGCTACGAGCTTCCCTTCCAGTGGTTCGAGCCGCATGGAGAGGCGGCCACGTTTATTCCGGGAATTCAATCGACGGTGTTCCCCGGAGCTGTTGGCGGCCTGGGATTTCCCGGCGACAAGGGCGTTCTGCCTTCGCTGGTGCCGACCGATTACAACGGCGTCGCGCCACGATTCGGATTTGCCTATGACGTAACCGGGCAGGGCAAGCTGCTGGTGCGGGGCGGCTTCGGCATCTTCTTCGACGCGGTGAATGCCAACGTTGTCGGGGTGGGCGAGCCCTATAACTTTATCTTTCTCATCCAGACGCCTCCTGGCGGCGCCTCGGTTCCTCTGCTGGAATCGCTTGGCGGACCGATCAAGGTCGTCCCTCCGGCCTTCGATCCAAAGAACCCGCAGTTTGTCGCGCCGTATTCCATCTTCTTTCCCGATCGGAACTTCCGTACGCCCTATTCGGAGGCCGTCAACTTCGGTTTCGAGTACCGCATCCCGCATGGCGGAACTCTGGATACGAACTACGTCGGAAAATTCGCGCGCAAGCTGACGGTACCGCTCGACCTCAATCCTGCGATCTACGACTGCAGCGGAGGATACTTTCAGGCAGATCCTGCGAAGTACTGCAACAACGCAAGCTCAGCGACGCAGTCCACCCAGGCGCGGCTTCGCTATGCTCCGTTCAACTTCGGCGGGCAGGGGATTGTCGATCTCTTGAGCATCGGAACATCGAGCTACAACGCGCTGCAGATGCAGTACACGCAGCGGGGCGGCCGATATTTGAATGTTCTGTCCTCGTACACGTTTTCACGGGCGATCGATGTGGATACGAATGGACAGACGACCTCGAACGCCGTGCCGGATGTGTTCAATATCCGGTCGGACCGCGGGCTTTCGGATAATAATGCGACGCACATCTTCAGTCTCGGCTGGGTTGTCCGTTATCCCAAAGTCGGCATGGACTCTCGAATTGTGCGGGCTGTACTGAATGACTGGGTCTATAGCGGCACCTATCAGGCGCACAGCGGACGCCCGTTCAGCGTCACGATCAACAACGATTCGGCGTTGGACGGAGAAGTCAACCAGAGAGCTGCGCTGGTTCCCGGCGCGAATCCGCTGCTGTCCTCCAGCCGGCATCGGCTCGATAAGGTGAACGAGTATTTCAACATCGATGCGTTCACCTATCCCACGGTCGGCACCTTCAGTCCAGTGGGAAGAAATGCCTTTATCGGGCCCGCTTATATCATGACGAACATGACGGTCGGGCGCGACTTTCCGATGGCACGAGTGCGCGAAGGAATGCGGCTGAACTTCCGGGTGGAAGGCTACAACGTCTTCAACACGCCGAACCTGGGACAGCCGCAGGCGAAGTTCTCCTGCTCGACCACAAGCACCAACGGAGGGTCCTGCACGGCGGCGGGAGGGTCTTATCCGCTGATCACGGGCACGAACAACCCGACCTTCGGGAGCATTCGCAATACCTTCGGCAACAACAGCAACACGTCAACGAATGGCCGCAAGCTGCAGTTTGCGGCGACGCTGTTCTTCTAATCTCAAACGGGAGACCTGAAGTGGCGCATTCCGGCGCTGCTTCAGTTGCGTGGCGCGGCCGGCTGTCCGTTGGGGACAAATTACGTTTCGAGTGCCGGTGGCCCGGCTCTTACTCAGATGACGGTCATTTGAAAAACTCTGCCGCACAAGGACACTGCTCACTTAATTGCTTCGGAAGCTGCTATATCTCGGGGTAGTTGCAGAAGGAGCAAGGATGCATGATCTACCGGATAATGGAATGATTCATCTGAGCAGCCCTCGGCCGGTGCTGGAGACGTTGGCGCGACTGGAGACAATCGTTCAGGAAAAAGGCTTGAGGATTCTGGCACGGATCGACCACAGCGGCGACGCGGCGCGGGCAGGTCTGTCGATGCCGCCGACGCAGCTTCTGATCTTTGGCAATGCTAAATCCGGAACGCCCCTGATGGTGGCATCGCCAACCGCAGCAATCGACCTGCCTCTCAAGGTGCTGGTTTGGCAGGATGGCGAGGAGGGAGTCTGGCTTTCCTACAATAGCCCGGAGTATCTGAAACAGCGGCATCAGCTACCCGACAATCTGATGCCGAACATCGCTGGCCTGGGCTCGATCTGCGCAGAAGCTGTGCGGTAACACTTGATGCGATTTTTAATTTGATGGTGCCCGGAGGGGGACTTGAACCCCCACGACCTGATAAGGGTCTGCGGATTTTAAGTCCGCTGTGTCTGCCGATTTCACCATCCGGGCTTTGGCGAACGATCCCACTCGCCTGCTCAATGTTAACTCATTCTTCAGCTACATCTTCTGTGTTAAGGAACCTTTGCAATGGTTCTTGCGTAATCCAGCCAGAAGTCGGATTCTTGTTCTGGAGCCGGTTCCATCCATGCCCTTTCACGAAATCCTCAAGCAGACTCTCTCTGCGTTGTGGGAGACGAAGCTTCGCAGCTTTCTGACGATGTTCGGCATCGTATGGGGGATCACCTCGGTCATTCTGCTGGTCGGTCTTGGCATCGGTTTCAACATCGATCAGAAGGACCGGCTTCGCAGCATCGGCACCGATATTGCCATCCTCTTTGGAGGAAAGACGGGATCGCAGGCGGGCGGATATGCTGCGGGACGCGATATTCGTCTTACCGTCGATGATGCCATTGCGATCCAGCAGCAGGCGTCGCTGGTCAAGACGGTGAGTCCGGAGCTGCGCCGCACCGTCTCCGAGGTGAGTCAATGGAACTCTGCGAGCCGGGCGGTTCGCGGCGTCTGGCCGGAGTATCAGCGGTTTCGTTCCCTTACTGTCGACCAGGGCCGACTGATGAACGAACAGGATGAAGCCGACGGTGCGCGCGTCATCATCCTGGGCGCGGAGGCGAATCGCCAGCTCTTTCCTGGTAAGGCTGTCATTGGCCAACCTTTGATGGTTAATGGCTATCAGTACACCGTGATCGGCGTGCTGGAAAAAAAGAAGCAGAATGGCAGTTATGGGAGCGGGCCGGATAATTCGCAGTTGTTTACGACCTACTCGGCGATGGTGCGGGACTTTCCGCCTCCGGAGGCGCCGGGTGTCGTACGCGGTTTCGTCAACAACATCGTCATCGAACCTGTGTCGCCGGACCTGCATGAGAAGGCGGTTCTTCAGGTCAAACGAATCATTGCCGAACGCCACCACTATGATCCGGAGGATAAGGAAGCTCTCTGGATATGGGACACGCTTGAAGGATCGAAGTTTACTGAGCGGATTTTCAGCGTGATGACGCTGTTCTTCGGCGCGGTTGCGCTGTTGACGCTTGCGCTGGGCGGCATCGGGGTTATGAATATCATGCTGGTTGCCGTCACGGAGCGAACGCGGGAGATTGGCGTGCGCAAGGCTCTGGGCGCCACCGCCATCGACATCAAGCGGCAGTTCCTGGTCGAATCGGCGATCATTACCCTGGTCAGTGGAATTGCGGGTCTGACACTTGGAGTTGGTCTCTGCCTGTTGCTTCAACTTGCTCCACTTCCCGATTTCGTGCCGCACCCGGTGATCTCACCGCTGGCGATCGCGGCATCGTTGACGACACTCACCGCCATTACCCTCTTCGCAGGCATGTACCCGGCCCTGCGCGCCTCCAACCTTAGCCCGATGGAATGTCTTAGAGCGGAGTAGCCATGAACCTGGGTGAGATCATTCGGCAGAGTATCGATTCGCTGCTGCGCAATCGCCTCCGCTCCAGTCTTACGATGCTCGGCATCATCTGGGGACTGGTAACGGTCGTGCTGCTGCTGAGCTATGGCAAGAGCCTCGGCGAAGGCGTGCTCAACGGTTTTCTTGGGCTCGGGGACAACGTGATCATGGTGTGGGGCGGCCAGACCAGCATGCAGGCGGGCGGAGAGCGCTCGGGTCGACGGGTCAAGCTCATCGACGGCGACACCGAAGCGGTGCGCGACGAAGTTCCGTTTCTGAAGGCAGTCAGTTCCGAGACCGACGATGGCTTCAGCTTTAAATACGGAGCGAAGGTCGTCAATATTCAAAGCAAGGCTATCGAGTATTCCTACGGCGGAATGCGCAAGCTGAATGTCGATCAGGGCCGATTCTTCGAGCCGGCAGATTTCACCGATCATCGCCAGGTCGTTATCTTCGGCCCGCACGCCGCGCAGAAGTTGTTCAATGGCTATCCTCCGGTCGGCGAATCGGTGGAGATCGAAGGTCATGTTTTTCAGGTGATCGGCATATTGAAAAACAAGATTCAGGATTCCTCGAACAACGGTCCGGATAACGAGAATGCGTTCGTCCCGTTCGATATGATGCGGCTGCTGCGCGACCAACGCAATCCGGACAGCATCGTCTTCCAGCCCAGCGCGCCGGAGCTGCACCTGAAGGCGCTTGAGGCGGTGCGCACTGTGCTGGCAGACCGCCACCATTTCGATCCCAAAGATGACAAAGCCGTTCCCAGCTGGGACACCATTGAAGACTCAGCCCAGATCATGCAATTCGGCACTGCGCTCGATATTCTCCTGGGAATTATTGGTGCGATGACGCTTGGCGTTGGAGGCGTCGGCGTCATGAACATCATGCTTGTGTCGGTGACTGAGCGGACGCGAGAGATCGGCCTGCTCAAGGCTCTGGGCGCTCGGCGCAGAGACATCCTGAAGCAATTCCTGCTCGAGAGTCTCACCCTGACCTTTCTCGCCGGGGTCCTCGGAATGATCGTCGCGGTCCTCGTCGCGTATCTCATTCCGCCCATGCCGCTCTATTCGGACATCTACAAAACCGCCAACCACGAAGGCGACATCCTGCTTCGCGCCTCACCCACCATCATGCTGGTCTCATTTGCAATCCTGGCTGTCGTAGGCATCGTGTCAGGTCTGCTGCCTGCCATGCGCGCCGCGCGGATGGACCCGGTGGAGGCACTGCGATACGAGTAAGGATGTGATCGAATAGCCAACAGGATTCTCGTGAGTCTCTGGGCGAGTGGGTAAAGCGGGAGCGGAAAGCGATGGCAACAGAAGAGAGCTAAGCCGAAAGCGGAAGCCGTCCCTGCGCCGCTCGCGATCATGCTGTTAGTGGCTTCGGCGCGGATGAGAGGTTTTTTAGGCGACTTGATGGTTTGAGAACAAGCAACAGCAAGGGAAACGACAAAAGCAGACCCCTACGGGATGACAAACAAAAAGCGACAACCAGAAAAGCAACGACAACTGCTACGGCAACGACAACTGCGCTGCGGATTCGATCAACTTGCCTGTCGATAACGAATGGTCTGGTCTTCAAGGAAATACTCAGCGGAGCACTCGGACGATCCGCAGATCATGGCCTCCAGGCCCGCGCATTGCTGTCTGGTAATCAGTCCCAGCGATCCACACGAAGGACACGCCAGCACCGCCCAATAGGGATTGTCCGCCTTGCCCAATTCGCCGGCCTGTTCCAGGAGAAACAACGTACCCGGCTGCATCTGCTCCGGGATCCACACTTCCAGAAGATTCAACTCAGCGACCATGCTTGCCTCTTCATCCAACGGTTGTCTTTGTTCTTTTGACCCACGTCCCTGCGCCGATTCCGACTTCAGGCTGCCGAAGAGATCTCCTTTTAAGTATTCTCGTGCTCGATTTGCACTGCACTACTTCTGGTGCAAAGCATATCGGATATTCTTCCGCTGTCAATCCTCCATTGACAAAACATTTACAAAAAAGGATGCCTCGCTGGTTCTCTTTATTGAGGGCCGTACAAGGCGCGATAGATCTCCCGGTTGCGCAGAATTGCCTGCACATACTCTCGCGTCTCGCTATAGGGGATCGACTCGACGAATTCTGCGATGTCCTTGTAGTTGCCCGCCGACATCCATTGCCGCACGGGCACATCGCCGGCGTTGTAGGCTGCCAGCGCGTATTCCTGCTGGCCGCCAAACCTGTCGAGCACCAGGCGGAGATTGGTTGCGCCCAACTCCAGGTTCACCGCGGGGTTGAGCAGTGTGTTGGTGCTGAAGCCTCTGATCCCATCCTTCCTGGCCATCGACTTACCGACGGAGGGAAGCAGTTGCATGAGGCCCCAGGCGTTGGCATGGCTCACCACACCGGGATTGAACTCCGACTCCTGCCGTATCAGAGACGCCACGAGGTAAGGATCCAGGCCGTTCTTCTGCGAGTTCGCTACCAGGTCGTTCCAATACGGCTGCGGGAACAGAATCTTCCAGTAAACCTCCGGCACCTGGTCCAACGGAAGCGCGAAGAAAGAGATCCCACTGCGCTTCATGGCCTGTAGAGCCCGCATCGTCTCGCCGTAGGAGGTAAATATCTCCGCCTGGGCCAGCGCTCCCCATTCGTTCGAGGTAGGACTGGCCTGAATCTCCGGCCCGATATATTCGTTCAGCGCAGCATTCGCCAACAGCCTTGCCTTGATCAGGTGGGGTTCGTTCTCCGGCAGCTCCCCAGTCAAAAACGGAACGACAGGTCTGGGCACGGAGCTGAGGATGGGCGCAGGAGCTGCCATTGCTGTCTGACCCTTCAATACATTCAGTCTCTGCCGCGCCAACATCGCGTAGTAATAGTTGATATAAGACCCGGTCAGGGCCCGGTAGAAGTTCGCCGCCTGGGCGAAGTTCTGTTCCTGCTCTTCGTAGATTCGCCCTCGCCAATAAAGCGCGCTCGGCACTTCAATGCCGGCCGGATAACTCTGGATCTGTTCCTCCATCAGCCGGGCTGCTTCGGTATAGTTGTGCAACCGGTAGTTCATCCACGCCGCCCGCCAGTGTGCCGAGGCCGCATAGGTGCTGTTGGGAAACATCTTTACGAGCAGCGAATAGTGATAGGTGGCCTGCTTCGCATCATGCTTGAGCAGGTACATGTTGCCGCCGGAGTAGAGCGCCTCCTCAAGCCACCGGCTGGCGGGAAAGCGTTGTACCAGTTGCGCGATGAGCCCGTCATGGGTCGCCTCATCGTGCTCGTCGCGTGAGAGCTCGGCAAGCAGATAGAGCTTCAGGGCTGCGCTGTCGTCGGTGGTATTCGGCAGCTTCTCAACCTCCCGGCGACTGATATGTTTCATCTTCATGTCGCAGGCAGCGGCATAGATTGTCAGTGCGTCCCGGTCGGCGAGATTGAGTCCCGAGTTATCGCGTTCGATGGCGTGGTACTCCTCTCCCGCTTCGGTATATCGCTTCGCGTTGAAGAGTCGATCGGCATGTATCTTGCGCTCGGCGGGAGTGGGCGGCATGTTCATCGCCTGCATCTGCATTCGCGCCTGCCCAGCTTCCGGGCTCAAAGGAAAATCGACATAGACGCTGCGAAAAGCCGCAGCCGCGCGGGTCGTATCCCCCGCCATCTGATAGGCGCGTCCGAGCGCATAACGAAAATCCACATGCGACGACTGATCCGTGTTGGTCAGGGCTGTGAGGACGCGAAGAGCTCCCTGGGGGTCGTTCTGCTGCATATAAGCGTTGGCCAGCAGCACAGGAGCATTCGCTTTAAAGATGCTTTCGGGATGCTTTTCTGCAAAATGCTCCAGCAAGGCATACGCATCGGCCCCGCGGCCTGCCTGTATCGAAGCCTGAGCTCCAAGGTAGTCGGCATAGTCGTCGAGAGCGGTCCCGCTCGCATTGGCGCGGCGAAAGGTGGATGCGGCATCTGCATAGCGATGGTCGAGCATGTAAGCGTGGCCCAGGGCAAGATAGGCGGCGGCGGCGGCTTCCCCTGGATGGGCCCGCGCATAATTTTCGATGCTGGTATAGGCCGCCGCCGACCGGGTGACTGCCAGTTGCTGCGCCATCGGACGCAATTGCTCCGAGGCCTTGAACGCGCTGGTCAGCCGAATTGTCTGGGCGGTCGGCCTTGGCGAAGAGGTGGATGCACGATGCGGCCGGGTCGGGGGGAGATTCTTGTGTTTCGTGCGTTTGCTCGATCCGGCAGTACTGGCCTTCCGGCTGGGGGTCCTATGGGAGGAGGCCGCCTTCGCCTTCTTCGCGGGCTTTCTGGTTTGGTCGGGTGCGGCAGGCGAATTTTGCGCCCGCCCCTGGGGGCAGCTCACTGCAAAGGATAGGGTAATCGCCACGAAAACAGCAACCGCCACCCTGCCTGGGAACCTCCCGATGAGATCCATCACGAATTCATTCGTCTTCCAACCCACACAATCTACTCTAAGCTGCGTGGGCGAAGCGCGTCAGCCGCAATGCGGCGCGAACCACTGCAGGTACGGGAATCCTACCAAATCCGGCTATTATTTACCGGGCCTACGTCCTCTGAGGTGCAACGGAATCCTAAAGAGAAAAAATATGGCATTTTTGTTTCACAAAATGCGCAAATATTTTCACTTTTCGCCGAATTTGTCGCAAATAACGGTCAATATGCAAGCTATTGCACATTTGGCCGCCGGATTGCTTCTATTCCTGGCAAAGAGTTCAGATCCACCCTTAGGAGTTTCCAATGCGCTTCTCTTTGCTTGCCTTGGCATCAATTCTCGCCACCAGTACTGCTGTGTTACACGCCGACTCATTCACCCCTTACGGTAACAGCGGACAACCGATCACGACCTCCACGAACGCAACCTTCACCGGCGCTTCGGGTACGGGAATCAACGCATACTTTTATTCCGTAAGCGCAGCCGATACCGATACTATTTCGGTCTTCGACGCGACAACGGGAAGTTTCCTGTCGCCGACCAACGCTTTCAACAATCAATCTCCCAGCACCCCTGGCACCATGGTCACATTTTCCAGCCCTTCGCTGCACAACGGCGACACGCTGGTGTTCGATCTGTTCAACACCTCATTCGCCGGCGATACTTTTTCGTCGAATACGAGCACCAGTCCCGATGGAGACAGCCACGCTTACCTTACGGCCTTCAACGGTACGATCGGCACCTTCGGCAATATCTCCGGAACCTACGTGGGTATGGAAGATCTGCCGAGCGGTCAGTCCGACTGGGACTACAACGACGACACGTATGTTTTTACCAATGTGGCTGCCGCTCCGACTCCGGAACCGAGCACCTTCGCTCTGCTGGGAACCGGCCTTCTCGGCATTGCCGGCATAGTTCGCCGCAAGTTTGCCCTCTAAGCCGTTGCCAGGTAAGCCGGAGAGCGTTGTCCAGTCGGCGCTCTCCGGTCATCCGGGCTTTGTCTGTTCTTTTAGTGCTTCCCTCTCCTCTTTGCTCTCCACCCAAGACGGCATTTACACTTAGGAAGACACCTTAGCCGCAAGCTTCCCGGTGCGGAGTTACAGGTGTCGCTTTTTCGCACCTTTTGATCATGCCTGCCATCCAATCCCCAGCGACGGAAGAGATTCATCCCGATGTAGCGCTTGTAGCGCGCGCGAAGGCGGGAGACAGGGCCGCATTTGAGCAGCTGGTGCGGCAGTACGAACGCCAGATCTTCCGGGTGGCCCAGCATATCACCCAAAACCGTGAAGACGCCGAAGACATTACGCAGGATGCATTCCTCAAGGCTTACGAGAAGCTGGAGCAGTTCCAGGGAAACTCCAAGTTTTCTACGTGGCTCGTCCGCATCGCCGTCAATGAGAGCCTTATGCGGCTGCGCAAGCGCAAGACCAGCAAAACCGTCTCCATGGACGAGGATGTCCACACAGAAGAAGGATCCATTCCTCGCGATTTCGCCGAGTGGCGGCCCAATCCGGAACAGCAGTACAACCAGGCGGAGCTCGCCGATATTCTTCGCAAGACTATTCAGGGCCTCCCTCCTGGTTTTCGCAGCGTCTTTACCCTGCGCGATGTTGAAAATCTCTCCACGGAAGAGACTGCGGAGGCACTCGGCTTGAGCGTTCCAGCGGTGAAATCGAGATTGTTGCGCGCGCGGCTTCAGTTGCGCGAACGGCTCAGCCGGTACTTCCGGAAGAAGCAGGAGGGCCAGCCTGCATGAACTGCACAGACCTATTGAGTCATCTATCCGACTACTTCGACAAGCATCTTAGCCCCAAGCTGCTGGAAGAGATTCGCACCCACACTGCCGGATGCCAGCACTGCCGGGTTGTGCTGAACACGACGGAGCAGACGATCCAGGTGTACAAGGGCAAGGAGATCTACGAGGTCTCCGATGAACTTCGCGAACGTCTCCACGCGGCTATCATGACGAAGTGTTTCGCTAAGAAATAGCCGGCGATGGTCCCGTCAGATTCGCCCCGCAGATCGCAGCGCTCCAATCTCCTCATCTGTAAACACCCTCGACCTGATCAGGAACCGCACACCTTCGCCATTTTCCAGAGAGAACATTCCTCCGCGTCCCGGCACCACATCCAGGATCAGCTGAGTGTGCTTCCAGTATTCGAACTGGCTTTTGCTCATATAAAACGGAGTGTCACCGAGCGTCGCCATCAATACATCGTTGTCGCCCACCAGAAATTCTCCGCGTGGGTAACACATGGGGGAGCTTCCATCGCAGCAGCCTCCCGACTGATGAAACATCAGCTCCCCATGTTTTTTTTCGAGCCTGCCCATCAACTCCTCAGCAGCAGGCGTTGTCAGCACTTGTTCCGGTACAGCGACCATCGTGCCCCTCGTCTCGAAAGATATGGCTTAGAAGAACCCAAGCGCGCTCGGGCTGTAGCTCACCAGCTGGTTCTTTGTCTGTTGGTAGTGGTCTAGCATCATCTTGTGGTTCTCGCGCCCGACACCGGACTGTTTATAGCCGCCAAACGCCGCATGCGCGGGATACAGGTGATAGCAGTTGGTCCAGACGCGACCGGCCTGGATGGCTCGGCCAAAGTGATAGGCGCGGTTCAGGTCGCGTGTCCACAATCCCGCGCCGAGTCCGTACAGCGTATCGTTTGCCAGTTCCAGCGCCTCGTCTTCATCATGGAAGGTGGTCACAGAAACTACCGGTCCGAAGATCTCCTCCTGGAAGATGCGCATCTTGTTTTTGCCTTTGAATACCGTCGGCTCGATGTAGTAGCCCTCGGCCAGGTCGCCGGGCTGCGTCGACCGCTTACCGCCGGTCAATATCTCTGCGCCCTCCTGCTTGCCAATGTCGAAGTACGACAGTATCTTCTCCATCTGCTCGTTCGAAGCCTGCGCTCCGATCATCGTGGTCTTGTCCAGCGGATTGCCCTGCTTGATCGCTTTGACGCGCTTCAACGCCTTCTCCATGAACTGGTCATAAAGCGTGTCCTGGATGAGCGCGCGTGACGGACAGGTGCAGACCTCGCCCTGATTGAGGGCAAACATGGCGAAGCCTTCGAGCGCTTTGTCAAAGAACGCATCGTCTGCGCTCGCAACATCCTGGAAGAAGATGTTCGGCGATTTGCCGCCCAGCTCAAGCGTTACGGGAATCAGATTCTGCGCCGCGTACTGCATGATCAACCGGCCGGTTGTGGTCTCGCCGGTGAAGGCGATCTTGGCAATCCTCGCGCTTGAGGCCAGCGGCTTGCCGGCTT
Source organism: Edaphobacter sp. (assembly GCA_036267495.1). Lineage (GTDB taxonomy): Bacteria > Acidobacteriota > Terriglobia > Terriglobales > Acidobacteriaceae > Edaphobacter. The sequence continues at coordinate 18,427 of DATAVY010000245.1, forward strand.
CGAGGCCGAAGCCACTCACAACATTTAGGACGCCGGGAGGGAGCAGATCCTGGATGAGTTCCATCAGCACGAGGATCGACATTGGCGTCTGCTCGGCTGGCTTCAACACGACGCAGTTCCCTGCTGCAAGCGCGGGAGCCAGCTTCCACGTCGCCATCAGGATGGGAAAGTTCCATGGAATGATCTGCCCTACGACGCCCAGCGGCTCATGGTAGTGATAGGCAATCGTGTTCGCATCGATCTCCGAGATGGAACCTTCCTGCGCGCGAATCACGCCGGCGAAGTAACGGAAGTGGTCGATGGCCAGCGGCATGTCGGCGGCCATCGTCTCGCGAATCGGCTTGCCGTTGTCCCAGGTCTCGACGGTCGCGAGCATCTCCAGATTGTCCTCGATGCGCTGTGCGATCTTTTCGAGAATCCGCCCCCGCTCGGTCGTCGAAGTCTTGCCCCACATCTTCTTCGCCGCGTGCGCCGCATCGAGCGCGCGGTCGACGTCTGCCGCGTTCGAGCGCGCGATCTCGCAGATCACCTGTCCGGTAACAGGCGTGACGTTTTCGAAGTACTGTCCGGACAGCGGCGCGACCCACTCGCCGCCAATAAAGTTGTCATACCGTTTCTTAAGATTGACGGGAAATCCGTAGCTCCCGGGTTGAATCGCACTCATCGTTGCCATGATCTTCGCTCCTTCTAAATCGATTGCTGCCAGCGGTCGAAATTGTAGTCCTCCGAGGGCAAATCTGTCATAAACCCGCAGACTGGTTGCGGAAAGTGCAGCCAATTACTACCCTTGGTTATGAGCAAAGAAATTTGGACAGCAGTCGATCATTACATGATCGAGAAACTTATTCCGCGCGATCCGGTACTGGACGAGGCGCTCCAGGCCAATGCTGCGGGCGGTCTTCCGGCAATTGACGTGGCGCCCAATCAAGGCAAGCTGCTGCAGCTTTTAGCGCGAATTCAGGGCGCCCGAAGGATCCTCGAAATCGGAACACTCGGCGGATACAGTACCATCTGGCTGGCGCGGGCTCTGCCTTCTGATGGGAAACTCATAACGCTGGAAGCGGAAGCGAAACATGCTGAGGTTGCCAAAGCCAACATCCAACGCGCAGGACTCTCCTCAATTGTCGAACTGCGGCTGGGGCCTGCACTGGAATCGCTTTCGCAGCTGCACAAGGAAAAAACGGCTCCGTTCGATCTCATCTTCGTTGACGCGGATAAGGTGAACAGTCCCGGATATCTCGAATGGTCGCTGAAGCTTTCCCGCCCCGGAACGATCCTTATTCTGGACAACGTGATCCGCGATGGCGCGGTGATTCATGCTGAAGACGCAGACCCGGGAGTTCAGGGTATGCGCCGCTTCTTTGATATGGTTGGCGTCGACCCCCGTTTGGATGCAACAGCGCTACAGACGGTCGGAAGCAAAGGTTACGATGGATTTGCTCTGATGATTGTTAAATCGGCGGTGTAGCCGGATCATCGTGAAGCAAGTTCACCCGGTCTTATCAAGACGGCTTTAGGTGCTCTTACCCTCTGATGACGCGATCTTCTCTTCCGCCTGACGCATGATGGCGTTGGCTTCGTCGTACTTCTCGCCGTCGTCGCCAGCTTCATCCCAGAGCTTGTGGCCTTCCTGAAGCTCTTTCTCCGCTTCGGCGCGATCGATCTCGTCGGGATGCATTGCATTCTCTGCGAGGATCGTGACGCGCTCGGGAAGAACCTCGACAAAGCCCCAGGCGACGAAGAACTTCTGGTCGCCGGAGGTGCCGCCATGCAGACGGACTTCGCCTGCGCCGAGCTCAGCCAGCAAGGGAGCGGCGCCATAGAGCGCTTCGAGGTAGCCGGACATCGACGGCAGCTCGACTGCCTCCGCCGTCGCGTCGAGAAGGATGCGATCCGGCGTGACAAGGCGGACAGTCAGGAGTCCGGATTGTGGTGTATCTGCCATTTAGTTTTTAACTCTTAGCCTTTAGCTTTTGGCTAGAGGCTAGTGTCCATCTCGATTGTCGAACAGCCGTCAGATCCGAGCTAAAAGCTAAGAGCTGACGGCTAAAGGCTGTTTTACACCGTCTGCTTCATCTTCTCTGCGGCCTTGAGAACGTCTTCGATTCCGCCTTTGAGATAGAAGGCCTGCTCCGGGATATCGTCGTGCTTGCCGTCGATGATCTCCTTGAAGCTGCGGACGGTATCGGCAACCTTGACGTAAGCTCCGGGGATGCCGGTGAAGATTTCGGCGACGTGGAAGGGCTGCGAGAGGAAGCGCTGGACTTTGCGGGCTCGCGCGACTGTGATCTTGTCTTCTTCGGAGAGCTCGTCGATGCCGAGGATGGCGATGATGTCCTGCAGGTCCTTGTAGCGCTGCAGAATCTTCTTCACACCCTGGGCGACATCGTAGTGCTCCTGACCGACGACACGCGGTGAGAGAATGCGCGACGTTGAGGCGAGCGGGTCGACGGCGGGATAAATTCCCAGTTCCGACAGCGGACGCGAGAGCACAGTGGTGGCGTCGAGGTGAGCGAAGGTCGTGGCCGGCGCGGGGTCGGTGAGGTCGTCTGCGGGAACGTAGACGGCCTGCACGGAGGTGATCGAACCCTTCTTGGTGGAGGTGATGCGCTCCTGCAGTTCGCCCATCTCGGTGGCGAGATTGGGCTGGTAGCCCACGGCCGACGGCATACGGCCGAGCAGCGTAGAAACTTCAGAGCCGGCCTGGGTGAAGCGGAAGATGTTGTCGATGAACAGCAGCGTGTCGGCGCCTTCTTCGTCGCGGAAATACTCGGCGACCGTGAGGCCGGTGAGCGCCACGCGAAGCCGCGCCCCCGGCGGCTCGGTCATCTGGCCATAGACCAGCGTGGCTTTGCTCTTGGGCAGGTCTTTAAGGTCGATAACGCCGGACTCCTGAAACTCCATCCAAAGATCGTTGCCCTCACGGGTGCGCTCGCCGACGCCGGCGAAGACGGAGAAGCCGCCGTGCTGGCTGGCGACGTTGTTGATGAGTTCCTGAATGATGACGGTTTTGCCGACGCCGGCGCCGCCAAAGAGGCCGATCTTGCCGCCCTTCAAGAAGGGCTGGATGAGGTCGATGACCTTGATGCCGGTCTCGAACATCTCTTCGCTGGTGGACTGCTCGTCGAACGCGGGTGCCTGGCGGTGGATGGGCAGGTGCACTTTGGCGTTGACGGGACCGAGTTCGTCCACTGGCTGTCCAAGCACGTTGAGCACGCGGCCGAGGGTCTCGCGGCCAACCGGAACCGTAATGCCCGCTCCAGTGTCGATCGCCTTCATGCCGCGGACCATGCCTTCGGTCGCGACCATGGCGATGCAGCGCACGCGGCCTTCGCCCAGGTGCTGCTGCACCTCGACGATGACGTCGAGCGGGGTGGGAACATCGAAGCCTTCGCTTACGATGCGGATAGCCTGGAAGATGGGGGGCATCTTCGATTCTTCGAACTGAATGTCAACGGCCGGGCCGCTGATCGAAATTACTTTTCCAATGTTGTCTGCCATAAATTCTTTCTATCGTTCCCTAAAGTCTTTTGCCATCGGGGAAGAGTGCATACCCCAGGGCTAAAGCCCGATTTCTGCTACTTCTGAGAGTGCCAAGGCTGAAGCCTTGGCCTACCTAGAAGCAAAACCTACGTTCTTCCCTACAGAGCAGCTGCGCCGCTCACGATCTCAATAATTTCCTTGGTAATCGCTGCCTGGCGCACACGGTTCATAGTGAGCGAGAGGGCGTCGATCATGTCTCCTGCATTGTTGGTCGCTGAATCCATGGCGGTCATGCGCGCGGCATGTTCGGCGGCGACGCTCTCCAGAAACGCATGGAAGAGCTGGGTGGTGATGTAGCGCGGCATGAGGTGGCGAAACAAGCGCTCCGGCGACTGATCGAAGATATAGTCGACTTCGGCAGTGCCGAATTTCTTCGCCTCGGTCTCAAAGGCAGTCTCGGGCGGGGCGATGAGGCTGATGCCCGCGGTCTTCGCGGCATGGCCGGCGGCTTCCTTCTGTTCCTCGGTCATCTCTTCGGCGACGGTGATCTCGTGCGAGCCGAGCTTGCGGACCGGAAGAAGCTTTTCGACGACGACGCGTTGCGAGATGACGGATTTGAATTCGTTGTAGACCAGGTAGACGGAGTCGATCTCAGCGCGGGTGTAACGCTCGACGATGGATCGAGCCATATCGCTGACGTCGTCGATATTGATCTTGAGGAGCATCGTGGGGTGGTCGCCGGTCACTTCGATGGGCTGCGCGCGATGACGGATGATCTCGTAGTGGGTGGCGAGATCGTTGTCGTAGTGCTCTTCCTTCTTCTCGTAGACGGCGGCGGGGTAGCGTTTGCGGAAGAGGTCGCGCGCTTTTCGGCCTACGGGCTCGACGTCGATATTCTGTCCCTGAGCGCGGCGGGCGTCGATGAAGGTCTGGGCCGCTTTCACGATGTTCGAGTTGAAGGCGCCGGCGAAGCCTTTGTCTCCGGCGACGATGACGACGAGGACGTTCTTCTCTTCGCGCTCGACCAGGAGCGGATGGAGGACGTCGCCGGTCTCGTCGTCGTAGAGATCGGTGCGGCGAACGAGCGACTCGAGCACTGTCGAGATCATCTGCGCGTAGGGGCGGGCGAGCATGGCACGCTCCTGCGCGCGGCGCAGCTTGGCCGCTGAGACCATCTTCATGGCCTTGGTGATCTGCCGCGTGTTCTTGACACTGCGGATGCGTCGTCGTAGATCGAGTACGTTTGCCATAGTTTACTTAGCCGCTGCTGCCGTCTCTTTTTCCTGCTTGTTCGCTTCTGCGCGGTCGGCGAGGAAGTTTCCTTTGTACTCCTTGATCGCATCGGTCAGGCGCTTCTTGATGTCGTCGTCGAGCGCCTTTTTAGTGGCGATGTCGGTGAGGATGGAGGCCTGCGCGGATTCGAGATAAGGATAGAAGCCGTCTTCGAAGGCGCGGAGGTCTTTGACTTCGACGTCATCAAGGAGGCCGTTGACGCCGGCGAAGAGGATGGCAACCTGTTTTTCCGCGGTGAGCGGCTGGAACTGCGGCTGCTTGAGCAGCTCAGTGAGGCGCTGGCCGCGGTTGAGCTGCTGTTGCGTGACTTTGTCGAGGTCGGAGCCGAACTGCGAGAAGGCAGCGAGCTCGCGGTACTGTGCCAGGTCGAGCTTCAGCGTCGCGCCGACCTGCTTGGTCGC
>DATAVY010000246.1:0-4937 GCA_036267495.1 Edaphobacter sp.
CTCGGCGACGGCTGAGCCTTGCGGGGATGGGCCTGGCGCTTGCGCTGGGAATATGCACCAACTACTTTGCGGTGCTCGCATTTCTGCCTATCGCTGCCGGCGAGTTGGTTTGCACGTACCGCAGAGCTGCTGAGGATGCGCTCGAGCAGAGAACGAGTCGATGGAGCGTGGGCATTTTGCGTGCGATTGATTGGCGCGTGTGGCTGACGATGATTGTCGCTGCGTTGCCGCTGCTGGCGTTCCGGAGATTAATCGCGAGCTCGATCGCGCTGTTTGCTCCGTATGCATGGAATAAGGTTTCACTCGACCAGGTCACAGGTTCCTACACCGAGATGGTTGAGGTGGTGCTCTATCCGATCCTCGCGCTGCTGCTGTTCTGGATCGCGATGCGGATGATGAGCAGGATGTGCGCGAACTGTCGCGCGCACGTGCGGCCGCGCTGGATGGGTGAACTTGCGACTGAGGTTCGATGGACGCGCGGTGCTGTCCCACCGCACGAGGCGACGGCGATTTTGTTCTTGATGGCGTATCCGTTTCTCGGGTATCTCGTCGCTTCCATTTATGGGGGCATGCTCTCGCCTCGTTTTGTGATTTCAGTGTGTTTCGGTTTTGCGATTGCGGGTGCACTGGCGGCGTTCCGGATTTTTCGCAGTATTCCTGGAGCGGGGGCTGCGATGTTGTGCCTGTGCGTGGCGTGGTTCGTGGCGCGCGAGTGCTATGTGGGGCACTCGTACGTGGAGCAGCGGCAATCGTTTTACAGGGTGCTGAATACGCTGCCGCAGGCCGAGGCGACGGTGCCGGCGGGGTCGCCGATTGTGATCGCGGACCCGCTGCTGGCGCTGACGTTTATGCACTACGCGCCGGCGGATGTGGCGAAACGAGTGGTGTTTCCGGTGGACTTTCCAGCGGTTCGGCAGTACCAGCGGGATGATTCGCCGGAGGAAAATTTGTGGGCGGGCAGGGGGTGGTTATATCCGCTGCCGGTAGAGCCGCTGGCGGAGCTCCAGCATGGGGCGGATGAGTACGTGATGATCGCCAGCGATGGGAACTGGATGGGCCAGGACCTGCTGCATCACAGGTATCCGCTTTGGCGATTGCCGATCGATACGCGGGCGGGGGCGATTGGCGGGTTCACGCCGCTGATGCATGGGATGCCGGCGTTTTATCGGGTGGTCGGCGATGAGTATTTCCGGACTCATCCGGCGGCGGCGCCGATTCCATTTCAGATCGCCAAGAACCTGCCGAGCGGGAGATTGACTCCGGCGCAAGGTGGAGCGTTTTAGTTGCGGCACGAGGGGTACCCCCCTCCCCCTGTTTTGTGCAAAGTCTTCAGGCGAGGGACTTTAGCTTTGGACTTCGGGTATCCGGTAGTCGGTTGAAAGAATGCTGGGAGGCTCGTCTGGAGGGGGTGCTTTGTCAAGTTGGGCACTTTGTTTTCAAGGGGGCGCGACCTGTTGCGGGGGTTCGGGTTGGTGGAAGTGTGCGGGACGGAGGCGTAGGTTATGCGCAGGATGTTCGTACTGATGGCAATGGGGCTGATGCTGGCTGGAAGCGCGGTGGCGAGGGCGCAGATGATTGATCCGTCGACGGGAGTGATGGTGGATCCGGCGACGGACCCGGCGGATTTTGCAACGGTGGCGGCGGGGCAGCCGGGGAATGTCGGGATGGAGCTTGCTGCGCAGGCGTTTTCGCAGGCTCAGGCGACTGCGGCGCAGATGCAGCAGACGGCGGACACCATGTTCCCAGCGAATGACGATTCGAACTCGGCGACAGTGGCGGCGCGGGTGGTGGCGAAGACGCCGAAGCCGGTGATGTCGCCGAATGGCGGGAGCTTCCAAGGCAGCGTGATGGTGACGATCTCGGACAGCGACGGCGGGGCGATGATTCATTACACGACGGATGGGTCGAAGCCGACGCTGAGCTCGCCGATGTATGCAGCGCCGCTGACGGTGGCGGCGAAGACGAAGGTGCGGGCGCTGGCAGAGGACGGTGGAACGGTGCCGAGCGGGGTGGTGACCAAGACGTTCAAGGTGAAGAGCTGAGCGGTTGGTGGCGGCGGAGAGGAAGCAATTCAGTCGTTCCGCTTCGCTCCACTCCGGCCTTCGGCAGAGCGGAAGCGCGCTTTGCGCGCGGGTATGAGACCCGAGCCTAAAGGCTCGGGGTACCTAGATGCTGGGCATTCGACAGAGTTGGAGGTTTGGTGGCTGGTTGTCAGCCGGTGTTGTCGGACTTAAATGCGTCGCGAGCGCCATGGCGAACGTGCAGGATGCTGACCGTTCTGGCCGCGGTGTCCACATCGTAGATGATTCGATAGACGTGAGGCCTGGTTCCGAAGTGGAGTTGGCGGAGCGTCGAGTCTTCGGGTGGAGCAGGATTTCGGAGCGGGGGAGTGGAGAGGCTGGTTGTGGCCCCGGCTAACTTTCCGAACCATGCCAGTGCAGCTGCTGATGCGTCGGCATAAAGGTATTCGAAGATCGCTTCCATATCACGCTCCGCGCGTGGAGTGATCCTAACGACGTATTCCATGCTTCGCGCGCATCTCCTCCAGAAACTCACTGGCTGGACGGCTCTTGCCGTGACGCAAATCAGCGAGTCCCTGACGGATGCCTTCGCGGACGTCGGCGAGAGCGGCGAGGTCGAGGAGGCGTTGGTAGGCCTCGGCTGACTGAACGACGGCTTCGGACTTGCTGTTGACCGTGAGGATGATGGGGCGTCCAGTTTTGCGGAGTTGCTTCAGCATCTTGACCGAGTTGTTTCGGAAGGTGGTTACGGCTGGATGTCTTCTTTGAGGTTAAGCATGAATGATCTCTAAAGGTATTTTATCGTACCGTTCTAGGGGTTTGTGGCGGCGGGAGGAAGGCAATTCGGTCGTTTCGTCCTTCGGACTTCACGACGGCCTTCGGCAGAGTGGAAGGGGTCTTTGCGGCGCGGTGAGGTCGGAGGTGCTGTTTCATTCGCACCCCTGATGTCGCTCGTTCGGGAGATTAGGGTTGTGGATGGGCCACCGCCCGTATTAGATCATTGTTTGTATGTGGAATTGCAGTAGGGATGTGATAACTGAGCATTGCCCAATTCGCCCACACCGCCTTCCCTAATTCTCTGAATATGGTCTACGGTTATGGACTTCACGTGAATCAAACCGTGACAGATTTTGCATCGAATCGGGTTACCCAACGCCTCATTTAGGAAGGTCTGCGATATGGTGTCGGTATTGAATCGCTTCCGTCTAGTGATTTTTTCAGGTACTGACCCAGGGACCACCAAGAATGAAAGATCTTCATTCGTTTTCAATGCTTCAAGAATCTGAGTCTCTGTGTTTCCGTCCGATAGAAGCTCAAAAACCTTTAAATAAAGGGCCTTAAGGCGCTCAAATCCCTTGACCCCGCTGCCCATTCGAATTGTTATCTGATTCGAGAAATCCTTGTACTTGAGTAGAAAATCTTCGAATTCCTTCCTGACGGAAGTAAACTTGTCGAAACAATCCCGTTTCTCAAACTCCTTCATTAGGCTAACGACCGCCAGAAAAGAAGTTGGCTGATGTCGGCCAGTGGCACTGTAGAAATACACGGCTGGATGTAGTCCCAAACATGAAGGATGGGTTCCCACTATCCGATTAACGATTCGCTCCGTTTCCCGCAAGAATTCTACTGTTTGCGGGCCATTGGGCGGGACCGCGCTTTGTGCTGGAGGAATCTTCTTCGACTTACTTGGGTCTACAACCTTTTGATCGTTTGAGATGTTCACCAAATCAAATATCAGCGGGAGCGAACTTCCGGCATGCGACCGGCCGGCCACGGGAAGGTCAAGGGTCTTAACTGGAGTGTTCAAAGGCGGGGTGAAAAGATCGGCATGTATACTCTTGCCCTTGCTTACGATTTTATCTTGCTCATCTGGTAAGAAATCACGCCAGTATTTATGTCCTGTAGCGGCGCGCAAAATTACCCGCGCTGCAATCGCACTAGGGGTATGGCGAGCCCGAAGTATCCGCAACTCTGTTTTGTCGATTGGCGTGGCTTCCTGATTGATCTTGAAAAAAGCATCTTCGGCTTTCTTCGGATCACCGGTAACCCATTGAATGCGGGCAGATCGCGCCCCTAGCCTTTTAGCGCGCGCAGCAACTTCGGGCTTTGATGGATCAGGATTACTGGCAGCCGCCCTGTAGTCTTGATAACTTCCCAGCTTCTTCTTTATTAGGTCCCTTGTGGCTTTAGCTAGCTCCTTCTGTTCTTCAGGAATACGGTTGCCATAAAAAGTGAGTGATCGCGCTCCATCTCCATAGTCATCCTGCACCCAAGAAATAAGAGCACTGAGGCGGTGGGCTCCGTCGATAACAAACGAATTCCCTTGCCATTTCCAAAGGATGATCGCTGGAATCAGATCCCCATCCAAGAAAGTACGAATGAATTCGTAAATTTTCTCAGGTGACCAATTTCCAGTCTCTCGCTGGAAATCCGGCTTTCGGAGAGATTCATAGAAGAAGTGACCTTTTTCAAGACTGGAAATGTCTGCGTAGTCGCGCAGATCCTGTTCGCTACCCTCATCATCTACCTCAAAATCCTCACGAGGAATAAGTGCATCAAGGTTGGGGTTGAGTACAGGCAAATGTTTTCCTCGAATGCGACCATCATACGCGGCCCCTTGCTGAAGACCGCCAGCGTCCTGACCGAGACGCCACGACAGGGTAGCAGACTTGCTGAGTCTGCGATATCGATACCTCCGGGTGTACGCGACTGTCTGCTGAAAGAAAGCAAGAGCTTTCCGGAGAGTGATTCGTTAAGTCGCCAGGTCTGGTTTCGGCAACTCCGATGTGAAGTCGTAGAAGACGCGGAGCTGATTGCCGTCGAGATCGGTGGCGGTGAATTCGCGCAGGTTCCAGGGCTTGTCTTCGGGTTCGGAGAGGATGCGGGCTCCGGCTTTGCGCCAGCGATGGTAGAGCT
>DATAVY010000247.1:0-3043 GCA_036267495.1 Edaphobacter sp.
TGGCTGGGCCGGAAGGCTCGGGTGTCGGCGAACGTGTCCATCAGGAAATCGTGAGGCGAATCCACTCCGTCATGGACGGACAGAGGCTGGTCCCACTGGATACTCTGCTCGCCCTCGATGAAGGCCTGAAGCGCGTGGCAGAGGGAGAGGTGCAGGGAAGCACGCTACTACCGCTGGCCGGAGAACTTCGCGAGTTCGAAATGCCGCGTCCGATTTTTACATCGGCAGAGCGGACCGAGTGGGCATCCGGAATTTACAACGATCGTCATACTGAGCTGCAGATGCAGACCGATTTGGCCAGGGTGCTCAAGGCCCCGACTTCCGCAGCCAAGTTGGACGAAGCCCGCGGTCAGCTGGCGCCATTCCTGCGAGACACACTGGTTGGCCTCAACTACGCCTACTACGAGCCGCCCGGCGCCCAGATCCTCCATAACAATCCGCTCTTCGTCCGCTCCCACGACTTCACCGAAATCTCCGTCGTCGGCGCCGAACAGTTCTGGCAGACTCCCATGTTGCTCGGCGTAGGTTCTCCCGCGGGCGGCGGCGCTTACCTCATGGGCTCGCTCACCGATCTCTCCTACGCCCTCGCCTCCACCGAGCAGGACTTCATCGCCCCCGAAAACGTTCAGGCCCTCATCTGGAAAGAGCTCGTGCCCGACCTCATCGTCAGCGCCACTCTCCCCCGCTGGTGGACCGTCAGCCCCACTGAGCTCCACGCCGTAGCCCTCTATCAGCGCTCCGGAGAAGAGTTGTTGACCGCATCCGTCAAAGATCCGCAGCTCCGCGCCAAAGTTCTCGCAATCCTCGCCGATCGCATGTCGCCGCAACGCCTTGAACGGACTGCCGACGCCCTCCAGCGCGAAGAGGATACCGCCGCCATGCTCGCTCGCATGATGCCGGCTGACACCTTCTATCTCGCCGAAGGGTTCCGCACCAAATATCCCACCGAAACCGCCGCCTCCTCGCCCGCCGGCAAGCAGCTACAGGAGCTCGCGCAGCAGCATCCCGCCGACGTCAGCCTCGAGCGCATCTCCAAAGACTTCGGCGTCCCCCACCCCACTCTCGCCCGAACCTACGGCCGCGAGATCCTCAACGTCCAGCCGTTCCCCTTCTTCGGAGGCTACTCCAGCCGCCTCTTCGGCGAATCATGGGAATCCAGCAATCTTTACTGGGGCCGCCTCGCCGACGAGATGGGCTACTCGCCCGTCATGCTCAACCGCCTCGTCCCCGAGCTCACCCGGCACATGACCGCAAAGATCTTCGCCACCGACCTCGAAGACTGGCCGGCCATGCTCCGCGCCATGCGCGAGACCGGCGACGAGATGCGTCAGGGCAAGATTGGCTCGTTGCCCGCCGCTACGACTACTGCGCTTCGTCAGGAACAACCGGTCCCGGCGGGAAATACCCCATAGGAGAATCACCATGAAGAACAACTTTCTGCTCCTCTCCTTACTTGCACTCCCTTTCTCCGGCAGCGGTGCCGGGGCCGCCGCCCAGGATGACGCCTCGCGCATCCGCGTCAGTGTCGTCCTCGTGCAGCTCAATGTCGCCGTCACCGACAACAAGGGAAACTACATCAGCGGCCTCCGGCCGGAAGACTTCGTCATTACCGAAGACAAGATTCCCGAAAAGACCGCCACCTTCGAAGAAGGAAATGGTCCCACCCGCAGACTGATGGATGCCGGCTCACCCGATGGCAAGTCTCTCACCACTGTCTCCGACAAAACATCCGATGCCATCGACACCCTCGATGCCGCCAAGCGATTCGCGGGAGCCAACGTCTTCATCCTCTTCGACACCAGCAACTACATGTACCGGGGATTCGTCTTCGCCCAGGACGCCATCGCCGACTTCATCCGCTCCCTCGAAGGCGTCAGTCAGGTTGCCCTCTACTCCTATAGCCGCGACCTCTCTCGCGTCACCACGCTCACCCCCGACCGTTCGCAGGTACTCCGCGGCGTACGCAGCACCGTCGCCGGCGATGATGCCGCCCTCTACAACGGCCTTCTTCTCACCGTAAAAGACGCTGCTCGCCTCACCGGCCGCAAAGCCATCGTCGTCTTCTCCAACGGCCCCGACAACGCCAGCCTCGTTCCCCCCGAAGACGTCGCCGAACTCGCCCAGTCCACCGGCACCATCATCTATATGATCAGCACCCAGGCCGCCGAAGCCGAACCCGTCTCCACAGCCGTCTTCGAGCGCATGAGCAAAGCCACCGGCGGCAAAGCCTACTTCTCCAAGGACTGGCAGGACGAAAAACAGGCCTTCGCTTCGATCCGTGACGACCTCGCCCATCTCTACGCCATCAGCTACTATCCGCAGTCCAACGCCAACCACGGCTGGCGCAACATCTCCGTCAAACTCGTCGGAAAAAACCTGCAGAAGTATCACATCCGAACTCGCGCCGGTTACCGCCTCCTCCAGACCACCCAGGCCAGCCAGCCACCCGAAGCCGAGTCCGCCTCAAAGTGATCTCCGGCCGGACGGTATATGAAGGCAGGAGCAAGGAACAAAGTCGTCGCGTCATTTTTGAGTCTCATCGAACGTTTTCTGGTCAAAAACGCGAATTGGGTCCGAAATTAATCAACTGCATCAGTAGCTTACGAATCCTTCAACTCAAAAAACCGGGCAAACTCTCATGTCAAGCCCCAGAACTTATCAATGCCTCCACCGAAGAGTCTTCAACCACCTGAAATCAATCATCTACCCGCAGAAAATAAACTCGCCAAAACTGGTAGTTTAGTTTGGTCCAGTCCGGTAGAATTAAAGCAGGGTAAAGACAAAGCCCGACAGCCGCTTGGCCGCCACCGCAGAAAAGGAGAAGTCCAGAATTAACTCCTTTTTTTCGAAGACTTTGCGCTGAAAAGTACCCCCCCGGGGGGTAGGGTACCATGGATAACAAAAACTGAACCAGCTTGGGAAGATTTCATCGCGACACGTCTGCGGGGAGAGGTGACGCATGCTCAGGATGACACAATAAGTGATCACGCCGTCTGCTCAGTAGGGACCACCTGTTCCCGCCATAATCGGCAGGACTCTACAA
>DATAVY010000248.1:0-10877 GCA_036267495.1 Edaphobacter sp.
CCGAGCATCCCATTCTCCGACTGAAACATTACATCGATCCCCTTCGGAATGTAACCGGCAATCATCGTCGGCAGGCCGATCCCAAGGTTCACATAAAAACCATCCTTGAACTCCCGCGCAATCCGCCGCGCAATCCGTTCTTTTCCCGTCATGCCGCACCTCCGGCCTGGATAAACTTCGCCTCGATCGGTTTACGATAGGCCGCGCCCTTAAGAATCCGGTTTACATAAATCCCCGGCGTAACAATATGGTCTGGATCGAGCTCCCCCGGCTCAACCAACTCCTCCACCTCGGCAATAGTCAAATCCGCTGCAGTCGCCATCGCAGGATTGAAGTTCCTCGCAGTCTTTCGATACACAAGATTTCCCAACCGATCGCCCTTCCACGCCTTCACCAGCGCAACATCCGCATGCAACGCCTGCTCCAGAACATAAGTCCTGTTGCCAATCTTCCGAGTCTCTTTGCCCTCGGCCACTACTGTCCCTAAACCGGTAGGCACATAGAACGCCGGAATTCCCGCGCCGCCAGCGCGAATTCGCTCAGCCAGCGTTCCCTGCGGAATCAGCGTCAGATCCAACTCGCCCTTCAACACCAGAGTTTCCAGCCGGCGATTCTCCCCCACATAGCTGCCCACGTGCGACGCGATCATCCCCGCCTCCAGCATCAACCCCATGCCGAAGCCATCGACACCCATATTGTTGCTGATCGTATGCAGTCCCGTGATGCGCTTACGAACCAGTGCGGCAATCAGGTTCTCCGGAATGCCACACAGCCCAAAGCCTCCAAGCATAATCGTCGAACCGGAGACAATATCAGCAACCGCTTCATCTGCGGAGGAAACAACTTTATTCATATCGCAATCTCTGCGCAGCGAACAAAACCGCACCGCGCCGTAATGGTTTGGACTTACTTCGCCTGCGTCGAGAACGCAAAGGTAGTCATGCTGTGCCGTGTTTCGCCCGGCTTCAGCAACGTCGACGGAAAATCCGGATGATTCGGCGAATCGGGAAAGTGCTGCGTCTCCAGACACAGCCCGGCGTTCTTCACGTGCGCTTCTTTTGCCTGCCCAAATTTCGTCCCGTCGAGAAAGTTGCCCGAATAAAATTGCACACCCGGTTCAGTCGTCGTCACCGTCAACACGCGCCCGCTCGCAGGGTCAAAGAGACGCGCCGCGGTCTTCACCTCGCCATTTTTTCCACGCAACACCCAGTTATGGTCATATCCGCCAGCAATCTTCAACTGTGCATTGTCGTCATGAATGCGCGCCCCGATCACCGTTGGCTTGCGAAAATCAAACGGCGTCCCATCGACCAGAGCCAGCACGCCGGTCGGAATCAACCCAGAGTCCACCGGCGTGTACTTGTCGGCAGGAATCATCAGCTCTTCATTCAAGATAGTTCCCTTACCATCGGCGGACAGAGCGAAGTACGAGTGATTGGTCAGATTCACTACCGTGGGCTTATCCGTCGAGACCACATAGTCGATGCGCAGCGCATTCGGATGGACCGTATACCGAACGTGAACCGTCAGCGTGCCCGGATAGCCCTGATCGCCATCTTTACTTACCAGCGTCATCTCGACGCCGTCGGTAATCTCACGCGCCTGCCACACCAGCTTGTCGAAGCCGACAGTCCCGCCATGCAGCGAGTTTCCATTGTTATTCGTTGGCACCTGATACTCGTGGCCATTGAGCGAAAATTTTCCATGAGCAATCCGGTTCCCATATCGCCCGACAATCGCCCCGAAATAACTTGTCTTGTCGGCGAGATAACCGTCCAGGCCGCTGTAGCCCAGCACAACATTCGCCATCTTGCCTGCGCGGTCAGGAGTCTTGATCGAAACCACTCGCGCACCATAGGTCATGATGCTCGCCTCAACCCCATCGCCCTTCAAGGTGTAAAGATCCACCGTTGTCCCGTCCGGCATCCTGCCAAGAGAAGTTTTCGATACCAGGCCATGTGCCATCATCGCAGTTGTCATGATAAGCAGCATAACCTTTAGCCATCTCATCGTCATAGTTCCTTTGCCTTGCGCGATTGCCGCCCACCAATCCGCTGCTGCTTCACTGCGGAATGGCCTGTGTTTCAGCGGCCCCCGCCACTATACGTCAACCGCGCATCTTCACGAAACAGCGATAAGATGAAGCGTCGAACCCATCGCCACCAGGACGGTCATGATCACACCATCTCGAAGATTTTCCCTTCTCCTCCTCTGCTTGCTCACCGTATGTTTTTCGAACTCAAACGTCGCCGCCGCCGCCAATCACTGGGTCGGCACCTGGGCGGCCTCGCCCTATGCAGCGCCCAATCGCATCGACCCCGCCGGAAATCCTCAATTCGGCAGCGCCGATACCACCTTTCGCGAGATCGTCCACATCTCCCTCGGCGGTTCCGCAGCCCGCATCGTTCTTAGCAATGAGTTCGGCCTCGACTCACTCACCATCGGCGCCGCCCAGATCGCCCTCAGCGCAGGCGCCAATGAAATCGACTCCGCCTCCACCAGCGCTCTCACCTTCGGCGGCCGCCCCACGATCGCCATTCCACCGGGAGCTCTCGCGGTCAGCGATCCAGTCAATCTCAAGCTGGCTCCCTTTGCCGATGTCGCCGTCAGTCTCTTCCTCCCCGCCCAGTCCATCCAGCAGATCTCGCAGCATGGCTTCGCAGATCAGACCAACTACGTCGCGGAAGGCAATGTCGTCGGCGCCAAAATCCTGGATTCGCCGAAAGAAATCTACTCCTGGCCGTTCCTCAAAGGCGTCGACGTCGAAACCAGCGACAAGGCTGCGTCCATCGTCACCTTCGGCGACAGCATCACCGACGGCGCCCACAGCACCCGCAACGCCAACGCCCGCTGGCCCGACATCCTCGCCCGCCGCCTGCAGGCCAACAAAAAAACCGCAGAGCTCGGCGTCCTCAATGAAGGCATCGGCGGCAATCGCATCCTCCACGACAACACCGGGCCCTCCGCGCTCGCCCGTTTCGACCGCGACGTCCTCGCCCAGGCCGGCGTCAAGTACCTCGTCATCATGGAAAGCATTAACGACATCGGCCATGCCACCGATCCTGCCAAGCCTTACGATGTCGTCACCGCCGAAGACCTCATCGCCGGCCTCAGTCAGCTCGCCACCCGAGCTCATACCCACGGCATCAAAGTCATCGGCGCTACGCTCACGCCCTTCGTCGGAGCGAAATATCAATCTCCCGCCGGCGAAGCGATGCGCCAGGCAATCAATCAATGGATTCGCACCACCAATCAGCTCGACGGCGTCATCGACTTCGACAAGGTCACCACCGATCTCACCCACCCCGGCATCTTCCTGCCGCTCGATGACTCCGGCGACCACCTCCACCCCGGCGATGCCGGCTACAAAGCCATGGGCGAATCCATCGACCTCAACCTCTTCACCCGATAAACTTCCCAAAGAAAAAGCGAGGCAGGAGTATATCTGCCTCGCGCACTGTTTTTGCTTGCTATTCCCTATTCCCTATTGCCTGCTTCTCCCGCTCCCACGGCTGCAGCACCTTTACCGACGCCATCCCCGCCGCGGTCGCCGCCTGAATCCCCATCTCCGTATCCTCAAACACCAGGCAATCCTCCGGTGCGACACCGAGCCTCTCCGCCGCAATCAAAAATGGCTCCGGATCAGGCTTGCTCTTCGTGTAATCCCCCGCACACACCAGCGTTTCAAATCTGTCCAATATCCCCAACGCCTCCAGCGATCGCGTCACCGAGTCGCGCGTGCTCCCCGACACTACCGCAAACCGAATCTTTCCATGACTCATCTGAATATGTTCCAGCACCTCAGGTACGGCCTTCAGCGTCGGCAAAATCTCGAAGTACATCGCTTCCTTGCGGTGCGCAATCTCCTCCACCGGCATCGACAACCCATCCCGAACATTCAGCGCGGCAATAATCTCCGCCACAGGCATGCCTCCCCACTGATAGAAGATCTCCTCGCCAAACTCGCAGCCCCACTCCGCCAGCACCGTCTTCCACGCCACATAATGCAGCGGCATCGAATCGACAATCGTTCCATCACAGTCGAACAGGTAAGCCTTGAACGCCCCCTCCGGCAGTTTCAACTTCATCGCAAAATCCCTCTCACCGCAAAATCACAAACGGCAGGGCGCGGGAGCTTTCGAACCCCGCCGCACCTGCCGTTCTCAATCGACTTCTACTTCAGTTCAATCCCAGCAAAAAAATATCCAATCTCGAACGCCGCAGTATCTTCAGCATCCGAGCCATGAATCGCATTTTCTCCAATCGATGCCGCGAACTTCTTCCGAATTGTTCCCTCATCCGCCTTCGACGGATCAGTCGCGCCCATTAGCTTTCGCAGATCGGCAATGGCGTTGTCTTTTTCCAGCACCATCGGAAAGATCGGCCCGCTCGACATGAACTGCGTCAGTTCGCCGAAGAACGGCCGCGCTGCATGAACGTGATAAAAACCCTCGGCCTGCGCCCTGGAAATCGACATGCGTTTAATCGAAATAATCTTAAACCCTGCTTTTTCAATCTCGGCCAGAATGGCCCCCGTATTGCCCTTGCGAACCGCGTCGGGCTTGATGATGCTGAATGTGCGTTGTGACAACGTATTTCTCCTGGATGAGTCTCTAGTACTTAGTGTAGAACAAGGCCAGCGGACCAGGCCGGTTCTTGGCGGCAACTTCTCTGGAGCATGGGCATGATGCGAAAGACAGCATGGATCTGGTTCGTAGGCTTCGCCGCCTGGCTCGCCGATGCGTTACTCAGCCTTCGCATGCACCACGTGCTTCACGCCCGCCTCGCCGTGGCTGTCGCCGTAGTCTTCTTCACCGCCGGCCTCTTCTACCGCCGCCAGACCTAATATTTCCAACTCGTTAGATCCGCACCCGCCGGAGCCGTCTTCTGAATCCGCTCCATGATCTGCGGCAGATACATCGTGTTGTAGTGCAGCCGCGAATACGCGTTCGCAAGCGTTGGATCACCATTCCAGCAATGCTCCGCGCGAGGCCCATACTTCACCTCGCCCTCATACGGAACCCCATGCCCCGGACTTCCCGTCGTCTTCAGAAAATCCTCCATCAGGTACACCGCGTCGTTCAAAAAATAAGTATCGTCGCTCCCCACATACAGGTGAATCTTCCCCTGCAGCTTCGGCCCCAGCGTCGCCCACTCCCGCTGCAGCTTCGCATCGAGATCGTAATGCTCCTTCCAGTACTCCGCGACGCGATGATCGATCGCGCCCGTCCCCTTATCGAAGATTGGTTGCGGATACCCATCCGCTCCCTCCGGCGAATACACCGCCTGCCAGATGTCGAACTGCTCTCCCGACCTCCCGTGATCGCCTAGCGCCGCCTCGTACGCAATATTGTCCCGCATCGAAATCAGCGTGTGTCCCAGATAGTCCCGCATCGCCGGCTGCTCCACGCGTTTGTTCGCCCCCTGCAGATAAAACATGTTGTCGTCTTTGTATAGATCCCGCGTCATATAAGCGTGAAAGTCCACCGGATCGGGGCAAGCCACGAACGCCCCGTTGTAGTGGTCCGGATAAAAAATCTGTACCGCCAGCGACTCCCACCCGCCCGTCGATCCGCCATACATAAATCGCGCCCACGGCAGCCCAATCGCGCGAAACTTCTTCTCCACAGCAGGAATCAGCTCCGTCTCAATCGCATCCCCATACGGCCCCAGGTTCGCCGAGTTCACCGCATACGAATCGTCATAGTAAGGATTCGCATGTTGAATCTTCATCACCAGCACCCGTGGAAACCCGGGACTGATCCACCGTTGATACTCCTTGTAGGCCTCTTCCTGCTGAATCCGGTTATACCCCGCGAGATGAAACCGCTCGGAATAATCCGGCTTCAGATTCGGATCCGGCGGAGTCGTTCGAAAATCATCGAAGCCCGAAACAAAATGATCATGAAAGATCATCAGCGGAAACCGCGCCTCCGGATGTTCCTCAAAACCTTCAGGCACCAGCACGATCGCGCTCAGATACATCGGCGTCCCCCAGAACTTCGTCAGCAGCGCGCTCTGTATCCGGATATGCCGCACATACTTCGTGTCCTTCTCCTCCACAATCGGCAGAATCACCTGATCCAGCGAAATCACGATCGGCGCTCCACCCGGCCCCACATGCACCTTGCGTGGCTTGCTGTAGAAATTTCCCGGAGCCAGATTCCAGTGCTTCCCCTCGCCCCGGTCCGGCGACAACTTGATCGTCTTCCCATCCGCCCGATGAAACGTCTG
Organism: Edaphobacter sp.; assembly: GCA_036267495.1. Taxonomy (GTDB): domain Bacteria; phylum Acidobacteriota; class Terriglobia; order Terriglobales; family Acidobacteriaceae; genus Edaphobacter. The sequence goes on from DATAVY010000248.1 coordinate 6,235, forward strand.
GTAAATATCCAGCACAGCCTGCACCGTGTAATCTCCAGCCGGCACGTCCTGCAAGCTCCTGACCGGATACCCCGCCGCATCATTTCCCACCGCAACGCTCTGCCCCGGCTTCATCCCATCCACCGTCACGCCAAACACCATCTGGCTGCGCGGAGTGTCGTCGATCTGCATTCTCGGCTCGTCCGAAGCATCGTTCGACAACAGCAATAACAGCCGCCCATCCAACGCCTTCGCCGACTGCCCTGCAGGAAACGAAACCGAAACCGCCTGGACGCCCGCCTGCGCCTGCAACGAAACGCCCGCGGTCACCGCCAGCAAGAGAGAGAAGCCAAAGATTCGCATGCACGGAGTATACAAATCCCACCAGCCCACGCATTCGCTTGATATGATCCTCTGACCCCTTTGTATTCGAGTTCACAGCCTCTTCCAAAACCCGCCGCAAGCTTCAAAACCGTTCATGGAGAAAAGATGAAAGCACCTCTCTTCGTAATCAAATGCGCCGCCGCCGCGTTGCTGTTTGCCTTTGCCATCGCGCCCCTCGCCAATGCCGCCGATACGCTCCCAGCAGCCAAGCCTCTCAAGGTTCCCGAACTCAAATACGAAAAGTTCACGATGCCCAACGGCCTCGTGGTCCTCATGCATGTCGACCACCGCCTCCCCCTCGTCGCCGTCGACCTCTGGTATCACGTCGGTCCTCTCAACGAGCGCGCCGGCCGCACCGGGTTCGCCCATCTCTTCGAGCACATGATGTTTGAAGGCTCCGAGCACGTCGGCGAAAAAGCCCACATCAAATACGTCCAGGGCGCAGGCGCGACCGACGTCAACGGCACCACCGACTTCGATCGCACCAACTACTTCGAAACCGTCCCCAGCAACCAGCTCGAGCTCGCCCTCTGGCTCGAAAGCGACCGCATGGGCTTTCTCCTCGAAGGCCTCGACCGCGAGAAGCTCACCAACCAGCGCGACGTCGTCCGCAACGAGCGCCGCCAGGGCGAGGGCACTCCCTACGACACCGCCGGAGAAAAAATCTATCAACTCCTCTTCCCCAAAGAGCATCCCTACTACGCCGACGTCATCGGCTCCCACGCCGACATCGAAGCCGCCCGCCTCAACGACGTCCGCGATTTCTTCAAGGAGTTCTACACCCCCAACAACGCCAGCCTCGCCGTTGCCGGAGACTTCGACCCAGCCAAATTAAAACTCCTGCTCACCAGATACTTCGGCCCCATCCCCAAAGGCCCCGCCGTCGCCCCCGTCACCATCACCACCGCGCCAATCACCGAACAGAAGCGCGCCACCGTCACCGACACCGTCCGCCTCCCTCAGGTCCGCATCGCCTTCCTCCTTCCCGCCGCCTACACGCCCGGCGACGCCGACGCCACACTCCTCACCCACATCCTCGGCGGCGCCAAGGCCAGCCGTCTCGATCAGACCCTGGTCTACAAACAGCAGGCTGCACAATCTGTCCGCTGCTTCCACAACTCGCTCAAGCTCACCTCCATCATGGAATGCACCATCACCGCCAAACCCAACGTGAAGATCGAGGATCTCGAAGCCACCTTCTGGCAGGAGGTCGGCAAGCTCCAGACCGACGGCCCCACCAAGGAAGAGCTCGACTCCGCCCGCGCCGTCAATCTCACCGGAAAGATCACAGGCCTCGAGCGCCTCGGCGGATTCGGCGGCGTAGCCGACACACTCGACAAATACAACCAGTACACCGGCGATCCCGGCTACCTCAGCAAAGACCTCGCCGCGTATCAGGCCACCACTGTCGCCAGCATCAAACAAGTCGCAGTGAAATACCTTAATAAGAATCAAGCCGTCGTCGTCTCCTGCGTCCCCGGCAAAAAAGTAGTCGACGATGTCCCTCGCAGCCCAGCCGACACCGACGCCAGCGTCAAACTCACGCCGCCCTACTCCGCGGCCTTCGAGGAACAGCAGAACTGGCGCAAGACCGTTCCCGCCGCCGGCCCCGCCGTCGCCTTCAGCCTTCCCACCCCCAAAACCTTCACGCTGAAGAACGGCCTCGAGGTCTACGTCGTCGAAGATAAACAACTCCCCGTCCTCTCAGCAGGCGTCATCTCCCGCGCCGGTAGCGAAAACAACACCGCGGCCCAGGCCGGCCTCGCTACCCTCACCGCCGCTCTGCTCAACGAAGGCACCCAAACCCGCAACGCCACCCAGCTCGCCGAGGACACCGAGAGCATCGGCGCGCGCATCGCCACCGGAGCCTCCATGGACGCGGCCAACGCCAGCATCACCGTTCTCTCCAACAACTCCGACGCCGGACTCGATCTCCTCTCCAGCGTCGTCCAGCATCCCGCCTTCACCGCCGAAGACTTCGAGCGCCTCCGCCGCCAGCGTCTCGTCGCCATCGGCCAGGAGAGTGACTCTGTCATCGCAACGGCCCGTCGCGTCGGGCCTCGCCTCCTCTACGGCGATCAGCCCTATGGTGAATCGCCCGTCGGCACCGCCGATAGCGTCAAGAGCCTTACTCGCGACGACGTCACCAGCTTCTACTCCGGCCACTACGGCGCCGCGGACTCCGCCCTCGTCCTCGCCGGCGACGTCTCCCTCGAAGAAGCCCATCGCCTGGCCGAGCATTACTTCGGTTCATGGACCGGCAGCGCCGCAGCCGCCGTCGCCATCCCGCCCGCACCCGAAACCCCCACCCTCCGCATCGCCCTCGTCGACAAGCCCGGCGCCCCACAGACCGCTCTCGTCGCCTACGGACTCGGCGTTCCCATCACAACTCCCAGCCTCCAGGCCCTCCAGGTCATGAACTACACCCTCGGCGGAGCCTTCGCCAGCCGCATCAACATGAACCTCCGCGAGGTCCACGGCTTCACCTACGGAGCAAACTCCATCTTCTCTCTCTATCGCGACGGCGGCCCCTTCCTAGCAGGCGGCCTCGTCAAAACCGATGTCACCGCTCCGGCAACCGAGCAGCTCATGCTCGAGCTCAAGCGCATCCAGTCCGAGCCGCCCACCGAAGCCGAGGTCAAGGAAGCAAAGATCGCCCGCGTGCAATCCCTTCCCGGCCAGTTCGAAACCACCAACGCCACCGCCAACGCAATGGCTGCCATCTTCCTCTACAAGCGCCCGCTCGACTACTACGCAACATTGCCCGCGGCCTACCTCGCCGTCACCCCCCAGGCAGTCGAGCAGGTCGCCAAAACTGACGTCCACCCCAACCACGTCATCATCGTCGCCGTCGGCGATCGCTCAAAGATCGAGCCATCGCTCAAGCAACTTAACCTCGCCCCCATCGAACTCATCGACGCAAGCGGCAACCCCATCAAATAACCCACGCCCAAACAAAGAACCGGAGAGCACCCACTCTCCGGCTCTTGTTGTATGCGCTCACCACAGCAAGACCCTTGCAATGCAGCGTGCGATTCGTCGAGACGTAGCCTGAATTTTCTCAGATCCAGCGGCCATCCTCAGCGAGGCTGAATCGAGTGAGACGGTGATATAGTCCGCCTATGCATAACTCCTTTCGTTGGCTCTGGAATCTTCTCCTCCTTTTAATTGTGATGGCGGGCAGTCACGCGGCAATCTGTCAGAGTCAAGACCGCGTCGTAGGACTCCTCGAAAAACTTTCCAATGCGCCCGGTCCGCCCGGAGCCGAGGAACCGGTGCGCGCCATCATGGTCGGCGAGATGAAGCCGCTGGCAACCGAGCCCCTGAAGTACGACGGGACAGGATCGGTCATCGCGCAACAAGGCAAGACCGGCCCGCGCATCATGATCGACGCCCATATGGACGAGCTCGGCGGAATGGTGCGCAGAATAACGCCCGCCGGTTTTCTCTCCATGCAGATGCTCGGTGGATGGCTCGACCAGGCCCTGGTCGATCAACGCTGGGTCATCATCGGCTCCAAGGGCCCAGTGCATGCCGTAACAGGCATCCGCGACATCCACGTCATCACTCCCGAGGAGCGGACCCGAGTGTTTCCGCGGGACTCGGTCTTTCTCGATATCGGGGCGAAGAACGCCGCTGAGGTCGCCGCGATGGGCGTCGAACCGGGCGATCCTGTCGTACCCGACTCTCCCTTCCTGGTAATGAACGGGACGAAAAATTATTTAGGCAAAGCATGGGACGACCGCATCGGATGTGCCGTGTTGCTCGAGGCCATGCGGCGAACAGCGGCGATGCCGCACGCCAACCAGTTGTTCTATGTCGCAACCACCCAGGAAGAAGTTGGTCTGCGCGGCGCGCGGGCAGCAGTCAATGTGGTGAAACCCGATATTGGAATCGCACTTGAAGGCGGCATCACCGGCGACATGCCGGGAGCGCGACCAGAAGAAACCCAGGTGAAGCTCGGCGCAGGCCCCGGAATGTTCCTCTACGACTCGAGCACGATCGCCAACCGAAAGATGGTCGCGTTCACCCGGAAGACGGCCCAGGCCAAGAGCCTGCCCTTACAGACGGATTTGGTGCAAGGCTATGGAGACGATTCCGCCGAGATGCAGACCATGGACGGCGGCGCGCCAACAATTAATCTGGTTGTCCCGGTGAGGTACACACACTCGCACAACGGAATCGTGAACCGCCAGGATTTCGACCAGGCCGTGGAGCTGCTGGTCTCAATGCTGGTGCAGATGGATGCCAAGACCGTGGAGGAACTCCGCGATTTTTCG
>DATAVY010000249.1:0-18600 GCA_036267495.1 Edaphobacter sp.
GGACTTTGGCTGCAAGTTCTTCATTTCACTGGAGCTACTTCGTAAAGTCTTGATTTGATTGAGAAAGAGCTGTTCTTTGGAATGCCTGTCCCGATTTTGGGGCCTAATTTAATTATAGCGAATTGGAGAGGGAAACATGCCATGCGGATGTGCTTCATTTGGGGAGGGTTAGGTGGTTTTGGGGCTTGACATGTGATTTTTGGGCTGAAAACGCGGAAAATAAATGTAAATGCTTGGGATGAAAGGGAATAGATTGATGGGTTTCGGGGGGTTTTGGGGGTGCGTGGATGCTTATGTAACGGTGGGGGGTGGTTTTGGAAGATCGCTCAGCGAGCGATGGAGACGGTTCTCCGCCTGCCGGGAAAGGATTACAACTTAGCAAAAGGCGGCTTAGGCAGATTCCCTTCGGGAATGACAACTAGAAAGGCAACGGCGACAGCAAGAACAACGGCGAAGTCAACGGCAGATCCCCTACGGGATGACAAACAAAAGGACAGGCAACGGCGAAGGCCACAGCGGGGACAGCAACAGCAGATCCCTGCGGGATGACAAACAAAAGGACAGGCAACGGCGAAGGCCACTGTGATCAGGGTTGTTGTGTGACGGTTATTGCGTGCTGTTCCTGATCGCAAAGAAAGCGGTCTCGCTGCGCTCGATACCCCACCCTTTTCGGTGGTGCCGAAAAGGGTGGGGCACCCGGCTCTATGGACTGCGGAAAAGTTCGGTATGACCGAGAAAGAGTCCCTCAGCGACTTAAAGTCGCAACGTAGTGAGAGCAGTGATGGCGCGACTGAAGTCGCGCCCCTTCAAAGCTGCGAGTTTCTTCAGCCTGTCTAAGTGGCGGTTTGAGAGTCGGCTATGGTTTGGGTGGTGTCGAGGAGGGTGAGTAGGATACGGCGGAGGGCGGTTTCGCGGCCGGTGGGGTCGTACCACTCCTGAAGGGTGTGGATGCCGCCGCCCTGGCCGCCGGCTCCTATTGCGATGGCGGGAATGTTGCGAGAGAGGGGGATGTTGGCGTCGGTGGAGCCGAGTCGAGGTTCGGTGCGAAGGGTGAGGTGGCGGTCTACGGCGCGGAGGGTGTGGAGGAGGGGCGAGTCGTCGGGGAGGGCGGCGGCGGGGCGGTTCCCGATCGATTCGATGTGGAGGCCTGGTGGTGTGGGTTGGTTTTTCTGGCGGGCGGATGGGGTGACGATTTCGTCGAAGATCCGGTGAACGGCTGTGGCGGTGGAGAGGAGCTGGGCGGCATCGGTGGAACGGATGTCGAGCAGCGCGGTGGCGGACTCGGGGATGGAGTTGATGGAGGTGCCGCCGGAGATGTGGCCGACGTTGACGGTGGTGAGCGGGTTGGCGGGGAGTTTGATCGCTGCGATCCGGGTGAGGGCCTGGCTGAGGAGGAGGATTGGGTTGGGCGTGCCTGCATCGGTCCACGAATGGCCGCCGGGACCGCTGATGGTGATGCGGAAGCGGAGGCTGCCGAGGGCTCGGGTGACGACGGCGGAGTTGCCGCTGCCTTCGAGTGCGATGGCGGCGGCGATGCGGGTGCGGTAGGGGCCGCGCTCGAAGAGATGACGCATGCCGCGCAGGTCGCCTTCGCCCTCTTCGCCTACATTGGCGGCGAAGAGGATCGGGATGGGGGGAATAATTTTGGCATAGCGCAGAGCGGCGGCGATGGCGAGAAGACCGGTGAGGCCGGCGGCGTTATCGCAGATGCCGGGAGCGTGGATGCGGGGGCTGTCCTTTTGTTGGGTGGGCTCGACGGAGGTGTTGGCGGGGAAGACGGTGTCGAGGTGGGCGGAGAGTAAGAGGCAGGGAGCAGGGAGCAGGGAAGAGGGAGTTGAGGGCGGTGCGACTTCGGGGGCTAGTTCGGCGAGGACGTTGCCGGCGTCGTCGAGGTGGATGTTGGTGAGGCCTAGTTGTTGGAAGCGATCGAGGAACCAGGCGGCGCGTTCGGATTCGCCGAAGGGCGGGGCGGGGATGCGGACGATCTCGAGCAGCCACTGGTGGAGTTGCGGCTGGTGAAGGTGCAGCCAATGGAAGGCCCGGTGGACGGCGGTGAGGGTGGCGAGGCGGGCGATGCGGCGTTGGGCGGTGGAGGTGGCGGTCATTTATTTTCCGCCCATGAGGTAGTAGGGAGTAGGGAGTAGGGAATAGGGAGTAGAAGACGGAGAGATAACCCACTCTTTCGTACCGTACGCGAAAGGATGGGATACCCCGTTTTGTGGTGGTGTAGACATTAGTATTCCACCTCGACCAGGAAGAGACCGCTGGCGGGCGCGGTGGGGCCGGCGGCGCTGCGATTGCGCGCGGCTAAGATCTCCGGGATTGCGTTGGGGGAGATGCGGTGGGCGGCTGCTTCGACGAAGGTGCCGACGAGGTTGCGCACCATGTGGTGGAGGAAGCCGTTGCCGGTGATGCGATAGATGAGGAGATCGTCGTGTTGATGCCAGACGGAGTGGTCGATGGTGCGGGTGAAACAGGGAGCAGGGAGTAGGGAGTAGGGAATAGAGAACGAGTCTGCTGCCGCTCGTTGTTCCGGTTCCATGCGGGTAGTTTGATCGGGATCGTTGGCGGCGAAGGAGGTGAAGTCGTGGGCGCCGAGAATGTGGGTGGCGGCCTGCTGAAGGATAGTCAGATCGAGCGCGTAACGGCAGGGCCAGACGTAGGGGGCGAGCATAGGGGAGCAGATGCGCGTGTCGTGATCTTCGGGGCCGCAGGGAAGGATGCGGTACTCGTAGGTTTTTCGTTTTGCGCTGTGGCGGGCGTGGAAATCTTTGGGGACTTCTTCGACGGAGAGGACGCGGATGCTTGCGGGGAGTGCCCGGTTGAGGGCGCGGTGCAGGTTCTGGGCGGGAATGGGAACAGTGAGAGAGAAGGTGGCGACCTGGGCGAGAGCGTGGACGCCGGTATCGGTGCGGCCTGAGCCCTGGGGGAGAACCGTCTCGCCGGTGATGCGATGGAGGGCATGGGTGAGCGTGCCCTGGACGGTGGGGAGATTGGGCTGGATCTGCCAACCGTTGTAGGGGGTCCCGTCGTAGGTCAGGATGAGTTTCCAGTGCGGCATGGGCTGATTGGCACGGTATCACGGAGGTGCGAGTTGCCGGTTGCAGGGTGTCAGTTGCTGGTTGCCAGTTGGTGGAACCTGACTTGATACCGCGCTGGCGGGAGAGGAACGAGGGCCTGGGGTTGGTATACTTAGCCGGTCATATTCATTCGATAACTTTTGACGGATTGTTGGGAACGAAGCCACGAATGGGTGCGTATATGTGCCTAACCAAAGCATTTCTGCGCGACAGGAGTGTGTGAGCCAGGAGCATTCTTTTAGAGTCGTCCTTTAAGAGTCGTCGGAAAGGTGCTGCGCGTCTTAACAAGCATTACAGAATTGTTTATGGGCCGTACTCCTGCGCAGTTGCGCGGGACGAGGCAGGACTGTGAAATCAAGAGCCCGGCAGAGATGCCCATGGAATGGGGATCTGGCGGCAGGCAAGAGCTGGAGAGCGCATCGTGAGATTAAAAGATATGCAGGCGGCAGCGAGCATTTCCCTGTTGCTGATGAGTGTGTGGGTGCAGCCGGGAGTGGCGCAGCAGACGAGTCCGGCGCCGGCGCAGACGAACCCCGTATCGCCGACGCAGCAGACGAGTCCGACGAAACCGGCGGCGCCGCAGGCGGTGCAGAACGATACGACGGGCCGGCCGGGGTTGCCGCAGGCTCCCGTACCGAAGGCGACCGAGCCGTTGTATCTGCGCGACACGGGCACGGATTACGCGAAGCCGAAGAGCCATTTCTGGAATCCGGTTGCGCCGTATACGGCGACGAACGTTCCGCAGACGAGGCTCGAAAATTCTCCGCGGCTGGATCAGCTGCTGCAGGATGGAAAGATTTATCTGAGCCTGGCAGATGCGGTGACGCTGGCGCTTGAAAACAACTACGACATTGCGATTGCGCGGATCAATCTGGATATTGCGGATACGGATATTCTGCGGGCGAAGGCGGGGTCGTCGATTCGCGGCGTTTCGACCGGACTGGTGCAGAACACGCTGGGCGGCACGACGCAGACGATTTTGACCGGCGGCGGTCCGGGAGCGACTTCTGCGGGAATCGGCGGCGGCGGCGCGGGTGTGAATGGTCTGGTGCTGAGCACGAACGGCGGCGGACCCACGCCGGAGTTTCGCGATCCGGTGCTGACAGGTCAATTGGAATATGAAGCGCAGACGGCTCCGCAATTGAACACGCTGTTCAGCGGAGGGTTGACGGTGTTGAATACGGATACGTCGACGTACGACTTCAGTTATACGCAGGGGTTTTTGAGCGGCACGCAGTTGCAGGTGGGGTTCAACAACTCGCGGGTGACGACGAACAATCCGTTCAGCGACTTCAGTCCGTCGCTTTCGACGAGTTTTCGGGCGACGGCGACGCAGCATCTGCTGCAGGGATTTGGCCCGGGAGTGAATGGACGTTTTGTGCTGCAGGCGAAGAACGACCGGCGAATTACGGACTCGTCGTTCCGGCAGCAACTGCTCTACTCGGTAAACCAGGTGGAGGACATCTACTGGGCGCTGGTGAGCGCGTATGAAGACGAGCAGGCGAAGGAACGGGCGCTGGCGCAGTCGACTCAGTTGACGGCGGACAACCGCAAGCAGCTGGAGATCGGGACGCTGGCTCCGCTGGATGTGGTGAACTCCGATAGCGCGGTGGCGACGGACAAGCAGGCCCTGGTGGCTTCGAAGACGAATCTGGAGTATCAGCAGCTGCTGATGAAACAGGCGATCGCGCGGAACCTGAACGATCCGCAGCTTGCGAATGCGCCTGTGATCCCGACCGATCGCGTAAGCCTGGAGCGGCTGCCAGAGGAGGACATGCCGAGCGAGGACCTGGTGAAAGAGGCGTACACCAATAATCCGCAGATCGAGCAGGCGACTCTGAACTTGAAGAATAACGAGATCACGATCAAGGCCTTCAAGAATGGATTGCTGCCGACGGTGGACGCGTATGCGTTCTATGGCGGGGCTGGGCTGGGCGGAGCGCAGAATCCGGGAGCGATCGACTTTACTACAAACCTGCCTTTTCCTCCGGGAAAGTTTCCTTCGGTGAGTTACAACACCGCGTTTGGCAATCTGTTCAACAGCAGCGCGCCGGATAAAGGTGTTGGAGTGAACGTCAACATTACGCTGCGCAACCGGACAGCGCAGGCAGACCAGGCGCGATCGCAGATGGAGTACAGGCAGACGGAGATGCGGTTGCAACAGCTCTATACGCAGATTCGAATCCAGGTGACCAACCAGCAGTATGCGTTGACTAACGATCGTGCGCAGGTCCAGGCGGCGCAGGCGGCTCGGGACTATGCGGCGCAGAGTCTGGATGCCGAGCAGAAGAAGTACAAGCTGGGGGCTTCGACGACGGCAAATGTGCTGCAGCAGGGAAGGAACCTGGCGATCGCCGATAACACGTTGATCTCGGATACGGCGGCTTATGCGAAGGACCGGGCGCAGCTGCGGCAGCTTCTGTCGACTACGCTGGACCTGTATGGGATCAGCATTCAGAGCGCGGCGACAGGAGCGGTTGGGCAAAGCCCGGTGATTCCGGGGCTGACGGCTCCAAAGACCCCTGAGGCTCCTAAGCCGATTTCGGTGACTCCGAATACGCCACAGTAGATGGATGATGATGGTGAGAGGCCCGGGCTTCGGCTCGGGCCTTTTTTTTCTTCGGGAGGGCCGCCGGATGGGGAGAGAGGCAGGTTTCTTTAATGTGCTGCTCGCGGTGAGGCTGCCGAGGCTCGCGCGTGGACTAGACTGAAGGTCTATGAGTGATGAGCTGGTGAGTGGGGAGCAGGGTGGGGAGCGGTTGAATTCGCTGGCCAAGGCGGCGTCGGCTTATTTGCGGTCTGCGATGCATCAGCCGGTGGCGTGGCAGGAGTGGGGCGAAGAAGCGTTTGCCAGGGCGAAGGCAGAGGACAAGCCGATCCTGCTGGACATCGGCGCGGTGTGGTGCCACTGGTGCCATGTGATGGACCGCGAGTCGTATGAGAGCGCGGAGACGGCGCGGATCATCAACGATCAGTTTATTGCGGTGAAGGTGGACCGCGATGAGCGGCCGGATGTGGATACACGGTATCAGGCGGCAGTGTCTGCGATCAGCGGACAAGGAGGATGGCCGCTGACGGCGTTTCTGACTCCGGAGGGGAAGCCATTTTTTGGCGGTACGTATTTTCCTCCGACGGATCAGCATGGCCGGCCGGGATTTCCGCGTGTGCTGCTGACGATGGCGGAGGCTTTTCAGAAGCGAAGAGATGAGGTGAACGAGTCGGCCGGCAGCGTGATGGCGGCGATCGAACATAACGAGTCGTTCATGGGCAGAGCAGGGAATCCAGGACCGGAACTGGTGGCGAAGCTGGTGGATTCGGCGTTGAAGCAGTTCGATGCGCGCTCGGGAGGGTTTGGATCGCAGCCGAAGTTTCCGCATTCAGGGGCGATCGATTTGCTGCTGGACGCGGCGTCGCGGGTGTCGGCGGGAGGCGCTGAAAAGGTTGGAGACGCGGCGAGAAATGCGGCGATGGTGACGCTGGCGAAGATGTCGAAAGGCGGAATCTATGACCATCTGGCGGGTGGATTTCATCGTTACTCGGTCGATGACCGGTGGGTGGTACCGCACTTCGAGAAGATGGCGTATGACAACAGCGAATTGCTGAAGAATTATGTTCACGCATTCCAGACGCTGGTTGAGCCGGAGGCTGCGCGGGTGGCGCGGGAGACGATCCGGTGGATGGATGAGTGGCTGAGCGACCGGGAGCGGGGCGGATTTTATGCTTCGCAGGATGCGGACTATTCGCTTGAGGATGATGGCGACTACTTTACGTGGACGGTAGATGAGGCGGCGCTGGTACTGACGCCGGGGGAGATGTCGGTGGCGAGTGCGTACTACGACATCGGCGAGATCGGCGATATGCATCACAATCCTGCGAAGAACGTGCTGCATGTGCGGGGGACGCTGGAGGGTGTGGCGAAGGCGAACAAGATTACGCTGGAGGAGGCGAAGAAGCGGCTGGAGTCGGCGAAGAAGAAACTGTATGAGGCGCGGTTGAAGCGGCCTACTCCCTATGTGGACAAGACGGTGTATGTGGGGTGGAACGGGATGTGCATCTCGGCTTATCTGGAGGCGGGGCGCGTGCTGGATATGCCGGAGGTGCGGGTATTTGCGCTGAAGTCGCTGGACCGGGTGCTGGCGGAGGCGCGGATGTCGAAGACGGGGCTGGCGCATGTGGTGGCCTATGGGGAAGATGGTGGGACTCCAGCCCAGGTGGCGGGGGTGCTGGACGATTATGTATTTCTGGGTCATGCCGCGCTTGATGCTTGGGAGATGACGGGAGAGATGAAGTACTACATTGCGGCCGAGTCGGTTATGGAGAGCGCGATCGAAAGGTTCTATGACGCGACGGGCTGCGGGTTTTTCGATACAGAGGCGGCAACGAAGGGTGAGGTGCGGCTGGGAGCGCTGGTGACGCGCCGAAAACCATTGCAGGACTCTCCTACGCCTGCGGGAAATCCTGTGGCGGCGGCTCTACTGCTTCGGCTGGAGGGGTTAAATGGGCGCGAAGATTATTCGGTTAAGGCGCTGGAGACGCTGGAGACGTTTGCCGGGGTGGTCGAACATTTTGGTTTGTATGCGGCGAGCTATGGACTGGCGCTGCAGCGGATGGTGCTGCGGGCGGTGCAAGTTTGCGTGATCGGGGATGATGCGGCGGCGAGAAGGCTGGAGGCGGTGGCCCTGGCTCGGTATGCGGTGAACAAGAGTGTGATTCGGCTGCGGCGGGATCAACTCGATGCGCTGCCGAGAGCGCTGGCGGAGACACTGCCTCATCTTCCGGGGCTGAAGGGGGAGGGGAGCTTTGCGGTGGTGTGCAATGGCAAAGGGTGTCTGCCGCCGGTGTCTACGGTCGATGAGTTGATTGCTGCGATGAACCAATCGTTGTAGGGAGTGGGAGAAAGCGGTTTTGTTTTCGCTGCTACTGAGGAGAAAAACAAAGCAGATCCCTACGGGATGACAACTAAAAACAAAAGGCGGGCGAAGGCAGCTGTCTTCGAAGACGAACCTCAGTTTGTCAGGCGGGTGGAAACGATTTTCTTGATGCAGGCTTCGATCGCTTCGATGGGCTCGTCGTTGCGAATGGCAACCACGCGATTGGGTTCGCGGGCGGCGATCTCTTCGTACTTTTCATAGATGCGGCGGTAGAAGTCGTCGGACTCCTGTTCGAAGCGGTTTTCGTCGGCGTCCGGCTGCTGCTGGGAGTTGCGCTGGTTGCGGCGGCGGGCGCGTTTGAGGGAGGCTTCGAGCGAGGGTAGAAGCAGGAGGGTGAGATCTGGCTGGAGGTTGTCGCAGGCGGCGCGATGCATGGCCAGAATGCGCTCGCTGCCGAGCAGGCGACCGCCTCCCTGATAGGCCTCGGAGGAGTCGGTGTAGCGGTCGCAGAGGATGATCTTGCCATCATTGAGGGCGGGAAGGATGATCTCGGCGATGGACTGAGCGCGATCGGCGAACATGAGGGCCATCTCGGCGGCGGGAGCGATGGGGCCGTGGGCGGCTTCGGATTTGGAGTCGAGCAGGATGCCGCGGATGCGATCGCCGAGGGCGGTGCCTCCGGGCTGACGGAGAGTGACGACGATGCGGCCTTCGGCCTGGAGAGTGGAGGCGAGGCGGCGGAGCTGGGTGGTTTTTCCGGAGCCGTCAAGGCCTTCGAAGGTGATGAAATATCCGCGCGGCATAGACTTTCAGCTTACCGCAGGAGGGTGGAACGGCATCTGAAGAGAAGAGGGGAAAGGCTACCTTATCGAACTGCGCAACCTGCGGCCAGGGAAAAAGTTGCGTTGAAGAAAGCTGTTGGAAGCAGGGAGGATCGTCATGCTCACTATTATTTTTCTTGGGATCATCGTTGCACTGCTGATCGTTGTGGGAGTGTTCGGGTGGATGCAGAAGGATAAGAAACGTGAAGGACAGGCCGGCTCGGGGGGAACGGCCAGCAATGCCAAACAGGGGAGGGCGCCGGGACTGGATTGATGTTATTTGGCAGGGGTGACGGTGGAAGAAGGCTGCCAGGCGACGCCGGTATCAGCGATGACGATGCTGAGAGGACCCTGGGCGCCTTCCTGGAGGAAGGGCCCGTCGGACTTGTGGTCGTGATGGGCGCTGTCGGTGTAGAGAAGTTTCATGGAGCCTGAGCCGAGGACTTTGAAGCGGTAGTGGAAGTCGGCTCCGGGAGCGAGGTTTTCGGTTCCAAAGCTGGCGCTGGGGTAGTCGACTTCGAGGAGCGCGATGGGCTGGGTGGTGCGATTGCTGACGGTGGTGATGACGTAGGGGGAGCGGCAGCCGGTGATGGCGATGAGGGTGAGCGCTAGGAAGCAGAAGGGGCGCATTTGGGTTAAGGGTATCAGGTGGGTGGCTCTTACTTCATGGAGTGGGTGTGTGGGCGGGAAGGTTCGAGCGGTTGAGGTGAGTGGGGTTCTTCGGGGTCCTCCACTGCGTTCAGGATGACGGCAGGAACATGCAACAGCAACAGCAAAAGCAACAGCAGGTCCTCCGCCTGTGGCGAAGGATGACAACTAAAAAACAACAGCAACGGCAGCAGCAAAGACAACGGCAACGGCAAAGCGACAGCAGATCCCTGCGGGATGACAAATGAAAAGACGAGTGACGGCCACGGCCAGATAAGGGATGGGGAATGGTAAATGCGAGGCTAGAGGAAGGGTAGGAAGTCGGAGGTGCGTGGGGGTTTTTCGAGGATGCGGGCGGTGAGGACGGCTCCGCTGCGATTGTCGTGGAGGGTGATGGGGAAGGCGAGGACGCTCCAGGTGAGCTGGGCTTCGTCGGGGCGCGGCTGATTGAGGAGGCCGCGGCGGGTGCGATCGATATAGGTCTCGCGGCTGTGGCAGACGGTCTGGATGACCTCCCGCCAATCACGCATGTGAGGATGCAGCTCGTTGAAGACGCAGCGGCCGATGAACCAGTCGCGAGGCTGTCCAAAATATTCGGCAGCGGCGTCGTTGCAGTGCTGCCAGATACCGTTTTCATCGAAGATCTGAACGAGGACGTCGGCGCCGATAGTGCGGGAGAGACGCGAGTAGAAGAAGTCGCGGGCATCGACGACGACGGGAGCGCCGCGGCGTTTGGCGCCCAGAGAGCTTAGGGCGTCGAGGAGATCCTCGACTGAGCTGTGCCCTTTGAGGAGGTGCATGTCTTCGACGCCGCCGAAGAAGCGGTCGAGCGTGGCGGAGAGAATGATGATGGGAACGTGGGGACGACGGCGGCGAAGGAGAGAGGCAACTTCGGTGCCAAACTGGCCGGCGCCGAGGTGATAGTCGAGGACGGCGATGTCGATCTTGTTGAAAAGCTCGATGGCTTCGTCGATGGTGGCGGCGGGGACACACTCATAGCCATGCTGGCGGAGGATGGCGGTGCGGAGATGAAGATTGCTGGGTTCGTCGTCGAGAAGCAGAACGCGCACGGGCTGCGGGTGCGTGTTGGGCATCAGGTGAAGACCGTTGGAGACGCTCTGGGGAGGCTCAATCATGGGCTTACCTCCTTATGATGCTTCTTAATACGACTTAGGTCACCAAAAATCGGTTACTTCGTTTCGATTTTCCGGGCTATTTTAATTTAGATTTCATCTCCCGGAGCAGTTCGGGAAGACGATTCATGAGGGCTACGGAGCGGAGCCATTGGCGGTTATCGATAGCGGGGTAGCCGCTCACGATTTTTCCGGGGGCTACATCGCCGGGGATGCCGCTCTGGGCGGTGGCGACAACCCCATCGCCGATGGTATTGTGTCCGGCGCTGCCGACCTGTCCGGCGAGGATGACGTTTTTGCCCACGGTGGTGGAACCGGCCAGGCCGACCTGGGCGCAGAGCAGTGTGTTCGGGCCCACGGTCGAGCCATGGCCGACCTGGACAAGGTTGTCGAGCTTGGCGCCGGCGCGGATGCGGGTTTCTCCGATGGACGCGCGGTCGATGCAGGCGTTGGCCTGAATCTCTACGTTGTCTTCGATGATTACGTGGCCGGATTGGAGGATTTTGTACCAGGCGCCGTCGGATTGGCGGGCGAAGCCGAAGCCGTCGCCGCCGACGATGACGCCGTTTTGCAGGATGATGTTGTGGCCGAGACGGCAGTGCTCGCGCACGACGGAATGGGCGTGGGCGAAGAGGTTATTGCCGGCGTGGGAGTGGGGGTAAAAGACGACATGGGGGAGGATGGTGGCGTTGTCGCCGATGACCACATTTTCGCCGATGACGGCATAGGCCCCGATGTGGGCGTTGGCTCCGATATGCGCGGTGGAGGCGATGGCGGCTGTGGGGTGAATGCCGGGTGGGTAGGCGGGAGATTTGTAGAAGAGCTCGATGGCGAAGGCGAAGGCGAGGTAGGGATTGTCGACGCGAAGGGTGGCTGTGGGGAGTTCGGGGAAGTTGGGTTCGACCAGGATGGCTGTGGCTTTGGTGGTGCGGGCGAGGGCGGCGTACTTGGGGTTGGAGACAAAGGTGAGATCGCCGGGCGAGGCGGTTTCGATGCCGGCGACGCGGGTGATTTCGGCGGAAGGATCGCCGTGGAGGGTGGCGTCGAGGTACTCGGCTAGCTTGGCGAGTTTCATGGACTGCATGGGGGAATTATAGGGACAGGGAGTAGGGAATAGGGAGTAGGGAGTAGGGAGTAGCAAGCCAAGACAGAGGAGTTCAAAATCTAAAGGAAGGAAATCCGATGCGAGCAGCGCGGCACGAACTCATGCTTTCTATTCCCTACTCCCTATTCCCCACTCCCTGTCCTAATTCGGGCGGGTGTTGGGTGGAGGGACGAGGTCGTCGAAGAGATCTTCCTGGAGGGATGGGAGAGAGGAGGCGGGGAGAGGTTTGCGGCGGGAGGGGGTGGTGATGACGGCTAAAAGCTGGAGCTCGGTGAGGGAGGAGCGGGGGACGTAGATGCGCTGGGTGTTGGAACGGATGTCGGGCGGGATGAGGTGGAGGCCGGCGTCCTGGATGAGGTCGTCGGTGAGGGTGATGTCGATTGGGGCGAGGCCTTCGAGGATGTCTGGAGCGCGATCGGGGGAGCGGAAGGTCATGCGGAGCCAGAGGCCTTCGGAGCGTGGCTTGGCGAGAAAGGTGCGGCGGGTGAGGCGCTCGGGGTTGGCGGTGTCGTGAAGATTGAAGTCGCGGACGTAGCAGACGTGCTTGATATCGTTGAGAAGGAGGGGGATGATGCGGCCGGAGAGATCGAGGAGGTCGAGCGCTGCCTGGGGGCCGTGGTTGCGGACGAAGCCGGTGAGGGGCAGGTAGCCGGGGAGGGTTTCGCCAGTGAAGCGGCGGACGATGACCTTTTTGTGGGCGGAGGACATGGAATCGGGAGCCGCGAGTGTGAAGTGGGGATTTGAAATCAGTTTGGGAGGATTGTCGCATGGCGGAGATGCGCGGCGAAAAAGGTGCAAGCGCCGTAGCCAATACGTCAATGCTGTGTTAGACTTACGTTTTGTGCCCGCACGACTTGATCTCGATAAACGCTTGAATTGTCTGAGCTTAGGTACGGGGTTTGGACGAGTTTGAGTGTACCGGTTTGACCGGCTTGGAGTAAACCTACCTGTATGGCCGATTATATTTATTTGCTGGAAAACCGACTTTCTGCGGCCCAACAGGCTGCCTTGCTTGCGGTCCGCCAAGTAGCTCGCGCTAAAGCGCTTACGGTGTTCTTGGTGGGCGGGGCGGTGCGCGATATGACCAGCGGCTCGCCGGTGCGTGATCTGGATGTGGTGGTTCAGGGAAACGCTCTCAAGCTAAAGAAAGATATAGAGAAAGCCGGTGGGAAAGTGACCGGCGAGAATGAAACGCTGCAGGTGGTGTTTGCGCGGTTTGCGGGTGGTGTACGGGTGGCCGTTGGCAGCACGGTGACGGTGAATTATCCGAAGCCGGGCAAGGCGGTCGTGAAGCAGGCGAACATTCTGGACGATCTTCGGCGGAGAGACTTTACCGCGAACGCGATGGCGTTGTCGCTGAATGAGGGCTCGTACGGACTGCTGATGGACCCGTTGAACGGGGTCGCGGACATTGAAAACCGCGAGCTGCGGCTCGTGAGCAACTACGGATTCATCGAAGATCCGGCGCGGATGATCCGGGCGGTGCGGTTTTCGGCGCGGCTGGGCTGGCAGATGGACGCGAAGACCCAGGAGCGGTACGAGACGGGCAAGAAGGAAGGGTACATCTCGGCGATGGATGCGTTTCATCGCGGGTATGAGACCGAGGAGATCTTCCACGAAGAAGACCCGCTGCGGGTGCTGAGGCGGCTGGAGGCGGAGGGGTGGATGAAGCACCTGTGCCCGGCGCTTTCTTCGGCGAAGGCGAATGCGGCGGAGCTGGACCGGCTGCGGGAGAGCCAGATGCAGCTTGTGGTGCAGGGAATCCATCCTGACGCGGCGACGGCGAACTTTCCTTACCTGACTGCGAAGATGGCGCCGAAGGATGTGGCGGCGCTGAAGAAGAGTTTTCCGCGGCAGGGATTTGTGGCGGAGATTGCGGCGCTTGAGGGCGAAGCGAAGGCGTTTGCGGCGGAGTTTTCCGGCAAGGGTGCGGCGACGCCGTCGCAGGCCTGGAAGCTGCTGCACTCGGCCAAGCCGGAGGCGATTCTGTGGGTGGCGCATACGTCGAAGAACGCTGGGATCCAGGCGAAGTTCAAGGGGTTCTTTACGGAATGGGCGCTGGCCAAGCAGAGGATTCCGTACGTCATGATGCAGGAGATGCGGATCGTTCCCGATCTGCCGATTTACAACGAGCTGCTGGACAAGCTGTTCTTTGAGCTGATGGATAACAAGCTGTCGACGCCCGAGGAGATGAAGGCTTATCTTGAGCCGCACTCGCCGCCGGCTCCGCCGCCGCCGGTGCATTTGCGGCGTCCGCGTATGGCGAAGAAAGATGCCAGACCGCCGAAGAGCAGGAAGAAGGCTGTGGCCACGGTTGAAGGCGTGGCAGCGGATGGCGTGGCTGTTGCTGCTGCGGGTGACGGTAAGGCACAGGCGCCGGTGAAGGCAGGTAAGGGTGCGGTTGCCGCGAAGGTGGCTGCTCCGGTGAAGGGCGCAGCGGTTCCTGCGAAGACGGTGGAGAAGAAGGCTGCTGTGCCGGTGAAGGCGGCTGCTCCGGCGAAAGCTAAGGTTGCGGCGAAGGCTCCGGCGAAGAAGGCTGCTGTCGGGAAGAAGGCTCCGGCGAAGGTTGCGGCGAAAAAAGCGCCGGTGAAGAAAGCTGCGGCGAAGAAAGCTCCTGCGAAGAAGGCTGCGGCTAAGAAAACTTCGGCGAAGGCAGCAGCCAAGAAAGCATCCGCAAAGAAGACTCCGGTGGTGAAGAAGGCTGCGAAGAAAGCTGTTCCGGTGAAGAAGACGGCGGCTAAGAAGAAGCGCTGACGGGTCTTCCATATCTTTCCCGAGTGTCCCCTCGATGAGCGCGCTGGCGATTTTGCTTCAATCCAGAATTGGTCCTCGCAACAAGCACCTTTACCGTTATCAATCCATTTACGAGCAGATCAACTCAGCGTCTCATCGAGCCAGTTGAAGACGTGCAGGTCGCGCAATCCCGTTCCCTTGGGCTCGCAGTGCAGATCGGCGCCGTCGCTTTCGGAGAAGTGAACCAGCTTCTTCGGCGATTTCACGAGATCGTAAAGCTGGCGTGACTGGCCCGGCCAATAGGCTTCGTTAGCGGGCTCGGTGATGAGCAAGGGACAGGTGATACGGTCAGCGACGTCGCGCAGGTTGTACCGGGACACGGCACTGTAGGTGTCGAAGTAAGAGGTAAAGCCGAATGGTCGCATGCGGAAGTTCAAATTCGCTTTGGCCGCGGGGCTCAAGGCCTTGGCAAGGAAACCATCAAACTCGGCCTTGCGACCAGCCTTGAGCATTGCCAGTAGAGGCGGAGGAAGGCTCGCCGTCCAGGAGGTGGAGACGTCAACTACGCCGGGATCGACGATCGCGGCTGCGATTCGTTTTTCGAAGGCGACGGCTCGCGGAACCCAGTAGCCGCCCTGGCTTATACCTTGAATCGCAATCCTGTTGGGATCTACGTCCGGGCGGGAGAGGGCATAGTTGACGA
Organism: Edaphobacter sp.; assembly: GCA_036267495.1. GTDB lineage: Bacteria > Acidobacteriota > Terriglobia > Terriglobales > Acidobacteriaceae > Edaphobacter. Next base: position 15,095 of record DATAVY010000249.1, read on the forward strand.
CGGGTGTGATGACCTTTTCCCAGTCTGGCCGGAAGTAGAGATTCTGCTTCCAGAGAGCATAACCCTGTCCAGGACCATCGAAGAAAAGGCAATCATACCCACGCACAGCTGCCCCGGCGCCGCCCCACAGCAACATGTCAAGGAGAGAGCCGTCGCTTCCATTGACGAAGATGAGCAGAGGGCGCCTTTTTGCAGTGCCTTTGCCCTTGAGGTAGAAGCCGTGCAGTTCAGTGCTCTCGTAGGGTATTCGTATGGGCTCGATTGGTGATTCAAACAGGGGCAAAGACTTCATCCAGCATTCGTACAGAAGTTCCCAGGTGGGCAAAAAGCGTGACGGATCGTTCGATCCATCGATGAAGTAGGTTGCACTGTCGTAGAAGTTTTGCGCCCATAGATAGGCTTGCCGCGCGCTCTCTTTGTGCCCGGCCGCGGCAGACTGTCCGGCGATTTGCCTGGCTTCGTCGCCTGCCTGTTTGAAGGCAAGGTAGGCGCTCTCGAAGTTGCCGTCTTCAACCTGACGCGTGAGATAGAGAACCTTGCCCACGTTGCCGCCGCAGTTGTACGCGCGCCCCAAGCTGGTAAGGAAGATCATCTCGAACGTAGGGTCTTTGAAGAAGTAGTGATGTGTCGTGCTCGAGGGTGGGGCAGATGGCGAGCTTTGTGCGTTCGAGCGCGAATTAATGCCCATGCCGAGAAATGCTGTCGTGAGCCCTAGATTGAATTGCCGGCGGTTCGCTTTCATCGCGCGTCTCCTATGGGGTTGGGAAGAACAGCTTACTTGTTATTTTCTGTTGCAGTGAAAATCCGGTTCCGGTAGAGGCCAGATCGATCTTCTCCGCCTCGAAGCGACGAATGCTCTGGGAGGGTCTCCTGCTGTTGCGCTCGGCTGTCTCTGCCTCACAGGCTGAGGCGATTGCCTCTTGACATCTAGTTTCCATGGAAATTATAATAGTTTCTATGGAAACTAGCAAGACTAAATTTCAGCGCACATCCAACCTTGATCGCCATCTCGGATATTGGCTCCGGCGCGTCTCCAACGCTGTCTCGGGCGCGTTCACTCGCGCGCTTCAAGAGAAGCAGACTTCGGTTGCGGAATGGGTGCTGCTATGCGAGCTTCACGAGCGCGGACAGGCCGCTTCGGGCGAGCTGGCCGATCTCTCGGGATTGACCCGCGGAGCGGTATCCAAGATCGTCGACAAACTCGAAGCGAAGGGCTGGATACGAGCGTGCGCGAAAGAGGGTGACAGCCGGTTTCGCCTGCTTTCCCTGACGCGCGACGGACGACGCAATCTCCCGGTCCTCGCGAAAGTTGCGGATACGAACGACGCGCGCTTCTTCGACTGCCTGGCCCCGGCGGAGAAGAACACGCTGCGAGCACTGCTCACAAAGATCGCCGATCATAACCGCATCCACGATGTTCCAACCAGATAAGGAGAATCATCATGAGTAAAGCGATCGATAACCTGATGGAAGCGATGAAACGCGCCGAAACGATTCGCCCCCGTGTGGGTGGCTTCCCCTATCTCGCCGAGACGCTAAGACAAGCCGGAGTGACACGGAACGTATGGTCACTTCCTTCGTGTCAAAGTCTCTTTCTTACCGGAGACGGTGCTGTGGTCATGCAGGGAAGTCCATTGACCACGGGCGCCGTTGATGTGCCAGCCTTTGACAAGGGTGCTTTGATCAACGCTCTCCGTATCGATCAGGCGGGCGAAAGCACCTTCCCGGAGTTCCTGAAGGCCTCGTGGCGGGCGGGAGTCACGCGTTACGATGTTGACCTTGAAGCGCGCACGGTTGCCTACCAAGGTTGTAGAGGAGAGGAGTACGTCGAAGCCTATCCGGAGGTGAGCATCGGCTAAGTCACGACGCAGGATGCCGGCTCGGCGCAGCCAATATCCTCAAGTCTTCAAAAGTCGATTTGTGGGAGACGAGAGAATAAATAGCCGTGATCCACGAAGTGCTTGCGCGGCCCAGGCTGGGGATATGGTCTTCGCCGAAGTGGTGCGCAGACTGATGGAGGTTCGGGTTGAATCTTATTTCTGCGATCTTGCGAACGGGCAGGAGATTTTCTACATGACCGATGGCAAGACTCACACGGAGGCGACATTCGGTGCTCAGCGATTGTCATTTGTCATGAAGGCTGTTACTTCGGCGCCGGGGATGGCGTCGGCGGCGTAGGTGAAGGTGCCTTTTTCTTTGACTTCGCGGGCGGCGCGGACGAAGCCGCCGAGAGCGGCGCGGGCGAAGGAGCCTCCGACGCTAATGCGTTTGACTCCGGCGGCCGCGAGTTGTTCGACGGAGAAGGTTGCGCCCTGGAGGCCCATGAGGACGTTGACGGGTTTGGAGACGGAGGCGCAGACCTGGCGGATGGCTTCGAGGCCGGGGAGGGCGGGGGCGTAGAGGACGTCGGCTCCGGCCTGCTCGAACGCTTGCAGGCGCTTGATGGTGTCGTCGAGATTGGGGCGGCCGTGGAGGAAGTTTTCGGCGCGTGCGGTCAGCAGGAAGTTGTGGGTGTGGGCGGTCTCGGCGGCGGCCTCGATTCGTTCGACGGCGAGCTGGAAGTCGTAGATGGGGGAGTCGGGGTCGCCGGTTGCGTCTTCGATGGATCCGCCGGCGAGGCCGATGGCGGCTGCGAGTTGAACCATCTCGGAGCAGCTGTCGGGCGAGGGGCCGAAGCCGTCCTGCATGTCGGCTGAGACGGGGAGGTGGGTGGCTTCGACGATGGCGCGGGCGTTGGCGAGGGTTTGTTCGCGGGTGACGTCGGTGTTCGAGTCGCGGCGTCCGATGGAGAAGGCGTAGCCGCTGCTGGTGGTGGCGAGAGCTTCAAAGCCGAGGGCGGTGAGAATCTTTGCCGTGCCGGCGTCCCATGGGTTGGGAATGACGAAGATTCCCGACCGTTCGTGGAGAGTTTTGAATGCTTGATATTTCTGCTCACGGGTCACTATGGATTCTCCTGGTTCGGCTTGATGTTTCAGCGATGGCGTTTGAAGAGGATGAGGGTAGTGGCGAAGAGGCCGCCGGCGGTGAGGGTGAGAAGGATGATGGCGTGGCGGTAGGCTCGCCGGGTTGCAGGAGGAGTGGCGGCGGTGTTGTCGAGGCATTGGGTGCAGCCTTGCGCGTGAAGCGGAGGTGCGGTGAGGAGTAGGGCGAAGGCAAGCATCAGGGTGATGCGGCTACACAGGTCGCAAATGCGGGACCTGGGGCGCTGAGTTTTTTGTCCTGCCGATGTTGTTTGAGGGGCGGATTTCTCCACTGGGCTGCGCTCCGGTCGAAATGACGATTTGTTTCGCTGTTGAAGTTTGACGAGGTGAGATTAGATGGGCAAGGAGTATGCGGATCCGGAAGAAGTATGCGATGAAGAGCCGGGCAGGAGTAGATCTTCATCAATGATTTTGCTATTTGACCGCGGTGGATGCAAGCGGGAAGGAGTTGCGGTAGCGGCTTCTACAGCAGGATGACGGCTTCTTTGGGTGTGGCGGATGGTTCCTTGAGGCATGCATGTCGTA
>DATAVY010000250.1:0-4309 GCA_036267495.1 Edaphobacter sp.
GAAGTGCAGTCGAATGCGGACAGCCAGTGGGTGGCATGGCGTTCCGCCAAGCGCTACGTCACAGAGCTCGAGAGATTGCAGGCTCCACGCGTCGAACAAATGCCCGCGCGGGTGAAGTTGCAGACAGGTGCTGGAATCGAAGCTCTCAAATGGGCGCCGGATTCGCAGCGTGAATTGCAACCGGACGAAGTCGAGATCAGCGTCGAAGCGACTTCGCTCAACTTCCGTGATGTCATGCTGGCTCTGGGAGCCATCCAATCCGATACATCGATCGGTACGGACTGCGCCGGCACGGTCCTGCGCGCGGGGGAAGCTGTAACCGATCTTGCGCCGGGAGACGCAGTCATAGCGATCGCTCCCGGAACTTTCGCGAGCCATGTAGTGGCTTCAAGGGCGCTGGTCGTTCGCAAGCCGGAGATGTTGTCCTTTGCGGAAGCGGCTGCACAAAGCATCGCCTATCTGACAGCCGATTACTGCCTGAACACGGTTGCGCGCGTACGTCAGGGCGAGCGCGTGCTGATTCACGCGGGCGCAGGAGGGGTGGGTCTTGCCGCGATACACCTCTGTCGCAAAGTGGGAGCCGAGCCGATCGCCACGGCCGGAAGCAAAGAAAAGCGAACGTTTCTGCAAGAGATGGGCGTTGCGCGCGTCTATGATTCCCGCTCGCTCGCATTCGGAAACGAGATATCCGGCGGAGTCGACATCGTTCTCAACTCGCTGGCTGGAGAGGCTATCGATGCCGGTCTCCGACTGCTCAACCCGGAAGGGCGATTTATCGAGCTGGGAAAGACCGATTTGCGCACCGCTGAATCCATCGAACCGAAGTGGCCCGGTGTGCGTTATCTGCCGGTTGATCTAACGCCTCACTTCGCGGCGGGATCTTCCTGGGTTAGCCAACGACTCGCGGAATTGTTTAAAGAGATCTGCGAAGGTTCACTCCCGGTTTTGCCGGTCACGGTATTTGACTCGTCCCGCGTGAAAGAAGCCTTCCGGTTCATGGCGCGAGCGGAGCACAAGGGCCGGGTTGTGGTGGCGCGAAAATCTTCAAACCGCTTCCCCGGCACTCACTTGATCACCGGCGGTATGCGTGGAATCGGACTGAAGCTGGCGGAGTGGCTGGCCGCGAACGGAGCGCGCGGTCTCATGCTTATGGGAAGGCGTGCGCCGGACGAAGCGGCGTACAGCGTGATCGAGCGCCTCAGGGCGAACGATGTCGCTGTGCGAACGCTGCAGGGCGACATCGCTGATCCGGAAAATGCAAAAAAAGCAATTGAGATGAGCGGCCCCGATCTGCGCGGAGTGTGGCACGGCGCAGGCTTGCTCGACAATGCATCACTTGAGGACCAGTCTTGGGATCGTATGCAACGCGTGTTCAGGCCGAAAATGGACGGCGCGTGGAATCTGCATGTTCTGACGAGGGAACTGCCCATCGAATGCTTTGTGCTGTTTTCCTCCTGGGCGTCGATCGGCGGCTCCTATGGGCAGGTAAATCATTGCGCGGCAGCGTCCTTCCTGGATGGGTTGGCGCATTTCCGGCGTGCCAAGGGTCTCCCGGCTTTGACTGTAGATTGGGGTGCTTGGGGCGAAACCGGCGCGGCCGCGGACGACGAGACTCGACGGAATCTCGAACGGTCCGGCATGGAGGCAATGCCCCCGGAAGGCGCGTTGGAAGCGCTGCGGCTGGCGTTGCAATCCGGAGAATCCCAAGTGGCGATCGCCTCGATCCACTGGGCTCGCTACCTGGCGCAGCGTCGGACCGAGGCGAACCGTTCCTTTTACAGGGAACTGCTATCCGAATCCGATGTGCACGCTACACCGCGATCTCCGCAAACCGTCGCAAAGGCACAAGTCAAGTCTGGTTTCGTACCGGCGGTCCCCGCGCTGGAGGCTATCGAATCTCTGCCCGCTGCGATGCGGGAGGCCGCTCTGTTGCGTACCATCGCGGAGATTGTGCGCCGGACGCTGGATCTGCATAGCGGCGAGGAGATTGATCCCGATGTGCCGTTGGGCGACCTCGGAATGGATTCCTTGCTGGCCATTGAACTGCGTAATGGCCTTTCTGGGGTATTTCACCAGCAATTCCAATCAACGATGCTTTTTGATTATCCGACGCTGCGGACCTTGGCAAGGTATCTGGACAAAGAAGTCCTGTCTGCACATGAGGAAACACCGGCGGCCGTGCCGGTACCACCCATTACTGTCGCAAGCAGTGCAAACGACAATTCCCTGGACATTCTGGAAACGATTGAGCAGATGTCAGATGAAGAGGTCGAATTCTGGCTCAAGTAAGACTTTCATCCTGGATCTGCTAACTGGAGCACGTGTCATCTAATGTCTACCGACCCTAACTCCGTGGAATTCCTCGAGCGCATTCAGAAGCTCTCCCCTAAGCGGCTGGCCCTGCTGGCGGCGGAACTGGAGCGGCGCCTGGCTGCGCGAGACGCGGGTGCCTGCGAGTATGTCGCTGTAATCGGTATAGGGTGCCGAATGCCGGGAGCTGTAGACAGCCCCGATGCTTTCTGGAAACTGCTCGCCGAGGGAGTCGATGCGATCGAAGTAGTTCCTTCCAACCGCTGGGATGCGGATGCCTTCTACGATCCGAGCCCGGAAACGCCCGGCAAGGCAAATACGAAGTGGGGCGGATTCGTAAGCGGAATCGATCAATTTGATCCGGCGTTCTTTGGCATCTCGCCGCGAGAAGCAATCGGCATGGATCCTCAGCAAAGGATGTTGCTGGAGGTGAGTTGGGAAGCGCTCGAAAATGCCTGCGTCCGCGCGGAATCTTTGAATGGCAGCCCTACCGGTATTTTCGTTGGCGTGAGCACGAATGACTATGCGATGTTAGTTAGTCGTTATGACGACGAGTCATTCGACGCTTATTCAGGCACCGGGATCGCGCGTTCCATCGCGGCCGGGCGGCTCTCCTACATATTGGGACTGAAGGGTCCGAATCTTTCGATTGATACCGCGTGCTCGTCTTCCGCCGTGGCCATCCATCTGGCCTGCCAGAGCCTGCGCCAGGGCGAATGCCGGATGGCCCTGGCGGGCGGAGTGAACGCGATTCTCGTGCCCCAGCTCACTGTCACGCTGTCACAGGCGCGCATGCTTGCCGGTGACGGGCGATGCAAGACCTTTTCGGAATCAGCGGATGGCTTCGTGCGCTCCGAGGGCTGCGGCATGTTGGTACTGAAACGACTCGCTGACGCCCGGGCAGACGGAGACCGCGTCCTCGGCCTGATACGGGGAAGCGCCATCAATCACGACGGACGGAGCAGCGGGCTGACCGCGCCGAGCGGACCATCTCAGGAGGCAGTCATCAAGGCGGCTTTGAGCCAGGCCGGTCTGCGCCCCGACGATGTGGATTACCTTGAAACGCATGGAACCGGCACGGTGTTAGGGGATGCAATCGAGCTGGGCGCTCTTGGAAGTATGTTCAGCGCCAGTCGCAGTCAGGGTGCGGATCTGACCATCGGTTCGGTGAAGACCAATATCGGCCATCTCGAGGCGGCCTCAGGTGTTGCAGGAGTCATCAAGGTTCTCCTGGGGCTCGAGCATGAATGTATTCCTCCTCATCTGCACCTATCGGAAGGGAAGAGGAACAGTGCTCTGCAGGGTCTGCCAATCAAAATTGCGACGCATCCAATGCCTTGGCCGGCAAACGCCCGACCGCGCATCGCCGGCGTCAGCTCATTTGGCTTCAGTGGAACTAATGCTCACATCGTGATTGAGGAGGCTCCGGCGCCTCATCTTGAGAGCAGTTTCCCGGCCATTGCGGAGATCATTACCGTTTCGGCCAAAAGCGAGCAGGCTCTCGGGGCGCTCTGCGGCAGGCATGCCGAATATCTCCGCGATCACGCTCACACTTCTCTTGCGGACTTCGCCTTCTCGCTGAACACGGGACGATCCCACTTTCAGCACCGGATCGCGTTCCTCGCGAGCTCGACGCAGGAGGCTTCTCCTGCGCTACAGCAGATTGCGGACAGCGGAGTGAAAGATCATCCCGCGTATCGCTTTGTCGCCGGCTATGAAGGGCCTTCCCTCGGTTTTCTTTTTACCGGGCAGGGATCGCAGTATGCGCGCATGGGAAGCGTGCTCTACAACCAGAGCAGTGTTTTTCGATCCGCGGTCGATCGATGCGACGCGATTCTCAGTGGAAAGCTGGCGCATCGGCTTTCAGAAGTGCTTTGCGGAAACGAAGCAGTTCCCGACGACCTGATTCACGACACGGCATGGACGCAGCCTGCTCTTTTCGTCTTCGAATACGCGCTGGCCATGCTTTGGCGCTCCTGGGATGTGCGCCCCTCCGTTG
>DATAVY010000251.1:0-13316 GCA_036267495.1 Edaphobacter sp.
CGACGGCGGCCTCTAATGACGCGGAGAGGCGATTTCGCCTCCGATCGCCGAGCCATTCCCTGAACAGGGTTCGCTCAACCGATTAGCCAATCAGCACTCGGTAGTTCCTGAGCAGAGTAGAAGGAGAGTAGTCATGGGTAAGTTGGACGGAAAAGTAGCGGTGATCACGGGGGCAACCTCCGGGATGGCGCTGGCCTCGGCAAAGCTGTTTGTCGAAGAGGGAGCTTACGTGTTCATCACGGGGCGGAGACAGGAGAATCTGGACGAAGCCGTCAAGGCGATTGGACGGAATGTGACCGGGGTACAGGGCGACTCCGCAAAGCTGGCTGATCTCGACCGCCTCTACGAGACGGTCAAACGGGAGAAGGGCTATGTCGATGTAGTGTTTGCCAGCGCCGGTCATGGCGGCCGCGCCCCGCTGGGGGAGATCACCGAAGACCAGTTCGACAGCCTCTTTTCCCTGAATACCCTCGGCACACTCTTTACGGTGCAGAAGGCGCTGCCCATAATGCGTGATGGCGGATCGATCATCATGAACGGGTCGATCGCTCACCTCAAGGGCATGCCAGGGCTGAGCGTTTACGCCGGTAGCAAAGCGGCGCTGCGGTCGTTCGCGCGATCCTGGGTGGTCGAGCTTGCCGAGCGCAGAATCCGTGTGAATGTACTCAGCCCTGGGCCCATCGCCACCAACGCTCTTGCCAATCTTCCTGCAGAAGCGAAGGAATATTTTCGGTCGGGAATCCCTCGCAAGGAACTCGGACGCCCGGAGGAGATCGCAGCGGTGGCCTTGTTTCTCGCTTCCGACGACTCCAGCTTCGTGAACGGCAGCGAAATATGCGTCGATGGTGGAATGGCTCAGATCTGAGTATTCAAAATTCCAGACAGAGATAAGCACAACACCACAGCGCTCCCCACGTTGCGCATAGCCTTCGGCCGGGAAGAAGCGGGCGAGGTCGCTAACCAGCCTTGATATGCGCTATCGGAATCGCTTGACTGCGGCTGGCTGATCCGCGCCCGGACAGCCGGCATTAATCTTCGCCACAGAATAGTTTTCGCTCCATGCAGGGCTACCCGCCAGCCGGCGCAACATCGCCAATTGCCCCACATGCGTCAGGGCGTCGGCTATGGGCCCCTGAAACAGCCTCTCTTCGCTAACGTGGATCGGCTCCGGCAGGGCAAGCTGGCGGTCAATCGCCTCAAGCGTCGTAAAGAAGCGCTGCTGCTCTTCAGCCCATGACAGCGGGACAGAATTGCGCCAGCGCTCCTCGCCCCTCGCCATGCTTAGCGCCCAATCGAAGAGATCGCCCATGTGCGCCAGAATCTTTCCTGGCGTCCGTCCGCAATCCGCAAATCCGCCAAATCCTTCTGGCGCGCCCTCGATTGCCCGCACTGCGCGATATGCCACTGTAGCCACGGCGTGGCGCAACAACTCTCGTTTTCCGTTCACGGCTGCGATTTTATCCGTCTCCCGCTCCCAACGGAGGCTATGTTCCAGGTTCCGATTACCATTTTGCTCCCTTAAGGCGAATTTCTCTGAAGTGCAGATCGGTGCCGTATTTCAAGAGCTGAACCTCGCAGGGTTGCTGACCGCGTTGCAGCTGGCTAGAGATTGTCGCATCCGCAAAATCTGCGTTTCTTGTTGGCCGGAAAAGCGCAATGAAGGTGCTGCTTAACGCATCTAGCTGCCTTTAAGATCAGTGAAGCGACTGTGGCTAGTTTGTATACCGTTTACAATCGGTCCGCGAGGAGGCGTCAATGTCCGCCCCGGGTTTTGTTCCTCTTTCCACATACCGTGAATTTCCTGTTCAGGAAATGGTGAGCCGTGCGAAGTCATTTCGCGATGAAATGCTCCGACACCGCACTGTCCGGCAGTTTTCCTCACGGCCTGTTCCGCTGTATACCGTGGATGCCGTTGCCGGCGTCATTTCCATCTTCGCCGTTCAGGACGATGGAAGCCTGGTGAACCTTGGGCAGCAGGATGGCCTGCCTGCATCCGCCGGCCTCAACGGTATCGCTGCGTACTAATGATGAGTTGGGGCGTTCTGCCCGGGACGCCCCGGCTTTCTTCGCTTAATCAGGCGTTTTGAATATCGGCGCGCGATTGGGTCGCTCCGTCCGGAGTCATTTCGATACACTGAGGACGCGATGCCCGAACCAGAGCTGGAAGTTAACCTGGCAGAGCCGAAGCATCATGAGGGCCGCAGCCTTGCGGTCGGCCTCACCAGTTTGTTTTTTATCCTCCTGCAAAGCGCATGCACGGCATTTTTTGCCATTAGCGGTTTGCGGCTGCTGATCGGGATAGGCGCGCTTGCGGCGGCGACGGCGGGGCTTAAATTCCTGACTGTGCTGCATTTCGCGGCGCTTCGCATCCCCATGGAGATAGCTGCCATCGCTGGCTCCGTCGTGAATCTGATTGCCGTCCGGCGGATTCGCCGGCTGCGCGCGCGCCCTTCGTCTCAGTGGAGAATGAAACCAGCCACCCAAAAGCAGCTGCGCTCGGAGTCGTGGCAGGTCGGCCTGGCGATTCTGACTCTGTTACTGGTTGCAGTGGAATGGGGATTTCACATCTATCTCCACGGCACAATCTAATCCTGATCCTGGGGGAGCTTCTCCGGTCGGCTGTTCGCGCCGTGAATCTCTCGCGCCAGCCGTGCGTGCAGGCGCTCGCTGTAGCCCGCGGGCAGCTCAAAGACGCGGTCATCAGCAGTCAGGACGAGAATGTTGCGTGTGGAGTCAAAAATGGCGGAGCAGATTTCGCAGTGTTCCAGATGTTTCTGCACCAGCTCTCTGGTTTCCGGCGGCAGCGAGTCGTCGAGGAATTCGGAGATGTAGTCCCAGACGTGTTTGCATTCCAGTATCACGAGAACCACCTCCTTTTCTTCGGACTCGCCAGCTTCAGTTTAGGCGCAAGCTCCTTTTGCAGCATGATGCGTGCCCGATGCAACCGTACCTTCACCGAAGAAATGCTGATAGCCAGCGTACCAGCCGTCTCCTCCGTGCTGAGATCTTCAATGTCGCGCATCACCAGTACTTCCCGGTACATCGGCGCAAGATGTCCGATCGCTTCCTGCAACAGAGTTCTGACTTCCTTCCGCTCCAGAGCTTCGGAGGGGATTTCCCGCCAGTCCCGGAGCAGCGCGGGCGAAACCCTGCTTCCCTCCTCGGGAGGCTCATCGAGCGACTCCATCCGCACCGTGCTCTGGCGCCGCAGGCGTCTTCGCGCCTCGTTGAGAGTGATGCTGATCAGCCAGGTGCTGAACTTCGACTCTCCGCGAAAATTCGCAAGATTGCGAAAGGCCTTCAGAAAGGCCTCCTGCGCCACATCTTCCGCCTCCGTCTCATTCTTCACCAGAGACAACGCCATGCGGTAAACGCTGAGCTCGTAGGGCTGGATGAGTTGGTGGTACAGATCGCTGTCGCCCGCCAGGATGGCAGCGATCATCTCTGCCTCGTCCAGCCCCGGAGACCTGGCATCCATCAGTCTCACGTGCGCTTCCTCAAGTGCCTCGCGATTGCGCTATCCAGCGAAAAGAAGCCCGCTCCGAAGATCAGAACCAGCAGCGAAGCGAAAAGAAAAGTGTACGGGTCTGCCGCATAGAACTTCCCCGGATCCGAAACGACGGAGACCAGCGCCTGATGATCGGCGGTCCAGTAGGCGACGAACATGTTGGCCGCCAGCAGAAAACCCGTCACTCGGGAAGCCAGCCCGGCCATCAGGAATATTCCGCCAACAAACTCCAGACCCGCAACGAAGTCGGCATTGAACGCTGGAAGCGGAATGCCGAGGCTCCTGAAGAAAATCGTAACCCGTGCCAGATGATGCAGCTTGCCCCACCCCGTCTGCGCGAACTGCAATCCCCAGTACAACCGCACGGCCAGCAGAAACGGCGCTTGCAGTGACGTGCCCGCGGTGCAGAAGTCTTCGAAGACCCGCACAGGCCAGCTTACCGACTTCTTGTGTTTCCCGATAGGAATCGCTGTTACAGAGTTCATGGCATGACCGTCTGGCAAAAGTTTGACTGCACCTCATTGGAGCCACAAGGCCATGAATCGTTACAGATGCAGCCACAGCTTTCATCACCTGTCAGGCAAACAGCCTTTTGGTGGTTTCCCGCATTGTGCACCGCGTCCCACCCGTCCCTCCCTTTCGATTCGATTTTCCGCGTCTCCTTGTAACCCTGCGCTCTGCCGGGGTTCCTATAGGCGTAGCAGGCCGTATACCGACGGAACGAGCGGCCTGGGTGGGAATTCCTGCGTATCCCGTCTCGGAATTCCGAGTCAGCAACGCCCAGCCCGGAAGAGGGCGCGGCCTAACCGAAGGAAGGTACTCCTCATGAAGACAAGCACCGCACATCATCTCGCTCTCGCTGCCGCTGTTGCCGGACTTCTCGGCGGAACATCGGCTCGCCTCAACGCACAGACCGCTCAGAACGGTGGCACCTCGCCTGCAAGCGCCTCGGCCAGCGCGGGAGTTCTCGTGCTCGCGCATGGCCAGACCGCAGGCACCGCCAAGCACTCCTGCAAAGGCAAGAACGACTGCAAAGGACAGGGCGGCTGCAAGAGCAGCGACAACGGCTGCAAAGCTAAGAACAGCTGCAAGGGCAAGGGCGGCTGCGCAACCGATGGATCGAAACCCTCGCTCATCTAAGCGCCGCGTTTCGTGCTGGAGGCTTCGCTCCGGCGGGCTTCCAGCCGCACCTCTTCATTCGCAGGAGTTCTCTATGCCGGCCAATCGCTTCAATGCCTTCACGAATTACGGTGTGGGAATCGGTCTGCGCATCCCGCATTACGATCACATCTTCTCGCGCAAACCTGAAGTCGACTGGTTTGAGATCATCTCCGAAAACTACATGGTGGATGGCGGCCGGCCGCTGACGATGCTTGACCGCATTCTCGATCAGTACAAGGTCGTCCAGCACGGAGTCTCGATGTACTTCGGCTCGGCGCAGCCACTGAACCGCGAACATCTCAGGCGGCTGAAGAATCTGACTCGGCGCACGAAAACGCCGTGGGTCTCGGATCATCTTTGCTGGGGCAGCGTGGACGGCACGTATACGCACGACCTGCTGCCTCTGCCTTATACATTCGAAGCCATCCGCACCACGGCAGCCCGCATCCGCGAGGTGCAGGATTATCTCGAGATTCCGGTTGCGGTCGAAAATGTGAGCAGCTACGCAGAGTTCCACGAGTCGCAGATGACCGAATGGGAGTTCCTCAACGAAGTGGTTCACACGGCCGACTGCGGCATATTACTCGACGTGAACAACATCTACGTGTCTTCGCAGAATCACGGCTTCGATCCTATGCATTACGTCAATGCCGTCGATGCGGAGCGCGTCGCGCAGCTTCATATCGCCGGCCACTCCAAATTCGAAAAGTACACCCTCGACACGCACGATCATCCGGTCCTCGATCCCGTCTGGAAGCTCTATGCGCGTGCCATCGAGCGTACCGGTCCCACCGCCACGCTGCTGGAATGGGACGATAACATCCCCTCTTTTGAAGAAGTCCATGCCGAGGCACTCAAGGCGAACCGGTTCCTGCTGAAGTCACCGGCTGACAAGGAAAAAGTTCTGGACGGCGAGGAGGTGGCGGCTTGAGTCTTCTCGAACTACAGCGTCGCATGGCCGCCGACGTGCGCCGGCCTCTGACCCCGGACTTCGACATGCAAGTCGTCGCCGAGAATGGGCAGTTCACAGCAACCGTAGCTTCCCGCTATATCAAACCGAGTGCAACGCTCACCTCCTTTGAGCGGCTCGAGATCTACAACCGTCAGTATTGGTTTCGGATCATCGACGCGCTCTCCGAGGATTATCCGGCGCTGAGCGCCATTGTCGGCCCGGACCGCTTCGACGCGCTGATCCGTGCCTATCTCGCCGACAGTCCCTCGACATCCTTCACGTTGCGAAATCTCGGCAAGCGCCTGCCCCCCTGGATCGCCCGACATCCGGAATTCACGGGCAGGCGCCACGATCTCGCCGTGGATGCAGCTCGCGTGGAGTGTGCCTATGTCGAGGCTTTCGATGGGGCCAGTCTGCCTCCCCTGACGGAATCCGGTGCGCTGCTGGTTTCGCCTGCGACCGTGCTTGCGCTCCAGCCTCACCTTCAGTTGCTCCACCTGCGCTATCCCGTCGACGATCTCGTCATCACCGTCCGCCGCGGGATGCCCGATGCTGAGATCGTCAGCAACGCGGCGACGATGCGCAAACAGCCGGCGGGGGCGCGGCTTCCGGCAATGCGGCGCGCCGATATCTGGCTCGCCGTTCATCGTTACGACGATTCGGTATATCACAGCCGCCTGACAGCCGAGCAGTTCCGGCTGCTTTCGGCTTTGCGCGACGGGCATACAGTGGACTCGGCGATTCGCAACGCCTTCGCCGACAGCCGCCTCACGCCCGAAGAAGCTGCCGCAATTCGGGAAATCTTCGCGCACGCATCCCGGTTAAGCTGGATTGTTGCGCCGGAGAGGTCAGACTAAACAGCGGCCGCTGTTCGGAACTATCTGGTGGAGGAGAACGTGAGATCCACGGCTCGATCCCACTGGCGCGGTGCGGCACTCGCCTTCCTGCTGCTGAGGCTCACGCTTGGACTCAACATCTGCATGCATGGAGTATCCCGAATCGCTGCAGGGCCGTCGACCTTCGCCAACTCGCTCGTTCCCATGTTTCGAAACACGCCGCTCCCTGCCTGGAGCGTGCATGGATTCGGACTGGTGCTCCCGTGGGCGGAGGCGATTCCGGGGTTTCTGCTCCTCCTCGGCTTTTGCACAAGGTTTGCCCTGATCGCCGGATCTCTGCTCATTGTGATCCTCACCTTCGGCACCGCGTTTGCGGCAGGACTGGAGCACTGCCGGCGTTCAGCTGATCTATGCAGCCGCGTATGCTGCGCTGCTGGCTCTCGATCGCTGGAATCATTAATCCGTTGACCGATTGTTGTCGTGCTCGCAGAGTCACGCCGGCCATTCAACAGCCGATTCGCATCCCTGCGAAGCTTCTTCAGGCGGAGGGCAGCTGCCGTGTCAGCTGCCCGAGCGCGTATGCGTTCCATCCACCGTCCGCGGTCAATTTCTCTCCATTGATGAACTTTGATTTCGGATAAGTTAGGAACGCGACGGCGGAAGCAATCTCTTCCACGGGATGGTCAGCTTCTTCATCAGCGATCGGAGCGCATCAATCATCTGCATCACTCCCGGCGTCTGGTCACGAGCTGTGGGATGATCCCAGTTGATTGTGCTAAGAATGCGGATGGAGCGGATGCAACGAATATCGCCGTGATTGCGGTGGTTCGATTCCGGCCGGGTCTCATGTACACTCCTTCCCGACGGTATGTGTATGAGACAGCGAAGCTATCGAAACGGATAAGTATTTCTTACTGAGCGCTGATGTTGCCGTAGAACCTGTGCGCAATGGAAATCTCAGGGAGAGACTCGTTGAGGAGATGCTGCCCACGCGGGCAACGAGGATTATCCGCGTGGGCTGGCAACGGGCCTGAGGCCATTGCAATTACAGTGCAGCGATACCGTTGAAGCCCACCGCCGCGGTGAACCCCGGAATCTCGTCCACTTCCGTCAGCGTTCCGTTGGACTGGATGGCAAAGACACCCACGGTTCCGACCGTCGCGTTGAGCGAGTAGAAGAACTTGCCATCGCCGCTGACCGTGATGTCGAGGTTCGTGGCGTTTTCCGGGTTGCTTGCGACGACGGAGGACGAGGTGAGCGCGGTCAGGGCGCCGCTCTTGCCGATCGAAAATCCGGAGATGTTTGAGCTGCCTGCATTCGATGCGTAGACAAAAGCGCCATTCGGAGTAATTGCATTCCAGCAGTTGGCGTCGCCGTTGGTTGTCAAGCTCTGCGTGACAGCGGAAAGCTTTCCATTGGAAAGCACTGTGTAGGAAGAGATTGCAGAAATGGTAGAACCGGTCTCAGAAACAATCAGCTTTCCATCGGGAGCGAACCGCCCTGCGAAGGCTCCAATCCCGGCGCTGGGATTGATAACAAGGGGACCTAATGTACCATTCGGATTGATGTGGAACGTATCGATATTGTTGGTGAGGCGCTCCACCACCGCGAGGGTCTGGCCGTCGGGGCTGATCGAAATCGATGATCCGCCGACGGCATTGGCAGAGAGAAATGCGGTGGAGTTAGCAATGGGAACCAGCCGCCCACGGAAGCCCATTTCGAAGCCAACGACGCTGCCCGCGCCGCCCTGGTTGAGGACATAAACGCGATTCTGCGACTGGGCAATGGCCACGGGATTGCTGCCACCGGATGGTTGCCTGTTCAGGAAAATCAGCCGTCCCCCGATAACCTGAAAGACAGTGATATCGCCGCTTCCCGCGTTCGCGGCAAACAGGACCGAGTGGTCTGCGCTCAAGGTCAGTGAGCCCTGCGATTCAAGGGGATCGTTCACACCCCCAGTGCCCCTGCCTTGCGTATCGAAGGTCTCCTTTGCGACCACTGTCCCATCGGAGTTCTGCACGAATTCGGTTACCTGGTTTTTGTCGGCATTATTCGACATGACAAAGAACGTTTCTGTTCCTCTGATCTGCGCGCTGGCGAGCAGGGCTGGGAACAAGCATCCAATCCCAATCGCGATCGTCGATAGGCCACGAATTGCTTTCAACATTTGCTACTCCTTGCAAAGGCGAGAATTTGCGCGCAAAGAAGGCCCAGGCGTTGTCTACGAAGGCAACGCTCTGGAATGGCCGCTCTGTGCGCAGCTATTGGAGAGGCCAAGGGTAGAAAGGTTACAGGCTTCCAACAGGGCGGATTGCGCCGGGCTGCCGCCCGCGTTCGTGCGGGCATCTGCGTGGGGTGGGCAACGGGCAGCGCGACAGAAAAATGCGGGTGCGCGTGGCTGCGGGCTCGGCGAGAATCAGCCGCTGGCTACCGGCTGTGCTGTTGGCTTCTTCGCCATTTCGGTTTCCGGTTCAGGTTGGTTCGACGGTCTCGCCTTTTCCTTCGCCGCGAAATCCGATTTGGCCTTCGCGATGATCGCATTGAATTTGCGGTGTTTGAGAAGATCCTGATGGCTCATCGGCCGATGCGCTGCGCTCCCGAGTCTGTCCAGCAAGCGATTCGTCGACCCTCCTGGGTAGCTGATCTCGCTTTTCGACAGTCCGCCGACATTTTCAGCCGCGTACAAGTCTCCTGCGACTTCACGGATTCGGGCGATTGCGTTCATGAGCGGAGACAGCATGGGGCGCTCGTCGGAGGGTCTGCTGGCGGTCCATCAAATGTGAAATAATCAGCCTTGCCCGCGGCTTCCAGGGGCGGGTGGGTAGCGAAATCGTTTGACTACAGGTTCTCCGCTGTTCTCTGTGGAACGCGAGAATCGTTGAGGATGCGCAACAGGCGATGAGAATCGCCGGTTGAGTTGAGCATGCTGTTATCGCATCAATCCGAGAAGGAATCGAACGGGTCAGGCTCTGCCAATCCCGTTGCCGTCCGAGAGCAATTGAAACGGCTGCTCGCGCATCCCCTGTTCACGAACAGTAAGCGCTACCCGGTGCTGCTCGCCTATACGGTTGAGCAGACTTTACTCGGCAACAGCGGTGATTTAAAAGAGCGAACGATTGGCATCGAAGCCTTCGGACGGGAGCCCAGCTACGATGTGAATCTCGACCCTGTGGTGCGGACGACGGCGGCTGAAGTTCGCAAGAGGCTGATCCAGTACTATTACAACCCTGAGCATACGGGGGAACTGGTCATCGAGCTTCTCGTTGGCTCCTACGTACCGACTTTTCGGGAGCCGATTGTTGCGCAGATGACCGCACCTGGGAAGACTGCGGTCCCCGAATCGGCAGCGATGGGTTCTTCGGAAGCCGTCGCAGCCCCGGTTCAGCTTCAGCCTCCAGAAAGACCGAGATCAGAGATCGCTCTTCGCCGACGGACCTTCATCGTGATCGGTCTGGTGGTGGCTCTGTTGGTGGGCGTTGCCGTGGGACGAGTAGCATTCCCGAAGCCTCCATCTAATATGGAGGGTTTTTGGCAACCGATCACGTCAGCGCCAGGGAGGGTTACTTACTGT
Source organism: Edaphobacter sp. (assembly GCA_036267495.1). Lineage (GTDB taxonomy): Bacteria > Acidobacteriota > Terriglobia > Terriglobales > Acidobacteriaceae > Edaphobacter. The sequence goes on from DATAVY010000251.1 coordinate 10,029, forward strand.
CTCGGCGAACCCGTCGACGCGACTGACAAGGCGCGATTTAACCTGTCGCAGGGCATGGGCCTCAATGGTGGCCTGGATGTCTCGGACGTGATCACTCTGGCTCGGTCCATCGTTCCTCTCACACCTCGGCACGACGCATTTCGTGTCGTATCCGCATCGCAGACCCCTTTCGCCGAGCTGCGGGAAAGCCCGTTCGTACTGATCGGAGCATTCGACAATATCTGGACCATGCGGATTACCCAGGATTTGCCGTTCGGGTTCGAGGTGGACGACAGGGACCGGAAAATCGTGGATCGCAAGAGTGCTCACCCGCGGTTTTGGACGCTGCAATGGCAGGTTCCATACACGAAACTGGCGAAGGACTACGCCATCGTCGCGAGAATCCACGATAACGTCACGGGACAACCGGTAATTATCCTGGGCGGGATTCTTGGGGAGGGAACGGAGGCCGCCAGCGAGGTGGTTTCCAACCCGGTTTATTTGGACGCCATGCTGAAGAAGGCTCCGAAAAACTGGGCGCAGCTCAATCTGGAAGCAGTGATCGAAACGAATGTCATCGACGGTAATCCGGGCCCGCCGAACATTCTCGCCGTCGAGACCTGGTAAGACGCCGTATCATACATCTCCCGATCGGGCGTCGGTCGCCGAGGCGCATCTCTCTCATAAATCAAACTTTCGCCTGCTCCCATTGCTGTTTGTTGCACGATGCAGCTTTCGGTGACGGAGGCGTCGAGCTAGCCTTCCTCTGGGCTGGAGTTGCAACGCAGATCTGCGGCGTTCCGCTCTCAGACCAGGAGGAGACTGTGAAACGCATTTGGGGAATCGCATTTCTATTCTTGCTGACGTCATGCTCGCTGCCACTCATGGGGGCGAAGAATTCGCAGGGTTTTTCTCTGACGACGGATGTCCGGATTGGGGACCTTCAAATCCCGCAGGGGCAATACAACGTGACCTGGACCGAGCCTTCCGGGTCGCAGGTGCAACTGACCCTCAAAGCGGATGGGAAAAAGCCGATTACCATCCCTGCTCGTCTGATTACAGAAAAACACGCTGAAGCCGGAGTAACGACCTTCAGCGAGAACGGCGTCACCTACGTGCAGGACTTTCACACGACGAAGCAAACCTTCATTCTTGCGGGCACGCCGAGCGCCTCGCGGGCGGACGCTCCTAAATACCATTGATTCGCGGGCCGAAAGCTGGGGCCGGGGCCGCAGACTCGTATGATACATACCGCATACGAGCGCCCGGCTGCACTCGTATTCGGCTGTTTCAACAGCAGTTATGGATGCAATGGACGGCTCGTACGCGTCGAGGCTTCCTCAACGCCAAGTAGCTGTTCCATTCTTCCTGCGGCATGGTTCGCAGAGGCAGTTCTCGAAAACCGTGTCAGTACTGGAGACCTATGCAGACTCGCAAGCGCAGGTTGAGCTTCTTCCTCGGAATCATCGCCCTTACAACGGTGACTTCCGTATCGGCTCAACTGGCATCCCAAGAGACGGCCCGACCCTGGATGAACGCCAGGCTTTCGCCGGAAGAACGGGCCGAGATGGTACTGAAGCAGCTCACCCTTGACGAGAAACTGGCCCTGCTCCACGGAAACGGGATGGCTCACGTTCCGCGGTGGACCATGCCGCTCACTCCGCTTACGAATGGGGGCGCGGGCTACGTTGAAGGCGTCCCGCGGTTCGGCATCCCGCCCCTGATCATTTCCGACGCGGCTTACGGCGTGAGAGACAGCGGCGCGAACGGGCGTTATGCCACGGCGATGCCTTCCAACCTGGGAGCCGCGTCGAGCTGGGATCCAGAGTCGGCCTGCGCTTATGGCACCGTGATCGGGCAGGAACTGAGAGCGCAGGGTTTCGATATGACCTTAGGGGGTGGTGTGGACCTCGTTCGCGAACCCCGGAACGGACGAACTTTCGAATACACGGGCGAAGATCCACTCCTGGCCGGCACCATGGACGGAAGCATGATGAAGTGCGAACAGGCCCAGCACGTCGTCGGAGACATTAAGCACTATGTGATGAATGATCAGGAGACGGGTCGCTTCTTCGTCAATTCCATCATTTCGAAGAAGGCGATGCAGGAGTCCGATCTGCTGGCCTTTCATATCGCCATATCGATCGCGAACCCGGGTGCGGTGATGTGTTCCTACAACCGGATCAATGGCGTGTTTGGCTGCGAAAATTCATACACGCTGGGTGATGTGCTGAAGAAGGACTGGGGCTTTAAAGGCTTCGTTGTCTCCGATTGGGGAGGAACCCACAGCACAATCACGGCGTCGGAGGCCGGCCTCGATCAGGAACAGCCCATGGCGGACTACTTTGGGCCGAAGCTCAAGGCGGCTGTCGAGGCGGGGAAAGTTCCGTTATCGGAGATTGACGACCATGCCCGGCGAGTCCTGTATGCGGAATTCTTGTCCGGCGTCGTCGACAATCCGCCGCGGAAGAGCGTTGTGGATGTTCGGAAGGGATTTGACGTTGCGCGGCGCGTGGAAGAAGAGAGCATCGTTCTCCTGAAGAATGACCACAACGTGCTCCCAATCAATCCCTCCCAGATTCACAGTATCGCGATGATTGGTGGGCATGCCGATGTTGGAATGCTCTCCGGCGGGGGATCGGCTCAGGTGGATCCACCGGGTGGGAATGCCATCATGCCGCCCGGCAAAGGGGCAACCGTATGGCAGGAGCACATCTGGTTTCCGACTTCGCCGTTGCAGGCGCTCCGGGCGAAGCTGCCGAACAGGAAGATCGCTTTCGATCCGGGGACCGACTTGCAGTCGGCTGCGACGGTCGCCAAAAACTCGGATCTGGCCATCGTCTTCGCATACCAGTGGGAAGCCGAAGATATGGATCTACCAAGCCTGGCGCTCTCCGGGAACCAGAACGCTCTGATCGAGCAGGTGGCGGCAGCGAATCCTCACACCATCGTTGTGCTCGAAACCGGTACTGCTGTCACCATGCCCTGGATCGACAAGGTTGCCGGCGTTATCGAGGCCTGGTACGCGGGCAGTTCCGGGCAAAAGGCTTTGGCGGACGTACTCGCAGGGGACGTGAATCCGTCCGGCAAACTCCCCATCACCTTTCCCCGGAGTGACGCCGATCTGCCCCGCCCAACGATTCCGTCCCCGCCCGCTCAGGATCGGGGGCAGGCTGCGGGCAATACAGCCACTCACTCCTCGAGCTATGCCGTTGATTACAACGAGGGGACCGAAGTCGGCTACAAGTGTTTTGAGGCGCAGCACAAGCAGCCGCTGTTCACCTTCGGTTTTGGCCTCTCCTACACGAC
>DATAVY010000252.1:0-5135 GCA_036267495.1 Edaphobacter sp.
GAAATTAAAAAGTCAAAAAAAGAGAAGGCCCCGAAATCGTTTTGCGACTTCGAGGCCATACTTCCCGCAGACGGCCCGTAAGCCGAATTCTGTTTTAGACGATCATTCCTCTACGCGACGCATTACTGCGCCGCTTTAGCAACCTACCCGCAGGTTTCGGCTCCCATCCCCAATGAAATCATCAGGTTTAGATCTCTCCGCCTTGGCGCACCGGGCCAGCACGCTCACGCCGCCTGAAGAGAAGCGGCACGATCCCTGCCTATTTGGTCTTGCTCCGTGTGGGGTTTACCCTGCCGCGGTCATTACTGCCCGCGCGGTGCGCTCTTACCGCACCTTTTCACCCTTACCCCAGGCCGCGTACGGATTTGCCGAAGCAAATCACCAACTTAGGGCGGTATATTCTCTGTTGCACTAGCCGTCCAGAGGTCTTGAAACCTCCGTCCCGGACGTTATCCGGCACACTACCCTGCGGAGTTCGGACTTTCCTCCCCCACCCTCTCGGGCGGCAGCGATCATCCAGCCGTCTGCAATCCAAGTGTACCCCACTCGCGCGAACAAAACGCCGTCTAATTGCGTAGAACACAACAGGTTGAGCCTCGCTTTGCGCGCCTCAGACTGGTAATCTCAAAGCTAATCCAGGTAGAAGCATGGAATTCAAAGAGGCCGTAAAGATCGCGCTGCAGTCCCTATGGGCGAACAAGCTACGTTCCGTCCTGACCCTGCTGGGCGTTGTCATTGGCGTGACCAGCGTGATTGCGGTCGTGACACTCGTAAACGGCGCAAATAGCTACGTTACGACTAAGTTCGCCCGCTACGGCGCCGACGTGTTCACGGTCTCGAAGATGCCGCGAATCATCACCAGTTCCGACGATTATCAGCGATATCAGAAGCGTAAGGACGTTCTGCTACCCGACTATCAATACATCAAAGACAACTGCAAGCGCTGCGTAGGAATTGGCGCGATGCAATCGACGACAGCCAAGGTAGTGCGGGGAACCGAGTCGGTGACCGACACCAGCATTCGCGGATACACCGCGCAAATGCCCGCGTTACAGAACCTGAACATCGAACAGGGACGCGATTTTACTGAGACCGATGAGGAGCACGCCTCGCACGTCGCCATTATCGGCACGGACATTCAGGACCATCTTTTCGCCGGGGTCAATCCCATCGGACAGGACCTTCGCGTCGATGGAACACCCTACACAGTTATTGGTGTCAGCGAGAAGCAGGGCAGCACGTTTGGTCAGAGCCAGGACAACTGGGTGGCTGTGCCGTTGACGGCGTACCAGAAGAGCTATGGCACTGCGAAGACTCTCACGATCTACATCAAGGCCGGACAAGCAGGTGAGGTCCTGGACAATGCTGCCGACGAGGTGCGGGTGCTGGTACGTTCACGACGGCACGATGCGCCGGGAGCGCCCGACTCGTTTGAGCTGGACACGAACAACACGCTGGTTGGGTTCTTCAGCACCATCACCAATTCCTTTGGCGCAGTCGCAGGCGGGATTGCCATGATCTCCCTGGTTGTCGGCGGAATCGTCATCATGAATATCATGCTAGTCAGCGTGACGGAGCGCACGCGCGAGATCGGCATCCGCAAAGCGCTTGGCGCCAAGCCTCGCGACATCATGATTCAGTTCCTCATTGAATCCGGAACGATGGCGCTTGTTGGCGGAGCTTTCGGCGTGCTTGGAGGAATCGCCGTAGCGCAAGTGGTGACGATTGTGGCTGGATTTCCATCGACTGTCGCTTTCTGGAGTGTGCTTGTTGGTTTGTTGATGGCGACTTCGACGGGCATCTTCTTCGGCGTTTATCCAGCGCGCAAGGCGGCGCTGCTGGATCCGATTGTGGCGTTACGAGCGGATTAGATATCCAGAGACCTGGAAGAGAGTTGGGAAGGCTATTTTATGCGGATCGCCGATACGAAAGAGACCATCAAGATGGCGCTGGACACGCTGCGGACCAATAAGCTGCGCAGCGGTCTGACGATCCTCGGCATCGTGATCGGCGTGATGACGGTGATCATCATTTCATCTGTGGTCAATGGTCTCAACAATAACGTCACGAGTCTTGTTGAGTCGCTGGGTTCGAATGTCTTGTTTGTTTTTCGGTTTCCTGCGTTTGGAGGACGGCCCACGACCGAGATGCTCACTCGGAAGCAGTTGACTTATGACGATGCGATGGCCATGGTGGGCCTGCCTCACGTGGTGGCGGTGGCGCCGGCGCTTCAGTACACGGACAATAATGCGCCTGGACGGTCAGGAGTGACGGCGATCAAGGCCGGGAGCAAGAAGATGCAGAACACGATTCTGGAGGGCGATACTGCGTCGGCGAAAGATGTCAATGACCTCGACCTTCGGGAGGGAAGGTTCTTTGAGGACCTTGACCAGACGGGATTCCGGCGAGTGACTGTGCTGGGCAGCGATACGGCCGACGAACTGTTCAGCGGGCAGAGCGCTCTTGGCAAAGAGGTCGAGGTTGGAGGGATGGTGTTCACCGTGATCGGTGTTCTCAATCCTCAGAAGCAGGCGTTTGGCGGAGGCAAAAATCCCCAGGACAACAGGGCGATGTTTCCTATCTCGACCTTCCACCGAATGCATCCGGAGCAGCTCGACTACTGGATTACGCTGAAGTACGACGATCCGAAGAATCGTCCGGCGGTGGAAGATGAGTTGACCGAACTGCTGCGGCGCCGCAGGAAGGTGGCGAATGCGGCGGCGGACAATTTCGCCATTTTCGGAACCGATACGCTTACGCGGTTATGGGATCAGATCACGTTCGGACTGTTCGGTTTGATGCTTTCGCTCTCGGCTGTGGGCTTGCTGGTGGGCGGGGTCGGCGTGATGAACATCATGCTGGTCAGTGTGACGGAGCGGACGCGAGAGATCGGTGTAAGGAAGGCGATTGGCGCGTCGAAACAGGTGATTCTGACGCAGTTCACGCTGGAGGCGATTACTTTGTGCGCAGTCGGGGGAATCGTCGGTGTACTTTTTGGAAGTGCGATTGCGCTCGGAGTGCGTCTGGTGTTTCCTTCGCTGCTGTCCCCGGTATGGATGGCAGTGGCTTTTATCAGCTCGTGCGGAATCGGTCTGGTCTTCGGGATCTATCCGGCGTGGAAGGCGGCAAACCTGAATCCGATCGATGCGCTACGCTATGAGTGAGGCAGGGAGTAGGGAAGAGGGAGTAGTGGGCGAGAGGCTTGGGTTGTTCGCCTGTCCTGCGGGCCGGCAGATGCTTGTAAGCTGGATGGATGCTGGCCTTTGCGGTTGAGGTGATGACGAGCCTGTTGACGCTGGCCGGGCTGGCTTATCTGCTGCTGGCGTTGGGGGGGGCACGAAGCTTCGGGCATTTCTGGCGTGGAAAGAAGCGCGACACCGGGTTTGCTCCCGATGTCACTCTTCTGAAGCCGGTGAAGGGCATCGATCCGCGGATGTATGCGGGCCTGGCGAGCCATTGCAGGCAGCAGTATGCAGGTGGGTTTGAGATTGTCTTCGGTGTGAGCAGCGTTGACGATCCTGCGGTGGGCGAGATCGAGCGACTGCGGGCGGAGTTTCCGGAGTGCGCGATTCGCCTGGTGGAGTGCCGCGAGAGGCTGGGCACGTCGGGCAAGGTGAGCAATCTGGTGCAGATGCTCCGCGAGGCACGATACGAGCATGTGATCGTCAACGACAGCGACATTCTCGTCTCGCCGCGGTATCTGGCGCGAGTGATGGAGTGCTTTGCGGACCCGCATGTGGGGATGGTGACTGCTCCTTATATCGGCAGGGCTGATATCGGCAATACAGGTGAGGAGCGTCCGGCGAGGACGGTCTGGTCGCGACTGGAGGCGCTGGGGATTTCGACCGACTTTCTGCCGGGAGTGCTGGCGGCACGATACCTGGAGGGCGGGATTCGCTTTGGACTGGGGTCGACTCTGGCGATGAGCCGAGTCGCTCTGGCGAAGGCGGGTGGCCTGGAGCCGCTGGTGGAGTATCTGGCCGATGATTATGAGCTGGGCGCGCGCATCGCGAATGCCGGTTATCGCGTGGAGCTTTGCGGCGAGGTGGTGGAGACTACGGTGCCGGGTTACACGTTTCGCGGATTCTGCGATCACCAGCTGCGCTGGGCGCGTTCGACTCGCGATTCGCGCAAGCTGGGGTATATGGGACTGGGGATTACGTACGCTCTGCCCTGGGCGGTGATGACGTGTGTTGCGAGCGGATTCGCGTTGTGGAGCTTTTCGCTGTTGAGCGTGGTGGTGCTGGCACGGGTGGCGGTGGCGTTGTCGGTTGGAGTTGGGGTGCTGGGCGATGGGCAGGTGCTGCGCGATCTGTGGCTGCTGCCGGTGCGGGACTTTTTAGGGTTGGGGTTCTGGGTGTGGAGCTTTGCCGGGGACACAGTGGTGTGGCGGGGGGAGCTGTTCCGGCTGCGCGATGGACGGATTACGCGTGTGGGGACTGCGCCGGCGGCGGGCCCCCCCCCCATTGCGAGCGCGTAATTCTCCTGTATTCAGTAGTTTACGGAACGTGATGGCCGCCAAAATTTCATAATAAATGGTTTAGGTCCAAAATATTGCAAACAAATGATTTAGCCCCGGAGGGAAGTTTTCTCCCTGCGGGGCTGGTTTTGTATTTCTCTACTGTTTTAAGTATACCGGATTGATGCTAACTAAACTGCCAAATGGATGTTCTTGGGTGGTAAGGAGTTAGAGGGTGGAGGAGCTTGACATGCGATTTCTGGGCTGTTTTTGAGGAAAATAATTTTGGGTGGTGATAGAGGAGTGGAATGAGGGGTTTGGGTTTTTCGGCGTTTGCGGGTTGGCCGAAGGGGAACGGTAGGTCATCTTCGGGGCGACAGCTGGAAAGGTTGGAAGCAGGGGGTCCTTCCGCTTCGCGGAAGGATGACAACTAAAAAGATAGAAGAGAGATCCCTTTCGGGGATGACAAAAAGAAAGGCAACCGCAGATTCCCTTCGGGAATGACAAAAAAAGGCGAAGGACAACAGCAAAGGCAGGGGAAAAAGCAAAGACGAGGGCAACAACAAAGGCAAGGGCAACCGCAGATTCCCTTTGGGAATGACAAAAGGGAGGTGCAAAGGCGAGAGGGGCGGCTAGAGCGGAGGCTAGGGCTCTTTCCTGGTGGGTTGTTAGTTGG
>DATAVY010000253.1:0-42178 GCA_036267495.1 Edaphobacter sp.
CCACCTTCCGTGGCTCCGACAAGCGTGGCGGCGCGAACGGCGCACGCATCCGCCTGACGCCGCAGAAAGATTGGAAAGCCAACCAGCCGGAGCAACTGGCGAAGGTGTTGGAGACGCTCGAAGGCATCCAGAGCGAATTCAACGGCAAGCAGTCCGGCGGCAAGAAGGTTTCACTGGCCGACCTGATCGTTTTGGGTGGTTGCGCAGGAGTCGAGCAGGCGGCAAAGAATGCCGGCCATAGCGTGACGGTTCCGTTTGTTCCGGGACGCATGGATGCCTCGCAGGAGCAGACCGATGTGGAATCCTTCGCCGTTCTCGAACCAATCGCGGACGGTTTCCGCAACTACCTCAAAGGCAAGTACAGCGTTGCGTCCGAGACGCTGCTGATCGACAGGGCCCAGTTACTGACGCTGACCGCGCCAGAGCTGACGGTGCTCGTGGGCGGCATGCGTGTCCTGAACACGAACGCTGGACAGACAAAGCATGGCGTCTATACGAAGCGGCCCGAGGCGCTGACCAACGACTTCTTCCTGAACCTTCTCGATATGGGCACGGAGTGGAAGGCGGCCTCGGACGCACAGGACGTGTTTGAAGGGCGCGATCGCAAGACAGGAGAACTCAAGTGGACCGGCACGCGTGTCGATCTCATCTTCGGTTCCAACTCTCAGCTTCGGGCACTTGCCGAAGTCTACGGAAGTTCGGACGCGCAGGAGAAGTTTGTCCATGACTTTGTAGCGGCCTGGAACAAGGTGATGAACCTTGATCGGTTCGACGTTGCGTGATCTGGATGGTGGGGCTGAGATATTACGCGGCTCAAACCTCAACCTGGCGTCCGGTTATTCCCGGGCCGGGTTGGAGGTTTGAGCCGTTCCTGTCTTTGGAGTGATGAGAAACAGCCAGTTCACTCCCCAGTCACTGGCGTTTTTCATGATTATTGAGGCGCGAAGCCTTGATCGTGTTCAAGTGTGTTGGAACGGGCGCAGCCTGGAGGGTGAGGAAGCGTTGCGGTTCGCAGCAGGCTTTTTTTAGCCGTACGAGATCGGATTGCATCTCGCGGTCTGTTGCAAACGATTGGAAGGCGGCGTCGAGGATGGCTGCGGCACCTTCGCCGGCTGGCCGCTCGATGCTGTAGTGCATCCACTTCCCTTCCCGGCGCGCGCTGACGATTCCGGCGTTGCGGAGATAGGCCAGATGGCGGGATATCTTCGGTTGACTTTGCTTTAGAATCTCGACGAAGTAGCAGACGCAGACCTCGCGGCCATTCATCAGGTTGAGCAGACGGAGGCGGGTGCGATCGGCGAGAGCGGCGAAGAGGCGAGGCAGGTCGAAAGAACTGGCGGAGAGGGCAGACCGGGGCATAATTCCTATAATATACGTCTTGACAGATATATCAAGGATATCATATATTCGTTTTGGCGCATACGAGGAGGTTGCCATGGCGATTGCCGATATGAAACAGGAAGTGAAACAGAAATATGGTGATGCTGCCCGCGCAGTTTCCGACACGGGTGATTTTCAGGCTTGCTGCGATCCGGGGCTTCGCTGTTGCGACCCGATCACGACGAACCTATACAGCGCTGAGGAAACAGGCCTGCTTCCGGAAAAGGCGGCGCTGGCTTCGCTGGGTTGCGGTAACCCTACGGCGCTGATCGAATTGAAGGTGGGTGAGGTTGTGCTCGATCTGGGCTCGGGCGGCGGGATTGACGTACTGCTTTCGGCGCGGCGCGTGGGACCGACGGGTAAGGCTTATGGACTGGATATGACGGACGAGATGCTGGAGCTGGCGCGGGCGAATCAGCGGCAGGCTGGCGTGGAGAATGTCGAGTTCCGGAAGGGCGAGATCGAGAACATTCCGTTGGCGGACAGGTCGGTGGACGTAGTGATCTCGAACTGCGTGATCAATCTTTCGGCGGACAAGGACCGGGTTCTGCGCGAGGCTTTTCGCGTGTTGAGGCCGGGCGGGCGGTTTGCGGTTTCGGATGTCATCGTTCGTGGGACGGTTCCCGAGTCGGTGCGCAAGAGCATGCTGCTCTGGGTAGGATGCATCGCGGGTGCTCTGGAAGAACAGGACTATCGCGCAAAGCTGATCGACGCGGGCTTCGCCGATGTGAGCATTGCGCCGACCAGGACGTACAGCGTGGAGGATGCGCGGCATTTTCTGACCGAAGCGGGGATCGATGTGGATGCCATGGCGACCGAGGTGGAGGGCAAGTTCGCGAGCGCGTTTCTTCGTGGCACGAAACCGAAGACGGATTGCTGTGGGCCGGATTGCTGCAGGTAGGGTTGCTGCGGTTTGAGGCAGAGGCGTAAGGAAGAGCTATTACCGATGACGACCCACTACAACGTCCTATTTCTTTGCACAGAAAATTCGGCGCGCTCGATCATGGCGGAGGCAATCCTGAACCATAAAGGCAAGGGCATGTTTACCGCATACAGCGCCGGAAGCTATTCGTCCGGGGCGCCTCGTCCTGAGGCGCTTGAGCAGATCGAATCTTCGGCATGTCGAAGGCGGGTTTGCGCAGCAAATCGTGGGATGAGTTTGTGACGGCAGGCGCACCTCGCCTGGATTTCGCTTTTACGGTTTGCGATAACGCGGTGAACGAGGCATGCCCGTACTGGCCGGGTCAGCCGACGACCGCTCACTGGGGCATTCCCGATCCTGCGGCAGTGAGAGGGACGCCGGAGGAGATCAGCCGCGCGTTTCGCGATGCTTTTGTCGTGCCGGACCGGAGGATTGTATTGTTTCTGGCGTTGCCGTTTGCGACGCTGCAACAGCCTGCCATCCAGGAAGGCATCAATCGGATAGGCCGGTCGTGAAGCCCGCAACCCTGCAGGCAGGCGGCGCGATCCTTTCGGTTTTTGCATATTTTTTTCGTAATGCGAAAAAAATTGGAAGCTAACCCCATCAAACGCCAGCCTTTCCAAAAAAACATAAGAATCTGTTGACAGCGATGGTGTCATTCGCATAGGTTTTCAGACGCTTTAAGAAAACAAAGCGCTTTTTCTCTACAACAGCCGGGGCATCGGCGCAGCAGAGCAGTTTCATTGAGCGGTCTTGAGGAGTGAAATATTATGTTTGGTTCGGCCATTAAATCCACGATGTGTTCTTTTGGGAAGAGAATGGGCTTTATTTCCGCGATCTTTCTTCTCGGTTTCGTTTCCGCCAGCAATGTAGGCGCCCAGACGGTGGCCACCTATGGCTTCGAAGATGGAACGGCGGGTGGATGGAGTTCTTTTAATGGCGCGAGCACGCCTGTGGCTACAACTGTGGCGGCGCATGGCGGAACGTTCAGCCTGCTGACCACGACGGGCTCGACCGGCCAGGGTGGGCCCTCGATTCCGTTGAACAGCGTTCTTCAGGCGGGCGCGAAGTATACGATCACGGGTTTCGTGCAGCTAACGCCGGGAGAGACGGCGACGAATACGAACTTCACGATCAAGCGCAGCGATCCGACCTGCTCGGGCGGGACGTGCTTCGATACGGTGGGTACGTTCCAGGTTCCGGTGGGGAGTTCGGGGTGGGCACAGATAGGCGGGAGCTATACGGTGAGCACGACCGAGACGGGTTTGACGCTTTTTGCGCAGCTTGTCGGAGCGACGACAACGCAGTCGTTCTATCTGGATGACGTGACCATAACGCAGACGGCGCCGCCTCCGGGTGGAACTCCGGTTGCGACGTATACCTTTGCCGATGGCGGATTGGATGGATGGATTCCGTTCGGCTCCCCGACGTTGAGTAATGCCGCGCCTCCGGTGCTTGATCCGAATGGCGACCAGCAGGCGCTGCTGACGACGAATCGGACGGCGACCTTTATGGGGCCGAGCCTGAATCTGCTGACAGTACCCAATGTGGTGGCGGGGGCGACGTACCAGGTGACCGCGTATGTGCTGCTGGCGGCTCCGGACAGCGGCAACCCGACGGCGACAATATCGACCAAGACGACCGACTGCGCGACGGCGGGATCGTTCGGGAATATGGCGACGACGGGGCCGCTGTCGAGCACGGCGTGGACGAAAGTGCAGGGGACGTTCAGCTTCAGCAATCTGCCGGGACCACCTACGAGTCTGACGCTTTACTTCCAGTCGAGCAGCGCGACGGATTCGTTCTACATCGGCGATGTGGTGATCAGCGAGCTTTCGCCGCCGCCGCCGGATCCGAGCCAGCAGGACAATACGGGAATCACTTCAACGTTTGAAGATGGGGGCCTCGATGGATGGAGCTCGCGCACGGGCAATTCGGCGGTGGCCAACTCGGCTGCTGCGGCACACAGCGGGACGCATAGCCTGTTGACCACGGGACGCACGGCGAACTTCGACGGGCCGCAGATTAATGTCAGCAACAAGATGTTCAACGGCTCGCAGTACAACATCAGCGCGTGGGTGATGCTGACGCCGGCGGACGGCTCGAACCATGTGATCAACATGAGTCTTCAGACTACGCTTGCGGGCACTACGAGTTTTCCGAGCGTTACGCCTTTTCCGGGGATCACTGTGCCTGCGGACGGGAGCTGGCACGAGATCAGCGTCCATGGGTACAACATGGCGAGCAGTTACGATCCGGGGACGGCGTTTTTATATCTGCAGACGGTTCCACCGTCGGGGACAGACCTGGTGTCGTTCTATGTCGACGATTTCCAGTTGACCTTCGTTGCGCCGCCGTCGATCCAGACGGATATTCCTTCGATCTATAAGAGTCTCTCGGAGTTCTTCCCGGTGGGCGCGGAGGTGGATACGACGGATCTATCGGGCGCGCATTCTCAGCTGCTGACGACCCACTTCGACAGCCTGGTCTCGGGCAACGATATGAAGTGGAGCTCGGTGGAGAACACCAAGGGCACGTTCACCTATGGGACCGCCGACAGCGAGGTCGGGCTCGCGGTATGCAATGGCATGAAGATTCGCGGGCATAACCTGGTATGGGCGACGGGGGCGCAGACTCCTGCCTACGCTACGGGGGATGGGACGAATTCGCCGACGAACCAGGCCGTGGTGACGGCGAATATCCAGGAGCACATTCAGAACGAGGTTCAGCACTTCGGCACCAACGTGTATGTGTGGGACGTGGTGAACGAGCCGCTCGATCCTTCGCAACCGGACTGTCTCGCGCACGGCCCGTTCTATAACGTGCTGGGCAAGAGCTATATCGATGTGGCGCTCCAGGCGGCCAGACAGTTTGCGCCCGCCGGGACGAAGCTATTCATCAACGACTTCAGCACGACGGACTCGAACAGGCTGGCATGCCTGGTAAAGGTTGTCGGCGACCTGCGCAGCCGCGGAATTCCGATCGACGGCGTGGGACATGAGATGCATAACGCAATCAATTTCCCGTCGCCTCAGTCGATGGTCACCACCATCAACACGATGGCGGCCGACTTCCCAGGTCTCGACCAACAGGTCACCGAGCTGGATATGAGCGTCTACAACGCTGGCGACGCGACCTCGAACTTCGGCAACAATATCTCCCCGGCGCTGCTGGCCGAGCAGGGCTGGTTGTACTCTCAGTACTTCGCGGCGTTCCGGCAGTTGAGCGGCAAGCTGAGCGCGGTGACGTTCTGGGGCATGGCGGACGACGATACGTGGCTGGACGGCTTCCCGATCGCGCGGACAGACTATCCTCTGCCCTTCAATATGGGCTTGCAGGCCAAGCCGGCGTACTGGGGGATCGTGGACCCGACGAAGCTGCCGGGCGCTGGAATGACGTTCGCCGCCTCGACCGTGCCGGGCACGCAGGATACGCGGACGGTGACGATCACGGCGACCAATGGCAACGTTGGACCGGCGTATGCAACCGAACTCAGTGGATTCACGCTTAAGCAGGTCTCGGGGCCATCTTGCTCACCGAAGATTACGACACCGGGCAGCTTCCCAATCCTGCTGGGCGATATTCCGACAAGCGGCACTGCGAGCGCGTCGTTTGTGGTCAGGATCGTTGGCTGCAATCCGCACTCGCAGTTCACGCTGAGCGTACCATGGAGCTCGGCGGTCTACGATACGGGCGCGTTCACGACGACTTTGGATTTCACGAGATAAAGGGGAAGATAAACCGTGGGATTGAGGTCACAACCTGGGCGGTCCCGTACCGGAGTGCGGCGACCGCCGTAGCTTGCAGCAGGATTATTAGCGGGGAAGATCCAGCAGCACCACATTGGAGCGGTCCTGCACTCGTTCGAGAACAATTTCGCGGCCGTCTGGAGAGATGTCGAAGTCGCGAATGTCGAATTCGGGAGTGAGATTGGTCAACTGCCGTTCGGCACCGGTCTCGAGATCGATGAGCCAGAGATCCTTATGTTGAATGTCTCCTCGCAGGTATACGAGTGCGCGTCCTCCAGGCAGAAAGGCGAGGTGTCGCGCGCCACGAGTGAGGGTCAATGCGGGCAGCGGGTGCGGTGCGGCATCGGTCGTGGCGGCTTTGACAGAAAACGTGGTGCCGATGTCTGGTCCTGAATAGACTACGAAGCGGCCATCGGGGGCCCACACGGGATCGATCGAGTAATCCGGGATAAAGGGAGCTGGGGAGCGACCGTCGACCGGGATGCGGAAGAGACGAGGGGTGCCGTGATCGGCTACAGCCACGGTGATCGACTGGCCGTCAGGCGCCCACGCCGGCGCGCCCTGCAGGTCGAGCGAATCGGCGACGATCCGCGCATTGGTTCCATCGGCCAGCATTACATATAAGAGCGATCGCCCTTTTTGCTGAAGCGAGAATGCGACATACCGTCCATCGGGCGAGATTGCGGGGCCGCCAAAGACGCGTGCTCCCTCGGCGCTCCATAACTCGGTAGCGGCTCCGCCGGCGAGTTTCCAGATGCTTTCCCTGGTCGCAGTTGCAGAAACATACAGAAGATAATCCGGACCCAGACGCGGAGAAAATCCCGTGCCGGTCGTCAGTGAGATCGGAGCCGCCGTGGATGCCGCGGTGGGTGAATCCTCGATCGGCAAGCGCCAGAGCGTTGTCTTCGGACTTGCCAGGGTGGCAACCAGACGGCGACCGTCAGCGGTGGCCGCGAGCGACGTGTAGCGGTCAACGCCATAGGTCAGCCGATGGGGAATTCGACGCTCGGCGTCCATGCTGTAGAGCCACGGCCCCGAACCATCAGAATCGCTGGCGAGATACATCAGCGTTTTGCGATCCAACAGGACGGGATAGCTTACGTGCCCGTTGTATGTCGTGATTCGTTCAGGCGTTCCGCCTGCGTGCGGGATGCGCCAGATGTCCAACTTGTCGGGGAGGGAGCCCTGAACAAAGTAAATGAACGCGCCGTCGGAGGCCCACAGGGGAAAGTGCGAGTGGAGCCCGGCAGGCGCAGTGAAGATGAGCCGGTCATCCGGCTGCACGCTGCCATTGGACACGAACAGCGGGTCACCGGGGCCGGGCGTGTGGTAGACGAGCCGGGAGCCGTCGTGCGACCAGTCAAATTCCGCCACGCCATCAAGGTATGGCCGGGGCTCGCCCCCCAGAGTAGGCACGGCCCAGACACCGATGTTGCCGCCGCTCGAGCTGCCTGGCTTGCGAACCCAGAAGGTGACGAGAGATCCATCGGGAGAGAACCCCAGGGCCCGGATGGAGGGATTACCGAGTTCCGCAACCCTCCCGTGGGTGAGGTTGTGGAACTCGCCCGAGCCGACCTGCGTCACCCAGACGTTCATCTGTCCGTCACGATCCGACAGAAATGCGACGAAATGGCCGTCGCGTGAGATCGCGGCAGCCTGCTCGACTCCATCGAAGTCCGTGACGGTCTGAAATCGTGCGTCAGCGATGGGATTTTGCCAGAAGTGTTCCGTTTTATGGAGCCAGAGGCCCGCACCTATCGCCAGCGCGAGTACCGCTGCGAGCGGCAAGATGAATTTCCCTTTGACACGACGAGTGGTGGATATCGCCGGCATTGGCGGTGGCGGTGGCGCAGAAGAGTTGGGCGATAGCGCGTCGCCTCCGATCTCCTGCCCTGCTCCAGAGTTCCGGCTGCGCATCCAAGCGTCCAGTTCCGCGCGGGAAGCGTAGACCGAGCCGATACTGTCATGCAGGTGCCGGTGGACGGGCATCCCCTCGCGCTTCTCCCAGCGCTGCACCGTTGTAACGTCGCGTTTTAGATAGGACGCGATCTCCTTCCACGAATCCAGCCGGTCTTCAAGCGGTCGTACGGATAGCGGTGTCCCAAGGGATGGTTCGGCCATCGTGCTCTCCTGTTGGTCGGCGGTCGTTGATGAACCCGGGAATCCAAATTGTAGCCTCGTCTGTCCCGAAAGGCACGGCAAAAGACTGCATTCAACGGCAACGTGCGGAATAGGTGCGCTTCCGTCGCTTACCGCTTGAAAACACACTCCATAGTGTTCGATTGTGTTCAAGCGTTTCTATTCGGCGAGGCCAACCAAAAAAGGCCGATTAGAACCGGGCTGCAACTATTAGAGACTCAATTTCAGATCAGACTAGGAGACACTAAATGACTTCATCCATCCGCAGTATCGTTCTGCTGGCGACTGCTTTCCTGTACGGTATGGCCGCCCATGGGGACACGATCTACAACGAGAGTGTTTCCGGCGACCTGTCCAACTCAGGTCTAACCCCTACGGCGCTGACCGTTTTGCTGGGGTCGAACGACGTCTTCGGAAGCACCGGTAAAGACGCTACTACTGGCACTATCGATCGCGATTACTTTACCTTCACGGTGCCTCAGGGACTTTACCTGACAGCCATCACCGTGCTGCCCGGCACAGAAACTCTCGGCACCTTGGGCGACTCGTTCCTCGGGGTTGAATCCGGATCGCAGGTGACCGTCTCGACTTCCGCCACCACCGCCGCAGGACTCCTCGGCTGGGACCACTACGGCACCGACGATATCGGCGTAAACATCCTGCCGTTGATGGGGATGGGCGTGGGAGCCACCGGCTTCACCGGTCCGCTGCCGGCTGGAACCTATTCGTTTTGGGTGCAGGAGGCAAGCGTGGGCACAGTTCCGTATGGACTCGAGTTCACGGTCGCGACACCCGAACCTGCGACGTGGACGATGCTGCTCACGGGCATGACGGCGCTTGCGGGCATGACCGGCCGTCGAGCCGCACGATCCCACTTCTTCCGCGCTTGACGCTAATCCACTCCGGTATCCCAATGTGACCCTGCAAGAAAATCTCAAAGAGGAGCTCTTTTATGAAAAGCGACACCCTGGCTTCGGCCGTACGCGCGCTCTCCCTGCTTCTGTCGGTTTCAGCAACCTGTGCTTTGGCCCAGAATGGCATTTTCGGCCAGGACCAGAAACCAGCGCACTTCAGCGGCCTGTTCAACGACTACGTACCCCTGAGTGCGACTATCAGCGGCAGCCCATACGAGATGCATGGCCAATGGTCAATGGACCTCAACCTGGAAAGAGGAACCGGCGATTTTGCAGCCGATATGACGATGTCCGGTTTTGGGAGGACGGCTGCGGGCGCTGTCGATCCGAACCAGCCCATTGTGAATCCACACACCCACCACATCAGATTGACCAACATGAGGATCACCTGGGAGATGACGGGCTGCCCCGCATACGCGACCCCGACGCTCAAGGGCTTTCAGTTGAACGGCACGGTGAGCCTGATGACGGGGAATGGAAGCAATGGCTCCTTCGAGACGGATCCGCCGACCTCGACACTCCAGGTCTGCGTCACCGGAGCGACCGATACGCAGTTCACGATCGCGAATTCGAACATGACGCTGGTGTTCGGGGGACCTGCGGCGGCGAAGCATTTCGGGTCGCAGGCCATCCATGGCGTGGTGCGTATAGCGCCAACCGAGCCGTTTGGAAAGTTTCGATAGGGCGCGTCATTGGGAGCATCGAAGAACTTAAATAGAGGTTGCGGGTGGGTGCGGCTTGCGCAATCGGTCTCCTGAACCGATTCCGGCAAAGCATTACCCACCCGTTCAACACCTTTCTGAACGCCCGACCAGATCGATATCCAGCGTGCACGAAACAGGAGATTGATATGCCAAGGGCACGAACATGCCTGGTGTTGTTCGGCGCCGCGATCATGGTCACCGCTTTCTATCATCCTGGAAGCGCCGTGGCGACAACACCCAAAGGGTATAAAAGCACGTTGCTGGCTATGGGCCGGTTTGGCGAAGTTGATGCCTTCAGCTCATTTCCTCCGGGCTTCAAGACAGACCGGAACGAGCATCTGTGGCGATCGCTGCAGGAGACAAAGGGATCATCCGATGTGTACGTGCAGAGCAACGTCTGGGCGCCTGGCGGAAGCACTGGCTGGCACTCGCACCCTGGAGATAGCCTGATCATCGTCACGGAAGGAACGGTCACGGATTATGACGGGCACGATCCCGACTGCAAGCCTCACGTCTACACAAAGGGAATGGGATTTGTCGATCCCGGCGGCGAGCACATGCATATTCTCCGGAACGAGGGCCCTGTCGAGGCACAGACGGTTGCTGTCCAGCTCATTCCGGCAGACGCGGCACGCCGTATCGACGTGGCAGATCCTGGGAACTGCCATTTCTGAATCGACTACTTTGCAGCTCCAACGAGAAGCTTGCCGGCGACCATTTCGTTTTCGATCCAGGCGTAGGTTTTAGCCATTCCCTCGCGGAGTTTGATCGACGGCTCCCAATTGAGTTTTTCGTGGATCAGAGTGTTGTCGCTGTTGCGTCCGTTGACGCCTTTGGGCGCGCTGAGATTGTAGCTGCGCTTGAGCTTGACGCCGGCGATCTCTTCGACGATGTCGACGAGCTGGTTGATGGTGACGAGCTCGTTGGAGCCGAGGTTGAGGGGTTCGCGGATGTCGCTCTCGGCGATCATCTGGGTGCCTTTGGTGCAGTCGTCGATGTACATGAAGGAGCGGGTCTGTTTGCCGTCGCCCCAGATCTCGATCTGGTTGGAGCCGGAGTGTTTGGCTTCGATGACTTTGCGGCAGATGGCGGCAGGAGCCTTTTCGCGGCCGCCGGTCCAGGTTCCGAGGGGACCATAGACGTTGTGGTAGCGGGCGACGCGGCACTCGAGGCCGTAGTCTTCTTCAAAGTGGCGGCACATGCGCTCGGAGAAGAGCTTCTCCCAGCCGTAGCCATCTTCTGGGAGCGCGGGGTAGGCGTCCTCTTCCTTGAGGGCGACGACGTTGGGATTGGTCTGCTTCTCGCCGTTGTAGACGCAGGCGGAGGAGGAGTAGAAGAAGCGCGCGACGCCTTTTTCGCGGGCGGCCATGAGCATGTGAGTGTTGGTGAGGACGCTCAACATGCAGAGGGCTTTGTTGTTTTCGATGAAGCCCATGCCACCCATGTCGGCGGCGAGCTGGAAGACGACGCTGGCGCCTGAGGCAGCTTTGAGGCAATTTTCTTTGTCCTGGAGGTCGAGGGAGAGGTTCTCTACGTCTTTGGAGCTCTGATACCACTCGTCGAGGGGTTTGATATCGACGGCTCGGATGACATCGACGCCGCCGGCCAGGAGGCTCTGAACAAGATGGCCGCCAATGAAGCCGCCGCCGCCGCAGACTACGGCCTTTTCTCCTTTGAGTTTCATTCGGGGGGAAGAACTCCTTCTAATCAGGTCTTACATTTTGAAGCTCTTGAACTATCTCAGGTTATCCGGCCGGAATGCGTCGCGACAATGATTGACAACACTTTTACAAGTATAGATGGAGGGGGGATGGTTTTCCGAGTGACACTTTTGGGGGATGAAAGGCCATGCCTGTTCAACACCGTTTGACTGGCAGTAGTTGCTGGGGGGGTTCGCCAGGAATTGACGTGATGGATCGGAAGATCGCTGCCGGTCGAATGGATTGGACTAGACTGAACCGGTGCGAGGAGGAAGACCGCGATGAAGATCCATACCTATTTGAATTATGGCGGGAACTGTGAAGAGGCGTTCCGGTTTTACGAGAAAAATCTTGGCGGAAAGATATCGATGATGATGCGGCATGGCGAGCAGCCGGACGCGAAGAATGCTCCGGCTGGCACGGAGAAGGGGATTATGTATGCGAACATCGCGATCGGCGAGACACAGCTGATGGGGAGCGATGTGCCGCCAGACCGTTTTGAACCGATGCGCAGTGTGTATCTCTCGCTCGCCGTCGACAGCGACGCAGAGGCTGAACGGATATTCAAGCTGCTGGCTGAGGGTGGCGAGGTCTTTATGCCGATGGCGGAGACGTTCTTTGCGTCCCGGTTCGGCATGCTGCGGGACAGGTTTGGCACATCATGGATGATCCTTCACCAGAGGCCGATGCCTTCGTGATGGATGATCGCATTAATGAGAAGTAGCGTCCGAAAGCGAACAGAAATTCGTAAAAATGGACATCGGCTGTCTGGTGGCGGTTGAACGGCCGATGTCTATTCTCATGCGGGTGAGGCACTTCGAGGATTCAGCGTGACGAGGCGCTTTGGCAGGTTAATTGCGAGATGTTTGAGCTAAAGCAGAATTGTTGGAGGCTTACTCATGGCGTACTTCGAACGGATTCGCGATGTGATCTCCGGGCCGTTTAGTCCCGAGGTTATTCAGCAACGCACGGCGGCGGGATGGCAGATGGTGTCGATCGATTGGCGGCGCGAGCTGCCGGCGGGGGAAGCGCCGACCGAGGGGGCATTCAACGATGACATTCCTTATGGGCTGCGCATCTCGGATGATTGTCTGCGGCTGGAGGTTGAGCCGAACGAGAACAAGGCGATGATGCTGATGATGGAGCTGCTGGGGCAGGATTTTTCTTATTCAAGCATCGTCAGCGATCTGAATGAGAAGGGATTTCGCATGCGCGACGGCAAGCCGTGGAACCGAGTCGCGATCTTCAATATGATGCCGCGACTGATCGAGGCGGGGCCGCGGATGTTTTCGAGCGAGGAGTGGAAGAGACTGCGGCAGGGGTTCGCCAAGGCGAGATAAGGCGATTTATTAACAGGTGTTTGAGGCTCAAGCAACAAACGCCGGCGAAACAAAGACAAATAGGGCGGTTCTTCGCTACGCTCAAAATGACAAAGCGTTTTCTCGCTCTATGAGCCTACAGAACATTGCTCTAGGCGAGGGGCGCTGAATCGCGTGCGAGCTTTTGCGCGTCGATCGGACTATCGGGGGCGGCGCTTACCTCGGGCTTGTGCAGCAGGTCGATGACGGATTGATAGAGGCGGTTGCGCATATCGAAGCGATCGCCGGCGCGGGTGACGTAGCGAACGACGATATCGACTCCGGAGGATGCAGGGCGCATATCGACTGAGGGGGTGGCCTTGAACTGGCTGAGCCCGTGCTGGTGGGTCGACTTTTGCCACTCCTGTTCGGCGAGGCCAGCGTCTTTTTCGGTTTCCTTGACCACGGTATTGTGGATGGCTGCAATGGTCCTGCCGGTGTCGAGGGTGGGCGGAATATTGACGGTGATCTCGTCCCACATCCATTGACCGGTGGTGGAGAAGTTGAAGTACTGGCCGGTGATGGCGAAGTTGTTGATGAAGGTGACGCGGCGGCCGGTGGGATGGCCCTTGTCGGTCCAGTTGCCGGTTTCGAGCAGCGCGGTGCGGAAGAGGCCGATCTCCACGACTTCGCCGCCGACGCCGTTGATCTCCACCCAGTCGCCGACGCGGATGCCGTTGCGGCCCATGAGAATGAACCAGCCGAAGAAGGCGAGAATGAAGTCCTGAAAGACGACAGTGAGGCCGGCTGCGCCGAGGCCGAGGATGGTGGGGACCTGGCTTGGCGCGCCGAAGATGATGAGCAGGACAAGGCCGAGCGTGATGATCTGGATGGCGAGAGTGGTGATGGTGCTTAGCGTGTGAAGGCGGCGGCGGTCCATGGTCATGCGATTGAGCAGGAACTGCGCGCCGGTGGTAAAAAGAACGCCGCAGAGGACGATGAAGGCAATCCATGCGAAGGACTGCAGCACGAGGTGAGTGACGATACCGTGCTGGAGCTCGACCTGCGCGAGCCATTTGTCATAAACAGCGGAGAGTTGCTGCTGGGTCTGGAGCTGGTCTTCGACGATGTTGTGCATCTGGGCAAGTGCGTGGGCCTGAGACATGCGAGCCACACGATTTTTCGTCGCGTCGGTTGGTGCGGTTGTGTCGTTTTGATTCGTCGTGGCTATTGACGCTGCGGCTGCGGCTTTCTTTTCGAAGTCGTCATGCTGGGCGGTGAGTCGGGCAACCTCAACGTCGGTATCGGCTTTGGCCTGCTCGAGGAGGGACATGCGACTGCGCTGATCGAACCAGGAGGAGATGCGGCCAGCGAGGGTCCTGCGGTTGGTAGAGGAGAGGATGGCGATCTGGCCGCCGCTGGCCTGGGAGTCGTATTTCTTCATCGCGGCGTTACGGGCGTTGAGCTCCTGCTGGATCTGCGGACGTTTGTCGCCGCTGTCGCGGGCAAGATCCTCGTTGGCATCGGCGAGCTCGTCGTTTTCGAGCTGAAGCTGGGCCTTGGCGACGTCGAGATCGTCCGAGGCGGCGATCGTTCCGCTGGGTTGTTTTAATTTATCGGTGAGGGCATCGACTTTGGCCTGATCTTCTTTGACGAGAGCCTGGAGCTGCGCGACCTTTTGCTGAGCTGCTAATGCATCGCCGGTGAGGGTGCGATTTTGGAGAGACGCCTGACGGAGCGCAAGGGCGAAGGCCTGATCGACATTATGGTCGGCGAGACGCTCGGCCTCGCGGGCGTAGGATTGCTCCTCGGCGGAGACGGCTAGCGGGGCGAGCGATTCGATGGTCTGCCAGGGGCGCTGATCGACGAGCGAATTGTTCCGCGTTGCGCCACCCTTGCCCTGACGGAACGGCATGTGCGTCATCGAGCCGCGGGTTAACCAGGCGCCAATGAAGCATAGGACGAGGAGGGCTGCGGGAATTGCGATACTGAGGCGGCGGAAAACCTTCATGATTCACCCTACATGGTTGGAGGCGCGAGTTCCAAGGCCACGAAGGGGTGAGGAGATGTAGGATTCTGGTGTGGAGAGTGCGGTGGGAGTTCTCGGAGTGGTGAAGCGACAACCATTGGCTGCGCTGGGCATAATGCTGCTGGCATTGTTTGTGGTGTGTGCGGTGTTTGCACCGTGGCTGGCTCCGCAGGATCCGGCACAGTTGGATTTGACGGGCCGGTTGATGGGGCCTTCGTGGGCGCATTGGTTCGGCACGGATGAATTGGGACGGGATATTTTTTCGCGGACTTTGTTTGGGGCGCGAATCTCATTGATGGTTGCGGTTAGCGTGGTGGGAATTTCTTTGGTGGTGGGGCTGATCGCCGGCGGACTGGCTGGGTTTTATGGCGGGTGGACGGATACGGTGGTGAACGTTTATGTGACGAATGCATTTATGGCGCTGCCGGGGATTCTGCTGGCGATTGCGTTTGTCGCGTTCATGGGACCGGGATTGGGGAATGTGATTCTTGCGCTGGCGATCTCGGGGTGGGTGGGATATGCACGGCTGGTGCGGGCGCAGGTGATGGCGGTGAAGGAGAAAGAGTTTGTGGAGGCGGCGCGCGCGCTGGGTGCTTCGGATCTGCGGATCATGGGACGGCATGTGTTGCCGAACATTCTGCAGCCGCTGATTGTGCAGGCGGCGATCGGGATGGCGGGAGCAGTGCTCGCGGAAGCTACGTTGAGCTTTCTGGGGCTGGGAGTTCCGGCGCCCGCAGCCAGCTGGGGATCGATGCTGAACGATGCGCGGTCGCATCTGTTCGACTCGCCGCATCTGGTTTTCTTTCCCGCGATGGCGGTGATGCTTTGCGTGCTGTCGTTTAATTTTATTGGGGACGCCTTGCGTGACTGGATGGACCCGCGGACGCGGATGTCGGCTGGATTGTAAGGGCAACCAGGCGATGGATTCAGGATAGGATCCCTGTTTCTTTCCGCATGATCAGTCCTGACGATTATCCCTTTGCCGAAAGTGGCGTGCTGATCTTCTCGAGCGATTGGCCTTCGGCAGCGACACCTATGCTCATCTCGGTGAATGCTGCAATGAGCATGAGTGCGGCGGCGGCGATATAGCCGTAGACCAGGTGCATGCGCGAGCCGCTTTGAATGAGCACGCCGAAGATGGCTGGAGCGCCGACACCGCCGATGAGTGTTCCGATCGCGTAGAAGATGCTGATCGCCACGGCCCGGACCTCAAGAGGAAAGACCTCGCTGACGGTGAGATAGGCGGAAGAGGCTGCGGCGGAGGCGACGAAGAAGATCACGGTCCAGCAGATGGTCTGCGTGACCGCAGTGAGGAGATTCTGCGCGAAGAGCCATCCAGTGATGGCAAGAAGGACTCCGCTGAGCGCATAGGTGAGCGAGATCATCTTCTTACGGCCGACCGTATCGAAGAGATGGCCGATGAGGACGGGACCGAGGACGTTGCCGATCGCGAATGGAAAGATGTAGTAGCCCGCCTTGATGGGCGGAACGTTGTAGAAACGCTCAAGAACCAGGGCGTAGGTGAAGAAGATGGCGTTGTAGAAGAAGGCCTGCGCGATCATGAGGGTAAGGCCGAGCAGCGAGCGAAGCCGGTGCTCCTTCATCATGGTCTCCCAGACCTCTTTGAGAGGCGTGTGGGTGCGGGTGTGGATTTCGACTTCATCTTCCTCGGGATAAGGGAGCCGCTCGCCTGTCTGTCTGGCGACAAGATCTTCTACGTCGGAAGTAATTTTTTCTGCTTCATCGTTGCGGCCGTGGATGACAAGCCAGCGGGGGCTTTCGGGGATGAAACGGCGGAGGACGAGTATGCCGACGCCAAGCACCGCGCCCAGACCGAAGGCCAATCGCCAGGCGATCTTTTGATCGACCCAGTGGCTGTTAAAGAGGATGACGGTGGCTGCGGCTCCTAGAGCTGCGCCGAGCCAGTAGGTGGAGTTGATGATGAGGTCGATGCGGCCGCGAAGACGCGCGGGGATGAGCTCGTCGATGGCGGAGTTGATGGCGGCATACTCCCCGCCGATGCCGAGGCCGGTGATAAAGCGAAAGAGGGAGTAGCTGGAGAAGCTCCAGGAGAGGGCGGTGGCTGCGGTGGCCAAAAGATAAACGAGCAAGGTGAAGGTGAAGAGTTTTTTGCGGCCGAGACGATCGGTGGCCCAGCCGAAGAAGAGCGCTCCGATAACGGCGCCGGAGAGATAGGCGGTGGCGGACTGGCCGACCTGGGAGTCGGTCATGTGGAGAGCTTGTTTGAGGACGCCGCCAATGGTTCCGGCGAGTGTGACCTCGAGGCCATCGAGAATCCAGGTGATGCCAAGACCAATGACGATGAGCCAATGCCAGCGAGACCATGGAAGACGATCGAGCCGGGCCGGAATGCAGGTGCGAATGACGTTCCTGCTCATGAGAAGCTGAGATGCAGGAAGGCCTGTGCGCGATTTCGAGAAAGATCGCGCGGTTTGGCCGGGCTTTTTTAAAAGCCGATTGAGAAGACCCGCAAGCGATAAAGGTGGTTATCGGATATGCTGGGCGTGGACAAGAGAGGCAGATTTCCAATGCGCAAGAGTATCGTTTCCCCTTCGACCGTAGCTACGCCTCCGATCAATGATCTGTGGCGCGATCTGGAGCGGATTGCGCGGGTGGAGATCAGTTCGGAAGATGAGCAGTTTCCGATTGAACATGCAGTGGGAAGAAAAGCGACGACCGGGTGGCGCGCCGCGGGTACGGGACCGCAGTTGATCCGGTTGCACTTCGATGAGCCGCAGACCATCAGGCGAATTCACCTGCACTTTGTCGATCGAGAGGCGGAGCGCTCGCAGGAGTTTGCCGTGTACGCGGGTGTGGGGAACGAGTTGCAAGAAGTGGTGCGGCAGCAGTGGAGCTTCAGCCCGAATGGTGCCACCGAAGAGACTGAAGACTATACGGTGAACCTGAGAGGGATTACCACGCTGGAGTTGCGGATCGATCCGGATAGAAGCCACGATCCGAAGCAGAGCCAACACTATGCTTCACTGCAGAGTTTAAAGCTGGCATAAGGCTATGTTGATTGGGGTGATTTCGGATACGCATGGGTTGATGCGGCCGGAGGCTTTGGCTGCTCTGGGCGGAGTCGAGCACATTCTGCATGCCGGCGATGTTGGGGATATCGCGGTTCTCGATGCGATGCGGAAGATCGCTCCGGTCACGGCGATTCGCGGGAATGTGGATACGTCGGGGCCTTGTGCGGAGTTGCCGGCGACCGATGTGGTGGAGCTGGGTGGACGCCTGTTTTACCTGGTGCACTCAGTGCATGATCTGGATATCGATCCAGCGGCGGCAGGAGTGGCGATGGTTGTAAGTGGTCACTCGCATAAGTCTACGGTTTCGGTGAAGGGCGATGTGGTCTTCTTCAATCCGGGAAGCGCGGGGCCGCGCAGGTTTTCGCTTCCGGTTACTGTGGGGTTTGTGAGTGTAGAAGATGGCGTGGAGGCCAGTGTGATGGAGCTGGCGGTTTAGTTGTCAAAGCGGACGGTGTTGAGGATGGATTGCATGCGTTTGCGGACGTCGTCGAGTTCGCGTTCGGTGATGTCCTGGACGCCGCTGACGTCGCCGCCACAGAAGTTATTGATGACCGCGTCAAAGCGGTAACAGGCATCGTTTCGTTCGGTGGTGTAGATCTCGTCGCGGGATTCTGTGCAGATGACGCCGTGCTCGTCGTAGCCATGATAGAAGGGGATGCCGTCGACTTTGGTGGTGGCGACGGTGCGGGGAGCGCGTGCGATGGCCTGCGCGGCGCATTGATTCGCAGTGAAGTTAGGGGTGACGCTGTAGTAGAAGAGCGCTCCGGAGAAGGTCGAATAGGGGTGCGGATTGAAGCTGATGGAGGCGACGGCGCGCATCTGGGCAGTGTGGGCGGCGTTGCGGGCGTCGAGGCGGAAGGTGCTGACATCGCCGTCCTTGCGAGTGATGTTCCAGGCCGGAGGGATGGTGAAGGAGACGCCATAGCGGGCATCGTGGAAGGGACGTGCCGGCGGAGTGTTCGGCTCGGGAGTGGCGGGCTTGCCCTGAAGAAGAGGAGGAACCGGTTCGGGCCTGCCGGGGATCGGCCTGGTTTGCGCATGGACGGTTATGGTGCCGGAGAGAAGTGTCAACAGGGCGATTGTGGTGCAGGGGAGGATTCTGGTGAGTCGCATACTTCCTTCTTTTTGGTTGGCGCTACTGGCCGCGCATGCGCGGATTGGCTACAGTGTAGGCGATGTCGGTGAGGAGATTCACTCCCACATAAGTTAGTCCGACTGCAAGAATGCACCCTTGGACTAAAGCATAGTCGCGATTGGAGATAGCGGACAAGGTGAGACGACCGATGCCGGGCCAGCTGAAGATCGTCTCGGTAACGATTGCTCCGGACAGGAGGCTGCCAAATTGCAGACCAGTTACCGTGAGGACCGGGATGAGCGCGTTGCGCAGGGCGTGACGATAGACCACGGCGTTTTCCGTCAGGCCCTTGGCGCGGGCGGTGCGAATGTAGTCCTGGTTAAGCTCTTCCAGCATGGCGGTGCGGACCATGCGTGTGAGAATCGCCGCGAGGCTGAGACCCAGAGTGATTGCCGGAAGGACGAGGTGGAGGAGAAAACTTATCGTGCTGCCATCCCCTGCTCCGGAGACAGGAAGCCAACCGAGCTGGATTGAGAAGATGAGAATGAGGATGGGGCCGAGAGCAAAGTTGGGGAAGGAGAGGCCGACGAGAGAGGTGACGCCGAGGGTGCGATCCTGCCAGCGGTTGCGATGGAGCGCGGACCAGATGCCGGAGGGGAGAGAGACTGCGATGCCGATGAGAAGCGCCGCAAGCGTAAGTGCGAGCGTGTAGGGATAGCGTTGCAGGATGAGGTGAGTGACCGAGTCGTGCAGGCGCAAAGACTGGCCGAGATCGGCGTGGAGGAGACCATGCCAGTAATGGGTGTACTGCTCGCTGAGCGGCGCATCGAAACCGTAGGAGTGGCGGAGGGCGGAGATGTCGGAGGCAGTGGCTCCTTCGCCGAGCATCTGCACGATGGGATCGCCGGGGACAAGATGGATCAAAAGAAAGACGACCGAGACGACAACCCAGAGGACGGGAAGTGTGAGTAGGATGCGGCGGAGCGGGGGCCAGAGAGCTGCGGTCCGATTCATTGCGCCGCTTTCATGTTGGCGGTTTCATTGGATGGGGATTGTGCCGATGTCATGTCTTCAACGGTGACGCGGCTGATGCGGTGGCCGGACATCTCGGCTACCTGATAGCGCCGGCCTTCGTAGACCATCGTTTCGCCTACGCTGGGAATGTGGCCGAGGTGTGCGAGGAGGAAGCCAGCGATGGTTTCCACTCCAGTTTCGCGTGGGAATGTCCAGTGAAGCTGGTTGCCAAGATCGCGGAGCGGAGTGCTGCCGTCGAGCGTCATAGCGCCGGTGGTGCTGAGAAGCGGGGAGCGGCTGATATCGAACTCGTCTTCCAACTCGCCGACAACCTGCTCGAGGACGTCTTCGGCGGTGACCAGGCCGACCGTCGAGCCGAACTCGTCGACGACGATGGCGAGGTGGCGCCGGCGTTCCTGGAATTCCTGCAGGAGTTCGACGGCAAGCTTGGTCTCGGGAACGACAGTGATCTCACGCATGACTTCGCGGAGAGTGATCCCGGATTCGCCTTTGCCTCCCATGGAGAGGGCGACGGTGCGGAAGTGCATGAGGCGGGAGACATCTTTGGAGTAGACGATCCCGATGATGTATTCGGGGCCGGTTGCGGGGTCATAGACAGGGATACGGGAGTGCTGCTCTTCGACGATGCGAGCGGAGGCTTGCTGCAGCGGCATGTCAGCCGGGAGCGAGAATATCTTGCCGCGAGGCGTCATGATCTCGCGTACGGTGACGTGGTTCAATTCGATCGCGCGGTGGATGATCTCTTCCTGGAAGACAGGCAAGAGGCCCATGCGGCGGGTTGCGGTTGCGATCAGTTTCAATTCTTCCGGCGAATGAACTGAACCTTCGCCGCGGAGGGGAGCGCGGAATAATTTGAGGACGATGCTTGCGGAGACGTTCAGCAGCTTGACGATGGGACGGGTGATGCGAATGAACACATCCATCGGGCCGGCGACCGCGAGGGCGATGCGTTCGGCGCGCTGAAGGGCGAGGGATTTGGGAACCAACTCGCCGAGAAGCACCTCAAAGTACGTGATGAGCGCGAAGGAGAGGATGACCGCGATGGTGTGGGCGTACAGAATCGCGTGGTCAGGAAGAACGTGAAACCAGGACGATTCGAAGTTGACGATAATCTGCGCGATGGCCGGTTCGCCGATCCAGCCGAGGGCGAGGCCGGCGACGGTGACGCCGAGCTGGACGGCAGGAAGGAACTCATCGATGGAGTGCTTGAGCTTGAGTGCGGTACGAGCGCCAGGACGGCCGAGGGCGATGAGTTGCTGGATACGAGTCTCGCGCACGCTGACCAGAGCGAACTCTGCTGCCACGAAGAAGCTTGTGGCCAGAATGAAGAAGGCCACGACCAGCACGCGAAAGAGCATTCTTTCAAGCATTGATGACAAGTGTAACGGGTGAGTGGGCCGTACGCTCCACGTTCTCCGGTAGACAGGAACGCTTCAATCACCTGCGAATTGAGCAGCCGTGGGCCGAGCAGATCGGACAGATTATGCGCCGCTCGGCACTTCCAGAGGCTTGACTGCCAGATTGCTGTCTGCTTCGACTCCGTATCGGTATTCTCCGAGGCGTGTGAGCAAGATTAAGGCAAGCACCATCGCTGCGCAGAAGCCTGCCAGCGGGACAGTATAAGAATGGAAGCGATCGTATCCAGCTCCCATCAACAGCACGCCGGCCGACCCTGAGATCATGAACGCGCCGAAGGTATACCCATAGGCGATGCCGAAGACGCGCAGGCCAAAGTATCGACTGACCATGTAGCCCATACTCTCTACCTCGGCTCCCATGCCGAGCCCGATCAGAAACGAAGCAACAAGCGCGATATTCCCTGGATTCCCCATACATAAAATCGCGATGCCGACGGTCGTAGCACCGTAAAAAAGTAATGCAACGCGAGGGGCAAAGATGCGATCGAGAAGAAATCCAGAGCCAAGCCGACCCACGATTACCGCGGCTCCGACCAGCGAGGTGGCCATGGCGGCATGCTTTGCGGTAACACCTCGATCCGTGAATATTGCCGACATGTGGAGAACGGCTCCATGCACGGCCGCACCGGTGAGGGAGAAGATGCAGATCATGATCCAGAAAGTAGGGGCATGCCAGATCTCATTCCAGCTCAAACCCTGTTTGTTCAGTTGCGGTGAGCGTGCCACCCAGTTTTCTTCGTCGCCATCGGGCAGCAGACCCCTTTGTTTGGGGTCATTCTGAAGCAACGCTGCGAGGACAGGAAACGGAAGCAGCAGAACCGCGCCGCCGAAGATCGCGAATGCTGCGCGCCAACCCCAGGCTGCGATCAGGCGCTGGGAAAGAATCGGGACGACAATGGAACCTATTCCTATTCCCATCATCGAGAGCGCCAGCGCAAGCCCGCGACGGCGGTTGAACCAGTGGGAGATCACCACTGCGTACGGAACTGGCGCGGTGCCACTGGACATTGCAATTCCCAGTAGCGTGAATAAAAGGTACAGCTGCCACAACCCACTGCTCACCCACAGCGCCGAACACAAGATCAGGCCATAGAGGAGAGTGGACACAAGGATGACACGCTTCGCGCCGTAGCGATCGATGAGCGCACCTGTGGCGGGAAGCCATAAAGCGCCCACAACATTGAAAAGCGAAAAAGCGAAGGAGACGGCTGCGCGGCTGGCGTGGAAATCGACTACCAGCGACTTAAAAAATACGCTGAAGGAGAAGACAAGAAGAGGCGCCCCGAGGAACAGTCCCACGGCACTTACGAAGACGATCCACCAACCGTAAAAGAATTTAGGCCGCCTGCTGGTCATTTCTACTCCGGCCGCGAGATGGGGAGTGTGACCGCGGCAATATTTGTCGGGGGGCCCGCTGCTAGATAAGGCAGTGCAGTCAATCTATACGCGGGGGGTTCCGCAGTCAACGAGACTTCCTGCAATTCGATCTTCGGGCTCGTATTGAGGGAAAACCAGGCCGGAACGCGCAATAATACCCGCTATGAGTACACCTTTAGAATTGAGCGGATCGATGCTCTCTATCCGCCGGCTTACGGTCGATGACGCCGAAGCGGCCGCTGAACTAAGCAAGCAACTCGGCTACTCCTGTTCGCACAGCGACCTTGGCGAACGCATTGACGAGTTAGCGCGCGCTTCAGACAGAGTTGCCTTCGCCGCTGTTATTGACGGCCAGATTGTGGGCTGGATCGATGCCGCGATAGAACGTCATCTGCAATCAGCCGCGACTGCGGTTATAGGCGGACTCGTCGTTCGCGACGACATGCGCGGCCTTGGAATCGGGAAACATCTTTGCCTTGAGATCGAGGAGTGGGCGCGAAGCAAATCGATTCCGGTGGTCCGCGTCCGCTCGCAAGTCAAACGCGAAGATGCCCATCGCTTCTATCTTCGCGATGGATACCGCAAGGTAAAAACTTCCCTCGTCTTTGAAAAGGCGGTGCTCTGATTGGATGGGTCAGACGGGAAGACGCTTCAACATGGCACTTGCGCTGCGGAACCATGGCCTTTCGCGGCGGCGCTGGTATCCGGGCATCGTGGGCTTTTTATCGAGCACCTTCTGGATCCATTCCCGGGCTTCTGCGTTACGTCCTTCCGATGCCAGCAGATTCGCAAAGTTGAGATAGGTCTCGGACAAGGTCGATATCGCGGTCGTGCGTGTGAAGAGCGCTTCTGCCTTTTCTTTTTGCCCAGTCATCGCATAGGCATGAGCGAGCAATCCGGCCGCGCGATAAAAATCGTGATCGGGATTTTGAGCAACTATCTTTTCGAGATCCGGGAGCGCAGCTGAAGCATCGCCCAGCAGGATGGCGCAAAGGCCGCGTCCGTAAAACGGACCGATCGTGCTGGCGCGGGCGGCGATCGCTTTGTCGAACGCATCGTGCGCCGGCTGCAGTTTGCCTTCCTCGAGATAGAGGTCACCGAGCTCTTCGTAATTTCCCGGCGACGGATTGTCGCGAATTGCGATCTGAAGTTGCCCAATGCGTTTGCGCCGCGAAAATCCTTTCAACGATTGGCGTGCGAGTCCGATGTCGGGAAGCGCTTCAGCAAAAAGATAGACAGCGGCGCCGACGGGGCCGAGAAAGAGGATGACGAAAATCCACCAGGTATCGGGCCGCCGCCGAATGAAGTGGACGATCGCCAGACCCTGGAGAATCAGGCCCCAGGGGTAGAAAAGATGACTCAGAAATCCCACGGATATCGTCCCTATCGTCGGTAACGATAGAAACATACTATACAGATGCGCAAGGATCTGTTTTAAGGCTTGTCCCGCCGGACGGGCCCACTGCGCGTGGAGCGGGCGTTCGCAGGCCTTTTTAACTTGTCTCGGTAAAATAGGCAGCATCGGCCGGCCGTTGGCCGGGATCATCTATCCCCGACCAACGGTCGGGCCAAAGAAGATGATCCTTGCTAGACCGGTATGCACGCCACGAAGTGGCCGCCCCACGCGCAGTGGGCCCGTCCGGCAGGACAAGTCTTTGCCAAGCAAAACGGCCTGCAGCGCTTAAGCTGCCAGGCCGTTTTGATTCAAGAAATTGCTTACGCCAAAACTTTGATGACAGACTTATCGATAGTGTCCTTGGGAACAAAACCGACGATCTGGTCCGCTACCTTGCCGTCTTTGAAAAGGAGGAGGGCCGGAATGCCGCGAATGCCATAACGCATCGGCGTTGCGGTGTTCGAGTCGACGTCCATCTTCATGACCTTCAGTTTGCCGTGATACTGGTTGGCAACTTCGTCAACGACCGGGGCCAAGGCTCGGCAAGGACCGCACCAGGCGGCCCAAAAATCTACCAGAACGGGCTCTGCCGACTGGAGAACATCTTTTTCAAAGTTGGAATCGTTTACTTCCGTGACGTGCAGACCTGCCATTTAACTTCCTCCAGATTGCTCTACACCTTGTACACCCATGCGGTATAGCGCAGTCTACAGAATAATAGATGTTCGAGGATGCTCGAAGGGTTCAGGACGGAAGTTGTAGGGCTTAAAGAGCAAACGCCCGGACCTCTATAAAGAGGTCAACGGGCGGCGTAGCAGCCCTCCCCAGAACTGCCCACGAGTGATAAGGTACGGACAAATATTGATGACGTAAAGCAATCTTAGGTAATCCAGAGAAAAGTTACCCTGTTACCAGAGGATCAACAAAGCATAACCCTAGCGAAAAGAATGAGTTAGATGTTGCGTATGCCGGTGGAGATAGTTGTATGAATGATCTCAAGCTCAGGAATCCCTGCGGCTTGACGGATAATTGCATCGAGTTGCGCGTCGGCTGAGTCCGTGATCAGCAGAATAGATGGTCCTGCCCCACTTAGAGCGACTCCGAGGACGGCAGGATTTTCGGTCAACGGCAGAAGCAAAGGCAGCAGTGGGCAGGCATGCATTCGATAGGGCTGGTGCAGGCGATCCTGCATGGCGGTGCGAAGCAGATCGCCGCGTCCCTGGGCGAAGGCGGAAACCAGCAGAGCAGTCGCCTGAATATTCGCTACAGCATCTTCGCGGGAGTAGTTGGCCGGAAGCAGGGCGCGCGCCTTTTTGGTGGAAAGGCTGGCGTTGGGAAGCGCCAGAAGCAGTTGCCAGGTTAGATTCTGTCCAAAGGTCGCCATAACCAGGCCATCTTTTGTTGTCGCAGAGGCGGTCATTCCACCCAGATAGCAGGCAGCTATGTTGTCGGGGTGGCCTTCGCGGCGGCAGCCCTCCTCGAGAATCTGTTGATCGGTCCAATTGAGATCGCCGAATTGGTTAGCCAAGAGAATGCCGGCAAGCAGAGCCGCCGCGCTGGAGCCGCAGCCCATCGCCAGTGGAATCTCGTTGTGCAGCCGAAGATGAAGCCCGGGAGCGGGCATGCCCACGTTAGCCAGCACATCGATGTAGGTAGTGATGATGAGATTGTTTTCGAGATTGGCGCAACGATCCTGATTACGGCCGGTAGCTTCAATATGGAAGCCCTCGGCAGGAGTGGCGTCGATGGTGAGATAAAGCGCCATCGCAAGACCCAGAGCGTCGAAGCCGGGACCCAGGTTTGCCGAAGTCGCAGGCAGACTGACGTGAAAGGGCCTGCTCTGGGTGGCGTCGATCATGCCGGCTGAGGTTGGTTCATATGCGATTCCAGCGTGTGAAGGACCACGTCGGGATCAGCTTCGAGGACGATAGGCGGCTTGCGCAATCCTGCGTGGCGCGCCCGATCGGCGATAGTGAGTTGAGTCTTCTCGGCTTCCGTGAAGAGTTCGTCACGGTGGTAATCGATGGTGTACTGCGAGTCCTTGAGCGTGTGGCCGGTGAGCACCAGGACTACGCGCTCCTCAGGGGCGATCTTGCGCAGGGCGACAAGTTTTTTCAGCCCTGCAAGGGTAACCGCGGAGGCGGGCTCGCAACCGATACCCTCGGCGCCGATCTCTGCCTTCGCCAACGCGATCTCCTGCTCGGAGACCTGTTCGCACCAGCCGCCAAGCTGATCGATAACTGTAGCTGCCTTACGCCAGGAGGCGGGGTTGCCAATGCGGATGGCAGTCGCGCGTGTATCGGCGATCACGGGCTTCATCACGCGATTGGCGTCGGTGAACCAGCGATACAGCGGGTTTGCGCCCTCGGCCTGGATGATGCTGATCTTGGGCGCACGTGGAATGAGGCCGAGCTGAACCATCTCGATAAAACCTTTGCCTAGCGCAGACGAGTTGGCGAGATTACCACCCGGAACGATGATGTGCTCGGGTACCTGCCAGTCCATCTGCTCGACCATCTCAAACGCCGGTGTCTTCTGGCCTTCGAGCCGGTACGGATTAACCGAATTGAGAAGATAGATAGGAAATTTCCGGACCAGCTCGGCAAGGATGTTGACGCAGCCATCGAAGTCCGTCTTAAGCTGCAGGGTGAGTGCCCCGTAGTCCATTGCCTGAGAGAGCTTGCCCCAGGCGATCTTGCCTTCGGGGATGAAGACGATGCTGCGCAGACCGGCACGAGCTGCATACGCGGCCATCGCCGCCGAGGTATTTCCCGTGGACGCGCAGGCGACCCATTCAAAGCCGCGCTGGGCAGCGACCGAAAGCGCAGCCGTCATGCCAGTGTCCTTGAAGGAGCCGGTGGGATTCATGCCCTGGTGTTTGGCGAGCAGCCAGTTGAGTCCAAGGGCGCGGGCGCAACGCGGAAGATCGTAGAGCGGCGTGTTGCCTTCGCGAAGGGTCACGACTTTTTCGAAGTCATCGACGATAGGCAGCAGATCGCGAAAACGCCAGACGCCGGATTGATCCACCGCCATGCTGGATGACCGGCGCTCCTGCCAGAGCCAGCGAAGCGCGCTCGGGTTTGGGAGGCGGCTGCCGGGATCGGCAGGCACGTCTGGAGTTTCGCCGCGTTTCGCGTCCGACCACGCATAGACCACTTCGTAGAGACCACGGCATTCCGGACAGCGAAAGTCGCTGCTGACATCATCTTTCGTGATGACGGCGGCGCATTCTGTGCATCTAAGATGATGTGTCGCACCTGTCATGGTTGTCTCTAGCCTATCGTAAAGGGCGAAGCGCGTCTGCCGCCGCGTCGCTTCTCTTTCTGTGCCTGGCCTCGCTCGCAGGCGGCTCATCCGCGTGGGGGCAGAAGGAGCTCCGAGTTGCCGCGGCAGCGGATCTGCAGCCGATAATGCCGGTGCTCTCCCAGTCCTATGAACACGCCACGGGAGTCAAGCTGGTGGTCAGCTTCGGGTCGTCCTCAACACTCGCGACGCAGATTATCAATGGCGCTCCGATGGATATTTTTCTCGGCGCCGACTTTGTTTATCCGGAAAAAATCGTGGCGGCGGGGCTTGCGGATGGATCGGCTCCAACGGCGTACGCCAAGGGAACCCTGGTGTTGTGGACGCGGAAGGACTCAGGCCTGCTGCCTCTC
Source organism: Edaphobacter sp. (assembly GCA_036267495.1). Classification (GTDB taxonomy): domain Bacteria; phylum Acidobacteriota; class Terriglobia; order Terriglobales; family Acidobacteriaceae; genus Edaphobacter. The sequence goes on from DATAVY010000253.1 coordinate 27,846, forward strand.
AGCTTGGATCGCCTGACCGATCCACGCGTAAAGACGATTGCCATCGCGAATGAACTGCACGCTCCCTATGGACGGGCCGCCGCAGATGCTCTGCGCAAGATGAAGCTCTACGACAAGGTGGCTCCGCATCTTGTCGTCGCAGAAAATATCGCGCAGACGGCGCAGTTTGTGGAGTCAGGAAATGCGCAGCTTGGGCTGATCTCGCTGACAGCTGCCAGCACAGAGCACTTCAAGGAGATCGGGACCTACGTTCTGGTGCCGTTTTCGCAGTATCCGGAGATACGACAGTGCGCCGTGATCATGAAGAATTCAGATCGCAAGGCAGAGGCACATGCTTTTCTTGACTGGCTGTTGTCGCCTGACGTGCAGCAGAATTGGCCGAAGCTGGGATTATCACCGGTGCGGTAGATTCCACCTGCATCTGCTCATCGTCGTGCCCGCGTTGGACCGCCGGAACCTCGGACTCTTTGCTACCTTGCCTGGCCGCCCCCTGCATGATGAAGCTAGCGCGGCCTTGCGATGGCAATAATCAAGACGAGATAGCCTAAGGCCAGAAAGCCTCCTCCGAGGAACTTGCCCCATTGCCTCTCTCCAGGCCCCTGCTGCAGGAACGCGGTTAAGCAAGCGATGATGAGCAGCAAGTGGGCCACGCCTCCGACTAGCACCAGCATCGGCCCTCGCTGACCTACATGCCCCGTGTGCGCCAGAGACCAGAACTGCACAGCCCCTTTCTGGAAGAGATGAGTCACGAACAGGTTCAGGCAGTTCCACGCCGTCGGTACCATGACCCCGATGCCAAATCCCCACGGACTGTTGCGCCCAGCCAGCACAAGGATAGCCACATAAATCAGTGCCTGGAGCACGTGCAGAACTCGGAGCTGTGGAACCAGAAAAGCCGACCCTGCCAGCGCAAAGAGGAACAGCCCGACTCCAAGGGGAATCGACACGCGTATCCAAAGAGAACTGCCTGCTGGATTTTGTTTCATGTGACCGTTAACGCAGAGACGAGCGGAAAGGTTCCTGAAATCTTCGAAGGTCATCGGCTATAGCGATCAGCCAAAAGCAGATCTCTGGATGTTCCCGCAGTACGGGGCAATCCGGAAGTTGACTATCAGGATAAAAAATTGAGTATTGGGATGAAAACAGTCCGCAGCATAACCAGAGTTCTGTCAGTTCCGCTTCGTGCAATAGACTTGTCGCTGTATGGATCTTGCGGCGCTCTGGTTGACGTTGCGGCTGGCGGTGGGGACGACGGCGATTCTGCTCGTCGTAGCGTTGCCGCTCGCGTGGTGGATCGCTTCCGGACGCGGAGCTGGGCGAGCGCTGGTCCAGGCAGTCGTAGCATTGCCGCTGGTTTTGCCCCCGACGGTGCTGGGATTTTATCTGCTGGTTGCACTGGGGCCGCTGAGCGCTCCGGGGCGGCTCTTGATGCGGGTGCTGGGGCATCCCCTGGCGTTCAGCTTTACGGGATTGCTGGTTGGGTCGGTTCTCTATAGCTTGCCGTTTGCAGTGCAACCGCTGGTGGCGGGATTTTCCGCAGTTGATGGCGCGTATGTCGAGGCGGCGGCAGGACTGGGGGCCTCGCCCTGGCGGACATTCTGGAGCGTGGTTCTGCCGCTGACGCGAGGCTCGCTGCTGACCAGCGCGGTACTGACATTTACCCACACCGTCGGTGAGTTTGGCGTGGTTCTGATGCTCGGAGGAAATATTCCCGGCGCGACGCAGACGCTCTCCATTGCACTTTACAACCAGGTGGAGGAGTTCAACTATGCCGCGGCGAACCGAACGGCGTTGCTGCTGGTGGCGTTCAGTCTGATGACACTGGTCGTCGTGTACTGGCGCAGTGCGGGAAGGCGGGTGGTGCTTGGCTGATCTCTTTCAACCCGCATCGCCTCAGGGCTCGGCGGTTTATCCGCAGATATCGCGTCTCAGCGTGCAGTTGCGTCACAATGTCGGCAAACTTCAGATCGATGTTAAGTTCGAACTCACCCAGCCGTGGACGATTCTCTTTGGCCCATCCGGATCGGGAAAGACGACCATTCTCCGCGCCATCACCGGTCTGTTCCAGCCTGACTTCGCGCACATCGTCGACCATCCCGAATCAGTCTCTTCGAATCAACCCGGAATCGACTTGATCGACACAACGAACGGCCTTTGCCTGCCGCCGCACAAGCGTGGCATGGTCCTTGCGTCCCAGAAGCCAAGCCTGTTTCCCCATAGGACCGTTTTGCAGAACATCCGATTTGGACTGCATGGCGCTCGAGAAGTTGCGGAGCAAAAACATCTCGACGAGCGGAACGAGACCGTACCCAGGCTATTTCGCATCGAACATCTGCTTCATCAGCGGCCTGACGAGCTTTCGGGCGGCGAAACCCAGCGCGTCCATCTGGCACGCGCGACCATGGCACGGCGCATTCACGTACTTCTGCTCGATGAACCTTTTACGGGTCTCGACCGCGAGCTGCGAGACGAGTTGATCACCGATCTTGTTGCCTGGCAGGAACGGTCCCGGGTTCCAATCCTGTCGGTGACTCACGATGTGACGGAAGCATTTCAACTTGGCGCTGAGGTCATCAAGATTGCGGAAGGCCGCATCGTACGCCAGGGCCCGGTTGCCGAGGTGCTTGCCGGAGAGCGCGAGCGCTTGCTGCAACAGCTCAATGCATCGAAGGAAAGCCGAGCATGACTGGTTCCTGCTCCAGAGGAAGACCGAACCTCGTTTCGACTGCCGACCTCACGGCATCGCGTAGAGCGATCAGGTCATCGGCGGTCGCTTCGCCGAGATTGACCAGCGCGAGGGTATGGCGCGAGGAGATTGCCGCGCGGCCCATCGCGTACCCCTTATGGAAGCCGGACTGCTCGATCAGCCACGCTGCCGCAAGCTTGATCCTTCCATCTCCTGCCGGATAGTGCGGCACCTCTTCCGGGCGGCAGGCGGCACGAAGAGCAATTTGCGGCAGGGTTGCCGATTCGATCACAGGATTTTTGAAGAAGGAGCCGGCGCTCCGGCCGTCCGGGCCGCCCTGGCCTACGAGCATTCCCTTCTGCTCGCGAATCGACCGCACCGCATCGTACACCTGGCGGAGCGTAGGACTTTCCCCTCGTTCCATCTGCGCGACGAAGTGACGCTTGACATCGGCATAGCGCAAAGCGGGCTCTCCTCCCGCCCGCAGCTTGTAGGTGACAGCGATCACGATGTATCGTCCACGGGCATCCATGTTGAAGATGCTGCGACGGTAACCGAAGCGGCAAGCCTCGTGATCGAGATCGATGAAGGCGTGGGTTTCGAGATCGTACGCGCGCACCTGGAGAATGGTCTCGGCGACCTCCTGCCCATAGGCTCCGACATTCTGGACCGGGGTGCCCCCGACGTCGCCGGGAATGCCGGCAAGACATTCGACTCCGGCATATCCGCGATCGACGGTGTAAAGCACGACATCATCCCAGTTTTCGCCTGCGCCTACTTCGAGCAGCACGCATTCCCCTTCCCTGCACTCCTGCTTCGAGTCCGTTGCGCCGACGCGCAGTACGACCCCGTCAAAGCCCGCATCGCTCACCAGCAGATTGCTTCCACCACCGAGAACGAAGAGTGGGAGATTGCGATGCCGGGCGAACTGCGCCGCCTGCTCCACCTCGGCCTCGCTGCGCACCTCACAGAAGAAACGGGCTGGTCCGCCTACTCCGAGCGTCGTGTAGGGGGCAAGTGGCACAAACTCTTGAAGCTGCAAAGGCACGGCTTGAGAGTACAACATCGCCGAGAAGACAGAGCGCGAGCGAAGAAAACGACCGGGCACGCCGTTGGACACCCTGATAGACTTAAGTTTGAGTACTATTCACTGCACCAAGGATAAAGATTGCTTTTTAAACCCTTGAGCAGGTGGAAGTCCGGACTTATAGGATTCGTTTTGAAGACTTTGCACACTTTCTCAGAGAGAAGGTGACGGGCCTTCAGGGTGGACCATAGAATTAAAAAGAGGGACGCGGATGAATTCCGCGATCAGGAGAGATGAAATGTATCCAGAGATTATGGTGATTCCAATGCGCGAAGAACTGACGCGCGCCGGTATAGCGGAAGCCCGTACTGCAGCCGATGTCGATTCGGCACTGGCGCAGCCCGGAACGACGATGGTGGTAGTGAACTCCATCTGCGGCTGTGCGGCCGGCAAGATGCGCCCGGGAGTCCGCCTGGCGATGCAGCATGCCGCGAAACCTGACCACGCGGTGACCGTGTTCGCAGGACAGGACCGCGATGCTACCGAGAAGGCGCGAAGTTACTTTGGCGGACATCCGCCTACCTCGCCTGCAATCGCGATTCTGCGCGACGGACAGCTGGTATACCTGATGCAGCGTTCGGCAATCGAAACCTCTACCGCTCCGGCAATCGCGCAGGAGTTGACCCGGGCATTCGATACCTACTGCGCAGCTACAACCGCTTAGTTTTTCGCTTCCAGATCGGACCGGGAACTCGCCTCTGCGGGTTTCCGGTTTTTCGCATTTAAGGCTCAACCTGAAGGCGTAATTTGCCGATATAAGAACAAGCCATGTCAATTTCCCCAGCAGCCTCTTCTTGCCTCGCCTTCACTTCGCCGGTGGCTGCCGCGCTACATCCGGCTGGGAGCGATGAGTTCGGGATGATGGGGAGTAGTGCTGCGATACGACGTCTGCGCCTGCAGGTGCAGCGAATTGGTCCGCATTTTCGTACCGTGCTGGTAAAGGGAGAAACCGGCACAGAGAAGGAGTTAGTCGCGCGCGCACTGCACGATAGATCCCGGGATGGCAAAGTTCCGTTCCTCTCGTGCCGAGCTGCAATCTTTGAAGGCGATCTGGCCGAGTTGGACCAGAATGCTGGATTGAATGATGCCGTTCACCGGTTGGCGGAGAGGTCCCAGCGGGCGACGTTGTTCCTGGATGAAATCGGCGAGATGCCTTTGAAGGCACAGGGGCGGCTGTTGAACCTGTTGAAACAACATGACTCTGCGCCGAATCGCGTCGACGTGCCGAAGAGAATGGAGCAGAGAATCGATCTGCGGGTGATCGCATCCACAAGTCAGGATTTGAGAATACCGGTGTCTATCGGACGCTTTCGGCATGAACTCTATCAGCGCCTTGCCACGGTGGAGATTACCGTGCCGCCGTTGCGCGAACGCATCGACGACCTTGACGAGTTGGTGCAATACTTTCTCGGCCGATTTGCGTTGTTGTATGACAGGAGATTTTCCGATATCCCAGAGGACGCGATGGAGCAGATGCGGCGATGTCGCTGGCCGGGCAATATGCGCGAGTTGGAAAGCGTGTTGCGCGATGGAGTCCTACAGAGCAATGGAGGGTTGCTTCAGTTGCATATGCCGATGCTCACAGGACAAGAGAAACCGGAACTGCCGGCGCCAGGTGCAAACGAAAGCGTAAAACTGCAAGATGTCCTTGAGCAGCATGTGATACGAGTGCTAAAGGACTGTAAAGGTAATAAGCTGCGCGCGGCTGAGATGCTGGGGATCAGCCGGTCGACGCTCTATCGAGTGCTGGACACAGGAGCTTCTGGAAAGTAGTTCCGGCAGGGTGTGGCAGGAGGGTTGATGCCACTGAACGGGTAGATCGGATGAGTCCACGCCAATGTCACGGTAGACTGACATGTGGGTCGAGGATGGAATATGCCAGGAAGTCTGCTGCGCCGGTTGGGTTATTCGATGTTGGTTGGCTGCTTGAGCGTGGGAGCTTTGGCGGCACAGGCGCAAACAGGGGCTTCGGCACAACCGACAACTCCCGTTGGCCCGCGAAGCAAAGCTCTTTCCGCTTTGTTCGATCAGATATGGCAGGACAAGCTGAGGCACGCGCCTGAGTTTGCTTCCTCGATCGGGGACAAACGGTACAACGACCAACTGACGGATTATTCGCCGAAAGAAGTGAACGCAGCACTGGCACGCGGACGCGATTATATTCAGCAGCTGTCGGAGATCGATACGACCGGGCTGTCCGAGCAGGAGCGGTTATCGACGGACCTGATGCTACGATCCCTGATCGAAGCTCAGGAGAGCGCAAAGTTCAAAGAGTGGGAGATGCCGTTGAATCAGTTCAACGGCTTTCATACCGACCTCGCGCAACTTCCGGCCAGACTCCAGTTCGATTCGGTCAAGGATTATGACGACTACATTACGCGGCTGACGAAGGTTCCGGCGGCTTTCTCGCAGATCATGACCAACATGCAACTCGGCGCGGATGAGGGACGAACTCCGCCACAGTATTTGATGGAAAAGGTACTGGTCCAGACCCAGACGCTGGCGAATTCAAAGCCCGAGGAGAGCCCGTTTGCGCTGCCATTGAAGAGATTCCCGAAGTCTGTGAGCGCGGCGGAGCAGAAGCGCATCTCGACGGAGATGCTCCAGGCTATCTCAGCCGACGTGCTGCCGTCGTATAAGCGGCTCGCGGGATTTCTGAAGGCGGAATATATTCCGAAGTCGCGCCAGGAGCCGGGAGTCGCGGCGATTCCCGATGGCGATGCGTACTATGCCTTCCGGATCCGGCAGAGCACGACGCTGAACAAGACCGCTGCGGAGATTCATCAGATCGGCCTGGACGAAGTGAAGCGCGATGAGTCGGAGATGCTGGCGATCGTGAAGCGCTTGGGGTTCGAGGATATCAAGAGCTTTCGTTCAGCGCTGGCTGCTAATCCGAAGGAGCATTCTGCATCTGCGGATGCTTTGATCGACGCTTACAAGGGATATATCGCCGGCATGAAACCAAAGCTTCCCGAGCTGTTTGGGCGATTGCCGAAGGCGCCGCTGGAGGTGGTTCCCGTACCGGCGTACATGGAAAAGGATCAGGCCGCGGCCTATTACGACAACGGCACGCCGGACGGAAGCAGGCCCGGACGTGTGTACGTCAACACCTACAACTTTCGAGAGCGTTCGCTGGCACCGGTCGAGGCGGTGGCGTACCACGAGGGACTGCCGGGCCATCATCTGCAGCTATCGATCGCGCAGGAGCTGACCGGGCTGCCTGAGTTTCGCAAATATCAGGACTACACGGCGTTTACGGAGGGCTGGGGTTTGTACAGCGAACGGCTGGGCAAGGATGCCGGACTCTACAAAGATCCCTACAGCGACTACGGACGGCTGGAAAACGATATGTGGCGAGCGATACGCCTGGTGGTGGATACAGGCGTGCACTCACAACACTGGACGCGGCAGCAGATGGTGGATTACTTCCGCGAGCACTCTGCGATCGACGAGACCAACATTCAGGCCGAGGTGGATCGCTATATCGCATGGCCGGCGCAGGCGCTCGGATACAAGATGGGCCAGTTGAAGATTCTCGAACTGCGCGACAGGGCAAAAGCGGCCTTGGGCCCGAAGTTCGACATCAAGGCGTTTCACGATGAGGTGCTGGACTCTGGCGCACTGCCGCTGGATGTTCTGGAGCAACGCGTGGACGGCTGGATCGCGACTCGGAAGCAATAACCTCTGATAGCCTTTCAGCATGAGTGAGAGTTTCGAGCTTCCGATTGCTGCTTCTTCTCCGGCGATTCCGGGGCTCCGGGTCGCGGTGCTGGGCGCAGGTAAGATGGGCGGCATTCTGCTGCAGGCCTTCCTGAAAAACAGACTGCTTGCGCCGGAACAGCTCTTTGCCACGGTGCAGCATGCGGAGAGGGCCAGAGCCTTGTCGGCGCAGTTTGGAGTTGAGGTCACGACGGACAATCTGGCTGCTGCGCGGCAGGCGGACGTGATCCTGCTTGGAGTCAAGCCGATTCAGGTTCCCGCGCTCATCGAAGAGATCAGGGCGGTACTAACTCCGAAGAAGATGGTTCTCTCGTTTGCCGCCTCGGTGAAGACGCAGGCGATTGAAGATGGCGCGGCATGTGAGCTGGCGGTGGTTCGCGCGATGCCGAATACTCCGGCGATGCTGGCTGCGGGGATTACGGCTCTCTGTGCCGGGCGTTTTGTCTCGGTAGAGCAGATGGCAATGGCGCAGAAGATCTTTCAGACCGTCGGCAGGACGGTTGTTGTCGATGAGAAACATATGGACGCGGTGACTGGATTGTCAGGATCGGGACCGGCGTTTCTTTACATCATCATCGAGGCTTTGGCGGAGGCGGGAGTCAATGTCGGGCTGCCACGCGATGTAGCGACCCTGCTTGCTGCCCAGACGACACTCGGCTCGGCACGAATGGTGTTGGAGACGGGATACCATCCGGCTCTGCTGAAGGATGCCGTGACCACTCCCGCGGGATGCACGGTCGATGGAATTCTTGAGCTCGAAGAGGGCGGCTTGCGGGTGACGCTGATCAAGGCGGTGAAGCGAGCCACGCAACGGGCGAAGGAACTGGCGAGCGGTTGAGTGAGTGCGGCACAGAGAAGTTCAGACTGAGTAAAATGAGAGCATGGCGACAACGGTTCGAGTGACGGCGAGAGATCGATCGCAGTTGCTGACTCGGTTCGCCTGGTTTGTGCTGGCGTTCATGGTACTGGTGGTGCTCGAAGGGGCTGTGGTGCGTGCGACCAGCTCCGGCGGAGGGTGTGGAAACCGCTGGCCGCTGTGCAATGGCGATTTCTTCCCTCATCACCCGCGACTAGCGACGGTGATCGAGTATACGCACCGGTCTCTGACCGGCATTTGTACCGCGCTGGTGATCGCTTTGACAGGCTGGATCTTTTACGCGACCAGACCGGGACACAAAGCACGCCGGGCTGTTGTAGCGTCTTGCATATTTCTGGTGACGGAGGCGCTGCTCGGCGCAGTGCTGGTGCTGCGGGGCTACGTCGAGAACAACATCTCTACGGGGCGCGTGGTGATGCAGTCGATTCACTTCACAAATACGTTGCTGCTGCTGGGCACGTTGTCGCTGACGGCATGGTTTCTGACGCAAAGAAAGAGTGAACCGACGGCAGCTACAAACTCACATGCAAAGTGGCTAGTGTGGTTGGCAGTGGCAGCTACCATTCTGATGGGCGCTACGGGATCGCTGGCGGCGTTGGCCGACACGCTGTTTCCCTCGGCCAGCGTCCAGGCCGGACTGAGACAAGACTTTGCAGTGAATGCCCCTCTGCTGGTCCGGATGCGGTGGGTGCACCCGGCAGCAGTGATGATCGGCGTCGTTTGCGTGATATTGCTTGCGGCCAGGGTGCGGACAAAATTAAGCCGAGCCGTGATTTGGCTGCTGGGGATCCAGATTATCCTTGGGGTCGCGGACATACTGCTGCTGGCCCCAATCTGGATGCAGATTCTTCATCTGCTGGGAGCAGATCTGTATTGGATCGCCCTGGTAGCCTTGGCGGCAACGGTGGTCTGGCCGAGCAAATATTCAATGGTACGGTCAGCCTGAGCCAGAGTAGCTTGCACTATTGCGGATTCGGCTTACCGGCGATCTTGTCGCCGGCCCTTCTCGTTCCCTTCGCGGTGTCATGCGCAGCGGTCTTGGTGCCGTGACCGACATCTTTGCCAACGGTCTTTGTGCCGGAGACTGTTTTGTCTGTGGCCGTCTTCGTGCCGTGAGCCGTCTTGTGATATGCCGTATCTGTTCCCCTGGCGGTTTTGTTGTAGGTCTTTTTTGTCCCGGTTGAGACAGCATGCCCTGTATTCCTGGCGGCCTTTCTGGTGTTGGCGCCTGCGGCCCTCATGTCCTGTTTGGCTCCATCCTGCGCGACGGCCAAACCGGTTGCGACGAAAACCATAAGCGCTGAGGTCAGAACGATAGCTTGTAACTTGCGCATTTGCATGGAAACTCCTTTGGGTCGGACCAGAACCTTAGCAGGATAGAGTCGGCCCGGAAGAGAAGCGTTGCAGGTAAGGTCCAAGAATTGTCGGTGTGGGGAGAAAGATGAAGCCTCGAACCAGCTGAAAACCAGGTGGACTATGCTAATGTCGGCCTATTTTGTTATTGTGCTGTGAGAAATTCGTTGTGTATAGTTGCAACGTTCGGTAGAAGGTAGTTTTGGCGTTTTGTGCATCGCCCCGAATGCCTGGAGTGAAGGTATTTTTTTGATGCCGAAGATAAATCTCGATGGAGAGGTGGGGTCGACTTTTGCCGGCTAGATCATGCTGGCTAACGTGATCCCTGGGTTTTGACAGATGCAGGTTTTTGCGGCGCTTCTACTGATAAACCGGCAATTGACCCGACTGGCGCCAGTGGATGTTCTCATCCTGGTGCTCTATTTCGCCCTGGTAGTGTTCATCGGTTTTTATGCCAAGGGCAAAGCCAACACCAGTGAAGACTTTTTCCTGGCGGGACGGGAGATGACCGCGTGGATCGCGGGATTGAGTTTTGTCTCGGCCAATCTTGGATCGCTCGAGTTGATGGGATGGGCCGGAGCTGCCTATCAGTATGGGATTCTGGCCGTGCACTGGTACTGGATCGGAGCGATTCCGGCGATGCTGTTTCTTGGCATCGTGATGATGCCGTTCTACTACATCTCCAAAACCCACTCGGTCCCAGGCTATCTTCAGTTGCGATTCGGAGAGCCTGCTCGCGGTCTGTCCGCGATCTCATTCGCGTTTATGACCATCCTGATGAGCGGCGTCAACATGTTCGCCATGGCGGTGGTGATGCAGACCGTGCTTGGATGGAACATTACCTTTTCGATCTGGGTTGGGGCCGCCACAGTAGCGCTGTATGTCATGCTCGGCGGACTGCGATCCGCGATTATCAATGAAGTGCTGCAGTTTGTGTTGATCTGGGCGGGCGCAGCGATGATTCCAATTCTGGGATTGATCGAAGCCGGCGGATGGACCAATCTCAAGGCACAGATTGCGGCGAACGTAGGCAGAAGCGACTACACCCATCTTTGGAGCACGGTCGGCCACTTTAGCGACAACCCGATGGGTGTGCACTGGACCGGAATCGTCTTCGGCCTGGGGTTTGTCATCAGCTTCGGATATTGGACGACCGACTTCCTCGTCGTCCAGAGGGTGTTAAGCGCGCACAACCTGCGAGCTGCAAAAATGGCTCCGATCATCGGTTCTGCCTTCAAGATGGCCGTGCCGCTCATCGTTATTCTCCCCGGGCTGCTGGCACTGGCGGTATTGAAGAATCCAGACGGCAGCATGATGCACCTGGTCCCGGAGAGTGTCGCGGCGGCAACGGGACAGCACAGCTACAACGAGGTGCTCCCACTGATGCTGATCCGCTACTGTGGGCCTGGTCTCCTGGGATTGGGCATTACGGCCCTGGTGGCCGGATTCATGAGCGGCATGGCGGGTAACGTCAGTGCATTTTCAACAGTATGGACGTACGACATCTACGGCGCGTTTATCAACAAAAAGGCCAGCGATAAACACTACGTGACGATGGGTCGCTGGTCGACTGTGATCGGCATGCTGGTGTCAATCGCCACAGCGTACCTGGTCATGAATGCGGCCAGCATCATGGATTACGTGCAGGCGCTATTCAGCTTCTTTATCGCACCGCTGTTCGGCACGGTGATCCTGGGAATGTTGTGGAAACGAGCGACCCACTGGGGCGGATTTCTGGGACTGCTCGCCGGAACTGCTTCCTCCATCGGCATGTGGATCTATACGAACTTCGGCACCCTCGAGCACAAAGCTTATGCGCTTTCACGAGTTGCCCTGTCGGACGATGCGAAGCCTATGGCGGAGAACCTTTACCGCGCCCTATGGAGTTGGATTATCTGCGTCGTGGTTACGGTCATCGTGAGTCTCGTCACCAAGCCGGTTCCAAACGAACAACTTTCAGGACTGGTGTATGGCGTGACGCCGATCCCGCACGACGGGTCAACTACTCTCTGGCAGAAGCCGATCTTCTGGGCCATTGTAGTGATCGTTGTCTTCTTCATTTTGAATTTGATCTTCTGGTAAGAGGTGGCTGCGATGGATAAACACGAGCATGAGATCGAGTCCGCGGAACTTTCGATCTGGTTCTTCTGCGGCATTCTGATGTTGGCTTATGGCCTGGTGCTGGTGGCGACCGGAATCGTAGAGTTTCACAAGCCGCCGCCGAATGAGTTATTGCTGCCATGGCTCGAGTCGCTGCACCCGACATTGTGGTGGGGCATAGTCCTGACTGTTTTTGGCGGATTCTATTCGATTCGATTTCGTCCAGGCAGGGCTTAAAATTAACTAGGATGTTGCGTGTTTAGCGCAGGCGCGCAACGATGTGCGGATAGCCTTCCACGATCAAGACCCCGAACGGGCATGAATTCAGGAGCACTATGGCGAAGCAGATGACGATGGGTGTGATTGTAGGCAACCGTGGATTTTTCCCCAGCCACCTGGCCACCAGCGGGCGGCTGGAGATGATCGCGGCGCTCGAAGCTGCTGGGATCAAGCCGATTGTGCTCACGCCGGAGGAGACCGCCCACGGCGCCGTCGAGAGCTATGAAGATGCGAAGAAATGCGCGACCTTGTTCAAGAAGTACGCGGGCGAGATCGACGGGATCATCCTCACTCTGCCCAACTTCGGCGAGGAACGCGGACTGGCGGACGCGTTGCGGCTTGCGAACCTGCAGGTCCCTGTGATGATCCAGGCGACGCCGGATCATGCCGGAAAAATGACGATCGCTTTCCGAAGAGACAGTTTCTGCGGCAAAATGTCGATCTGCAACAACCTCAAGCAATACGGAATTCCCTATTCGTTGACAACACTGCACACCGAGGCGCCCGATTCGGTTGAATTCAAGGCGGATCTTCAGTGGTTTTCCGGTGTTTGTCGCATCGTGAAGGGTTTGAAGAACGTGCGCTTTGGTGCGATCGGCGCACGCCCGACAGCATTTAATACGGTTCGTTATTCCGAGAAGCTCCTGGAGCGGTCAGGCATTACTGTTGAGACGCTGGACCTGAGCGAGGTGATGGGACGCATCGGGCGGATGAAAGACAATGACGACGACGCCCGGGCAAAGCTCGCAGCGATTAAAAAATATATTTCGGTAGGCGACACGCCCGAAGCTGCACTGATGAAGATGGCAAAACTGGGCGCGGTAATCGATCAATGGATGAAAGCCAGCCAGCTGACGGTAAGCGCTGTACAGTGCTGGACATCGATCGAGGAATTCCTTGGTGTGGTCCCCTGCACCGTAATGAGCATGATGAGTGAGAATTTGATTCCGTCGGCCTGCGAAGTCGATGTCCTCGGCACGCTCAGCATGTATGCCCTGACGCTGGCGAGCGAGTCGCCGAGCGCCTTGCTCGATTGGAACAACAACTATGGCGACAACCCCGACAAGGCGGTCTGCTTCCACTGCTCGAACCTGCCGAAACATTTTTTCAATGAAGGCGTCAAGATGGACTTCCAGCAGATCATCGCCGGGACTGTGGGCAAGGAAAATACGCATGGAACGCTGGATGGGACGGTTAAGGCCGGGGCGATGAGCTTTGCCCGCTTTTCTACGGATGACTTTGCCGGACAGATTACGGGCTATGTAGGCGAGGGCGCCTTCACCAACGATCCGTTGCATACCTTCGGCGGCGCTGGCGTGGTTGAGATTCCCAAGATGCAGGAGCTGCTGCGGTATATCTGCGAAAACGGTTTCGAACACCATGTGGCAGCGAACTTTTCCACCACCGCTGCGCCTGTCCATGAAGCCGCTGTCAGGTACCTTGGCTGGAAGATGCACTGGCATCGATAAGCAATTTCGCTAAGCAATTTCGATTGCCGAGTAATCGCGGTGGTAGGATTCCTCAAAGCTTTATTCAGGAGTTTTACCACCATGCGAAGGGCCATCGCCTGTTTTACTCTGCTTGCCAGTTCCGCTTACGCTGTCAACACCGGAGAAGTGTCTCTGCGCGGCTATACCTCCGAACATGCCGCTGCCGAGGTCCAGTGGGAGCAGAAGTTCCGTGAGATGCCTGATCCTACAAAGGTCCGGGAGACGATGCGTCGAATGTCGGCGCGGCCGCACCATGTGGGTTCGCCTTACGACAAGGACAATGCGGAGTGGCTGCTGGCGCAGCTGAAGTCCTATGGACTGGACGCGAAGATTGAGCAGTTCGACACGTTGTTCCCCACCCCGAAGTCGCGGAAGCTGGAGTTGCTGGGACCGGAAAAATTCGTAGCAACGCTGGAAGAGCCCGCGATTAAAGTGGATCCGACTTCCGATCAAAAGAAGGAACAGCTGCCGACGTATAACGCCTATTCCCGCGATGGCGATGTCACAGCCCCACTGGTTTACGTGAACTACGGCGCGCCGGCTGACTATGAAGAACTGGCGCGAATGGGCGTCTCTGTCAAGGGTGCGATTGTAATTGCGCGATACGGAGAGACGTGGCGCGGAATCAAGCCCAAGGTCGCAGCAGAACATGGTGCGGTTGGATGCATCATCTACTCCGATCCTCGCGACGATGGATATTTTCGGGGCGAACCCTATCCCGAAGGACCAATGCGTCCACCC